>NZ_CP009528.1:3314232-3618976 GCF_000970025.1 Methanosarcina barkeri MS
ATGAAAATCTAAAATCTCACAAGGAAAAAATAGCAACTATTGCAAAAGGAAAATTTTGGGTAAATAACCATGCTCACATAATATCTAATAACGAAAAAAACGATTTGAAATTCTTGTATTATTTCATTAACACAGTTATGTATCAAAGTACCTAACCGGTTCAGTTCAGCCAAAGTTAAATCAAAATAATCTTAATAGAATTCTCATAGTTGAGGATATGCAGCTAATCAAAAATTTAGTGTCACGTGCGGCTGGAATCAATGAATTCCTTGAATAAAGGATTTTAATCTCATTTTTTCTTTTGTGCCTATTTCTGTGACTATTATTATAATGATATTCTTTTTGTAATTTCACGGAATGACCGCTCTCCTTCGTCGAGCGTGACAAGACACATTAAAGACGGCTAAAATAGAGATTTTCTGGTGAAAATTGTCACCTAGTTAGATTTCAATATACATTGAACTAAGAAATTTTCCAGTCACTTTTGCTTTAGAATATTTTTTGTTTTGCTTTAGAATCATTTTTGCCCGAAAATTTTGCAATTTTTCCTGAAATATTCCTGATTTTATAACTATTAAAACCGGAATATGCGAAAATTATAAATACTAAGATTACTATCTATAGGGTAGTAACTTGAGAACAATACTACCCTTACAGAACAATTAAACAAGGACTGTAAGCGCCTACCCCTCAGTTACATAATAGATATCTGCGAACAGACCGAAGGCGAACATGTAACACCTTCAAAAAACAGACTTGTTCCTACCTCCTAAAGAAATGTGAGAGTCTTGAACTCTCATCATCGTGCCTGTAAAAAACGGGTGAGATAAAAACGGACCTCCGCCGTTATTTCTTTCCCGCCATCCAGGCTGTTCTCCGGAGAGATGGATAATAACTGTGTTGGACTAATTTACAGATCAAAAACTGTGAAGAAAAATAAAACCCAGGAAAACTGAAAGAAAAGCAATCCTGAAATCGGGAAAGTCTGAAATTGGGAAAGCTTGCGATCAAGGAAGCCTGGAATTGAGTAACGAGGAATCTGCAATGAAATTTCCAATGAAAAGAACAGACCGTGACATGTATAGCTGGGACCCATTTGATGAGATCAGAAGAATGCAGAACTATATGGAACATATGTTCAGGACTTTTCCTGCACTGGAAAGCCGGTTCGGAAACGAAGCCTTCTCTCCACTAACTGATGTAATGGAAGAAGACGATAAGGTAGTTGTGACAACCGACCTTCCCGGGGTTGACAGGGAAGATGTTGAACTCAATCTAAAGGATAATGTTCTGGTAATCAGTGCAGGGAAAGGAAATGAAGAAGAAGCTGAAAAAGAAGGTTACCTCAGAAAAGAACGGTCTTTCATGCGCTATTACCGCGAGATTCCTCTTCCCGACGGCGTAAATGAAGAAGGAGCAACTGCGCAGCTCAAAAACGGCGTCTTAACTGTCACTCTACCGAAAACAAAACCTGTAACTGGAAAGAAAATCGAGATTGAATAAACCAGCACTCAGGATAAAAATACTCAAACAACGTATCACAATACCGATACCACAATCTACCACAATCCGAATAAGTTGAATTTCAACTTGATTTCAGCCTAAAACTCTCAATCTCTATAAATCACATGCGGACAGACTCAGGAATAAGACTCTGAAAGCCTGCAGGCTGCCCGCAATAAAACGGAAATTCGATATATTGTTTATTTACCTCCTATATTTACCCCCTATATTTACCTCCTATATTTACCTCCTATATTTACCTCCTATATTTACCCCCTATATTTACCCCCTATTTATTAATTGTCTGATTATTTGCTCCCTATTTACTAATTGTTTGATTATTTACTTCCTATTTATTAATTTTCTGAGTATTTACTTCCTATTTATTAATTTTCTGAGTATTTACTTCCTATTTACTAATTTTCTGGTTATTTACTTCCTATTTACTAATTTTCTAATTATTTGCTTCCTGTATATTCTTTCCCAAAAAATTTAATTGCACTATTCATGTTTTAGTTTCGGAACATATTATTTTCGGACTCATAAAGCTCTGAAAACCTGTGTAAGAATTATTCTAAAACGTTTTAAGAAATCAAGAAAGCCGCAAGAGTCCTCATTCACCTGAAGGATTATTCCCCAATGACCTCGCCACATGGTTCTTTTTCCTTGAAAATCTGCCCTTCAAAACAGGAGACTTCGGCTCCTTTGAGCCAAGCGTCAGGCAAAAGGCCGGCTTTCAGGCAGGTATGGCTCAGAAACTCGATAGAATCCATATTATACTCAGGGGCGACCTGAGGAAGCAAAAGTCCCTGACAGTAGCCCTGCTTTACAATAAGTCCATGCTTTCCGATTTCTATGTGCTCAGGAAGCTCTTCTGCAGGAGCATTAATCTTTTCAGGCTGGGTAAGAATTGTTACCTCAACAACTATCTTATCAAGCTCATCTTCTCTCACCGGAGGAAAACGTGGGTCCCGAGTTGCCGCAGAAATTGCAGAATCCATAATTGCGTCCTCAAGTTTCGAATCAGGGAACGGATGTCCTATACAGCCCCTCAGAAGTCCGCTTTCAGTAAGTGTGACAAAAACCCCCCTTTTCTCTCCGAAAACCGGCGAAAACTCAAAATCCAGTTCCTGAGATTCCGGAAGCCTTTCTTCCGAGAGGAACAATTCGATTGATTTCCTTGCAAGTTTGACTGCAGCCCTACCCTCAACGTCTGTAAGCATATTTGAACCAACACCTCAATTTTAATTGAATTTTTGCCTGTAACTCTCTTAATAAATATTCCACCATTACCAATACTACCTGCAAATATTACCAGCATTACCAGTACTAGCTGCAAATACCAGCTATACATTTACCTAAGTTATTAGTATGATAATACTTACGTGGAAGCTAGTATAACATTATGTTCATCGAAGATGGTAAAAGTATATTTTCGGAACTTCACTTTAAAGAAGCCGGAAGATGAAAAGAACTGTTTTAAAAAAGAAAAGCCAGAAAGTCTGGCAGAAGGAAATTTCTAGAAGGAAATTTCTAGAAGGGAACTCAAAGAAGAGAACTCAAAGAAGAGAACTCAAAGAAGAGAACTCAAAGAAGAAAACTCAAAGAAAGGAATTCCAAGAAAGGAATTCCAAGAAAGGAACTCCCAATAGAAAGCTTATTTTCACAGATGTCAGAACTTGCAGGAAACAGAAGGATTAGATTTTCTTAGCTTCCTCATATCTCTTAGCTGCAGCCTTCAGAGCCTCTACACCAGGCAGCTTTACTCCTGAGAGATAATCAATTAATGCCCCGCCACCTGTACTGATGTGAGAGAAACGGTGTGCAAGCCCGAGATGCTCGACTTCTGCCGAAATATGTCCACCGCCAATAATTGAAAACTCGGACTTAGTAGCAGCTTTTATAATCTCGTGCGTTCCAAGAGCAAACTCAGTAACTTCGGAAATCCCTGCAGGGCCGTTTAAGATAACAGTTTTTGCACTTGCGATTTCACTGGTAAAGTCCACAATGGTCTCAAGCCCGATATCGTTTATAGGAAGAGAATTAGAATTAAGTTCCGATACAGGCAATTCGACCCGCTTCTTATTATCGTTTAAAGCCACGTCCCTGGGAAGGCCAACTTTATCTTTGAATTTCGCAAGTATACCTTTTGCTTTTTCGATCTGGTCTTCGTAACCCTGGGATTTGATGAAGTCCATATTCACTTTCCCAATATCTATACCGGATGCCGCAAGTGCCACATTTGCTACTACTCCGGTCAGGAGTACCCGGTCAGCTCCTCCATTTGAAAGCACATTTTCAGCCACATGAAGTGAATCATCAACTTTTGCCCCTCCGAGCACAAAAATAGTTGGTCGCTCCCCTCCTTTGATCCCTCGATCCAGAGATGTGAGCTCCTTTTCCATGACCCTTCCGGCTCCGGTCGGAAGAACTTCTGTAAATCCGACTACGGAAAGTTGAGACCTGTGAGATACAGCAAAAGCGTCATTAAGAAAGATATCCACAAAAGGTGCCAGTTTTTTAACCGGATAGGTTTTTGCCTGTTCTGCTGGAGTTCTTTCGATGCTTTCTTCGGAATAGAACCTTACATTTTCAAGCAGGATGACATCTCCGTTTTCCATAGAAGCAATTCTGGTCTTTGCGTAAGTTCCGAAGATATCATCTACATAAAGAACCTGCTTTCCCAGATATTTGGACATCAAATTAGCATGAGGCTTCATTGTAGTAAAGTCTTTTTTTCCGGGCCTGCTCTGGTGTGCAAGCAAAACAACTTTTGCATCCTCAAGATCCTTCAAGGTGGCAATATGGCTTCGGATCCGCATATCATCCAGAATATTACCCTGTGGATCCATAGGGGAGTTTAGGTCAACCCTTACAAGAATTGTCTTTCCGCGTGTGTCAAAATCATCGATTGTAAGAAAGTCTCTAGAAGTCATACCTCAGCGCACCTTTGTGAATGAGATTTTTATATATATTAGAAAATAAAATTTAACAGCAAATTTTAGAGAATTTTTTTATTATTGAATAATGGTTATGTTTGTCATGGAATTTTTTCCATAAATAAGTTTGTTTGTGTGCAGGTCTCATGAAATGGATTACAAATTTTATATAAAAGCCAGAATTAAAAACTGGCCACAATTTAATAATATATTGGATTACAGAAAAAAATATTAAAGGAGGTAGAAGGCGACGACATATGAAAAGGATAACCGTAGAGATTTTGAAGAAAGAATAAGAATGATGGTGGAAGCCGGATACGAAACTGTTGCAAAGGAGATAATTAAATGCACCCGATGCCCCCTCCATAAAAGTGCAATCAAAAGAGTCATAGGAAAAGGGTCATGTAATCCGAAAGTTTTCTTCATAGGAGAAGCCCCCGGAAAAAGCGAAAATGAAACCGGGATTCCTTTCTATGGCAGGGCAGGAAAAAAACTGGATAAAATGATCGAGTACATGGGGCTTTCCGAAGAAGACTGGATGGTAACAAATACTGTCAAATGCCATCCACCCGAAAACCGAAGACCCAGTACAAACGAGATAGAGTGCTGTAAGCCCTTCCTGCTTTCTCAGATAATCCTACTTAACCCGAAAATCATAATTCTTCTTGGCAATACAGCTGAGAAGTCCTTTTGCCCCGGAAAAAAACTCGAATGGGGAGTCCCTGTGGAACACGAAGGAAGAACAATCCTGAAACTTTACCATCCCGCAGCCCTGATTTATACCTCCTCAAAAAAAGAGGTCCAGCGTGCTTTCATTGACAAAAACCGTGAGCTATGGAGCTGAACATTCCGGTTAACGTCCAAAACCTTGCAAAAAGAGTAGAAAAAACATACTAGCTCGAAAATTGTCAATTAAGAGATATTTACTTCAAAAATCCTGCAATAAAGCTTTTCTACGTCTTTTTTATCCTTCAAAAATTAGAATAACACTCTGAAAAACACAGTCTGAAACGATCTGTGAATCGATATATCGATTCACAAATTATAAATATCGAGATTTTTACTCTAGTAATGGGGTTTGTGCGGCGGTTAGAAACAAGGATTTGAATAAAAAATCGGCATCTAATATCGTAAATTTAAGATTCTGATATCCAGTATCATAGCATTTAAGATTCAAATTTTGTGCCGTAACATCTAATATTCAAATATCTGATGTCAAAGCATCTATATTCCAGAATGAGATTCTGAATACAGATGCCTTAACGCCTTACACTAAACTCCCCGAGATATGAACAAAGTTAGTTTTTTTATGTAGTTTGCCGGAGAAAAAAAATTTGGGAGGGGTAGTATGGCTATGGTGAAAATGTCTCCTGATGTAGTTTCGTGTTCTGATGACAAGGGAAACCTTGAAATCCAGATCAATCTGCCTGGAGTAAAGAAAGAGAATATCGAATTAAAGATGGTTGAAGAAGGCTTTTTCGTAAGAGCGAAAAGAGAAGAGACCGGGGTCGAATATGCCGGGACTTATGCATTCTGCTGCGGGGTTGTTCCTCAAAAAGCAGTTGCTAGATATTGCGATGGAAAACTATTTGTCGTAGTGCCTTACAGGGAAACTTCAGAGACTGTAGACATTGAAATTCAGTAAAGAAATTGTAAACTTGAAATTCAATAAAAGAGACCGTAGACATTGAAATTCAATAAAAGAGACCGTAGACATTGAAATACAGTAAAGAAATTGTAAACTTGAAATTCAGTAAAAGGGCGAAATAACAAAATCGTTATTGATATTAGTATTCGCGCTGCAAATTGAACTTTTAATATGGAAAGAATACGGTGGAGGGAAAAAATGCACCCAGTAATCGACTATAAAAAGTGTACCGGAGCTCTTGCCTGCTACGAAGTTTGCCCCGCAGACGTTTTTGATATAGAGGAAATTGAGAGAGTGAAAAAGGCAGTTGTAGCCCGCCCGGAAAATTGCATCGAGTGCAACCAGTGTGTGGAAGCCTGCCCTGAAGATGCCATCGAACTTGTTGAAGATTAAGCTGAGTAATTTAAGCTGAGTAATCTCCTGAGAATCCTCATAGGTGATACCGGAAAAAGTTATTTTTTTGCACAGGTTCAAATCTGTTATAAGATCCCTATTTATCTATACTCCAGGAACCGACACCTCTTGTCAGTTCATCCAAGTACAGGCAAAAAATGTAAGAAGAAAAAGCAAGTAGATTACTTGCTTTTTTCCTCATTCTCAGTAACCTGTGAGGTATTTATAGAGCTGGATTTATTGCTCTGGACATTATCAACAGTGCCGGACTCTTCACTCTCTATAATTTCCTTCACAGGCATATTTTTCCAGATAGAAGAAGAGTTCGTCGCATTAAATTCTACAAGAGAACTTTCTTTATACTCCCAGTCACTCTCTGAAGAAAATATAATAGACCTTATAGTAAGCCGTTCTCCATTGGGACTCCACTCTCTTAAGATGTCATGTCTACCTTTTATTGTAGGCGTTATCTGAGTAAGGTTAGAACCATCAGAGTTGACAACAAATAAAGGAGCTGCAATGTTCTTACATTTTGAAGGGCCCGGCTCATTTTCAATTATCTTTCCGGTATCAGGGTAAAGGGCAGATGTGAACACTATAAGATCTCCAGACGGGCTTATCGAAAATTTTTTAGCTTCGTCGAGAGGGTCACAGAATAAATCCCAGAAATAAGAGGATGTAAGTCCGAAACTGGTTATGAAGGTCAGGTTAGTTCCATCGACATTGATTGAATATAGTTTATTTTTACCTTCAACGAATAATATTTTCTTTCCATCAGGAACCCATTGAGGTTCGCTGGCATTACCCTTATACAAAAGAGACTTTTTATTTTCGTTTCCCTCTACGAGATAGAGATTACCATTTTGATTTACCAGAAGACATGAACCGTTTGGCTGCCAGTATTCTTTTGTCAAGATACGTTGTTCGGTACCATCGTAATAGGAAATTTTTCCTTTCAATTCCGAACCGTCAGTGTTAGATATATAGGTCTGCAAATCGAAGCTTCCTGGCAGTCCAGAAACCAGGAGTATTTTTTTCCTGTCAGGACTGAGTGAAAAAGCACAGTATTTTTCATCATTATCTTCCGGCTGGAAAGTCTGAATTAAATCCCCACTCTCGTTGATAAGATCTACAGATCCTTCATCTGTAGTAATGAAGATTTTGTCAGAATCATACCAGACAGGCTGTGGATATGTAGCTGAAGAAAGTTCACGGGCATTTGTACCATTTCTGCTTGCAGTATACACTTTAGTAGAATGGTTTTCTGGGTTTTCCCATTCAAACGTGATTTTACTGGAATCAGGACTCCATTTAAGCTTTCTCTGAAAACCAATATTCCCAATGTTTTCTAATATGCTTGAAAGGTCCGTGTAGTTGGTGCCTATACATTTTAAATTCGTACCATCGGGATTGCAAATAACAAAACAATAGCCAGTGTTTGTTCGTTCAACCTTTGAAACTCCAAAATAGATCTTGTCCCCAGATGGAGACCACTCTGCCCCGGGTATGGAATAACTGTTAAACTCTTTTACTCCATAATCGATTTCACCCAATGTACGGGATTTCGTGTCTAAGAGATAGTGCCTGTGAATACTATGTGAAAGAGAAATCGATTTGGAAGAGGTTATCAGCAGGTATTGTCCATCAGGGCTCCATGATGCATAACTTACTGAGAATCCTTCTTCTTTAGGAAGAATTTCTTCAAACTGCATAACTTTAAGCTGTGTATTGTTAAGCTGTGTATTGTTAAGCTGTGTATTGTTAAGCTGTGTATTGTTAAACTGTGTATTGTTAAGCTGTGTAACATTAGAATTTTGATCTTCTGATACCGGGCTTGTGAATGCTATACCTGTAGAAAGTAATAATAACATCGTAATTAATATACTTTTTAACATTTAGAATCCCATCCAAGCTTGTTTATTTATAAATAACTTTGTTACAAAAATTACTTGATGTTGTCTGATTATGCATTTCTTCTGAAAATTAATGGAATAAATTTTCAAATGTATCAATCACTTCCATTTATACTCGAATCATGTCGAAAGATTCCTCTAAGCAGGCTTTCAGCTAGAAAAATTTTCTAAAAAGTTTTGGTTCAATTTCCGAAAGTTGGAAGCACGATATAGCAAATGACCCGATTTTATAAGTATAAAAATATTTTTTAAGTTTAATTTAAGAATGATTGAAAAGCAAGAGAGAAAAGTCAAATCCTCCTTGCTTAGAATTGCTGGGTTAAATCAAGATGTATCAACATAATCGCGTCATTAATTCTTCTTTTTAACAAATGCAACTGCCCCTAATACTGCTACAAGTACCCAAATAGAGTTTAGAAAAGGAATTGATGCTTGAGTAGGGACAGATTCTCTTTTCTGCTTATCCGCTGTTCCTCCATTTGCTGTCATCCTGGTATCATTTGTCTGGTTTTCGGTTTGATATACAGGGTTTAAGAAAGAAGTACCATTTAATCCAATAGTAGAACTGGATTTTATTACCGGACCAATCCCCACAGCAGTAGGGGATCTTCCTACGGGCACCGTAGTATTAACTTTGTTTGTGGCTGTGTCAATTATAGAAGTAGTGTTGCTCCCATAGTTCACTACATAAACCTCATTTCCATCTGGGGTGACTGCAACTTCGTAAGGGTAATTTCCTACACTTACTCTGGCTATAACCTCGTTTTTGGTTGTGTCAATAACATCAACAGCACCTGTATGTGAAGTTGCATCAATATTACCTTTACCTGAATATCCACCAGGTATATCTATCGCTACGTATGCTCTCGTTCCATTAGGACTGACTGCAATTTCATGTGGCAAGTTTCCCACATTTACTGTGGCTTTAACATTATTTGTTGCCGTGTCAATTACAGAAACAGTACCTTTGTAGTAAGGATAACTATTGGAGTTAACAACATACACCTTTGTTCCATCCGGACTGACTGCAATTCCATGTGGATTTTTTTCCACATTTACTGTCGCTGTAACATTGTTTGTTGCTGTGTCAATTACAGAAACATTACCCTGGTAGTCAGGAGGAATGCCGGAGGTCACAGCATATACCTTTTTTCCGTCCGGAGACACTGCAATTTTGTAAGGCAAGTTTCCTACTTTTACTGTGGCTGTAACATTGTTTGTTGCCGTGTCAATTACAGAGATAGTGTTGCTTGCAGTGTTCGCAACATACACCTTTGTTCCATCTGGACTGACTGCAACCCCCCAGGGATAGCTTCCTACGTATACTGTGTCTATTACCTGATTTTTGACTGCGTCAATTACAGAGACACTGTTGCTCATACAGTTTGTCACATATACTCTTGTTCCGTCCGGACTGACTGCAGCTCCTGAGGGCTCGATTCCCACATTCACCGTAGCTGTAACAGTATCTGTAGCAGTGTCAATTACAGAAACACTGTTACTCTCTAAGTTTGCAATATATGCGAATGGTGATGCACCTGCGACACTCACCAGTGTTAAAACCGTAAGTGCCGCTATTTCAAAAGCTTTTAAGATGTTACATCCCCTGCGTGCTTTATTAGATATTTCAATAGATGAGGATGAAAACGAAAAAGTGGAAATCGGTATCATTGATATAACTTTACTTTTCATCATTTTCCCCGCTCAGCGTTTGTCTAACGATAGTGATGTGACTTAACATTAACAATTAATTTCTGCAGTTTAATGAATATACATATCTTCTTCTGCTATAACCTGAGTTCCACTTTTATAAACGCATAAACTTCTCATGATATCGAATTATGCTAATTTTTAAGCAAATAAACTTCAGGCTCTAACTTTAGAATCAAATCATCTGACTATTAGACTTATGAAATTCGATTGAGATCTTGAAACTTGGGAACTCAGGATGTAACTCTTTATGATGTTTTTCAGTGTATCGATTCCAAAACACCTTCACGGACTTGAAATTTTAAATTTATTCATTAACAATGAATTTTTTCAATGATGGACTAGTTCTGGAATCAATACATTAATTCGTCTTTAAGGTGGGTAATGTTTGTTTTTTAAGGTGGGTAATGTTTGTTTTTTAAGATGGGTAATGTTTGTTTTTAGGGTGGGTAATGTTTGTTTTTAGGGTGGGTAATGTTTGTTTTTTAAGGTGGGTAATGTTTGTTTTTAGGGTGGGTGGTGCAGGTAGTTAGCTATTTGAGATTTTTCTGAAAACAAGGCTTCCTAGGTTAGATTTATTTACTCCACTAACGATTTTTTCAAGTGTGAATCCTCCGATTTTATCCCCAATTTTGAGGGTTCTGACATTTGAATAGTCAATCAGCCAGATCCCGTCAATCTGGACAACACTGTTGTTTCCACTTTGATAGACGTTACTAACATGGACTTTCAGGACAGGAACATTGTCTTCACCTTGAATTTTGTCAAGGTAGCAAGTCCAATTCTCACCAGTTGAAAGGATAGTATCATCTACATATTTTCCATTTTTATAGAATTCAAGCCAAACCTTCTTACCGGCAACGTCAACCTGCTTGGCCTTGATACTGTAGTCCTGGCCGAGACCAAGTTTACTGCCGGCCTTCAGGGTGAATTTGTCACCGCTGTCAAGAACGAGCCTAGCAAGCTTGTCAACATGACATTTCCAGATTGGATCGCAATCGACAAACAGTGGAACATTCTTATCTCCAAGCAAATTGATTAAGGGGTATTGCTCATTAGACCAGCTATTACACTCATAACTGGTACTGACAACATTACAGTTTACAGGAGATTCCGTAGCATTTTTGAAAATAAGGCTTCCAAGGTTAGACGAATTTGTTCCATTGATGATTTGCTGAAGTGTGAGTCCTCCGATTTCATCTCCAATGTTAAGAGTTCTGGCATTTGCATAATCAATCAGCCAGATCCCGTCGATAAAAACGATGCAGTTTTCCACACCTACGAATAACTGTTTGACGTGGACTTTCATGACAACAATATTATTTTCACCCTGAACGTTGTCAAGAGTAACAGTCCATGTCTTGTTTTCATCACTAGTATTAACGGAGAGATTTTGATCTGCTATGTGTTGTCCGTCTTTAGTGAATTCTAGCCAGACTTTCTCACTATCAATATCGATCTGTCTGACTTTGAGAGCGTAACCATTTCCAAAGTCAAATTTTTCGCCGTTTTTGAGAGTGTAAGTCTCATTACTATCAACCATTAATCTGGCAAGCTTGTCAACATGTGATTGCCAGATTGAATCATTATTGGCTAGCAAGGGAACATTCGTCTCCCCAAACAAATCAATTACTGGGTATCGTTCATTAGACCAACTACTGCATTTATAGCTGGTACTGACAACATTACAACTTACAGGAGATTTCGTAGCATTTTTGAAAATAAGGCTTCCCAGATTAGACGAATTTGTTCCATTGATGATTTGCTGAAGTGTGAATCCTCCGATTTCATCTCCAATGTTAAGAGTTCTGGCATTTGCATAGTCAATTAGCCAGATACCTTCAATCTGAACGATATTGTCTACTGCCCCCGCAAATAGCTGATTGACATAAATTTTCATGACAACAATATTGTTTTCACCCTGAATATTGTCAAGGGCAACAGTCCATGTCTTGTTGCTATCAGTATTAACCGAGACAATTTGATCAGCAATATATTTCCCATTCCTGGTAAATTCAAGCCAAACCTTCATTCCATCAATGTCAATCTGCTTGACTTCAAGAGCATATCCCTGACCAAGGTCGAGCTTTTCGCCCTCTTTGAGGGTATAAGTTTCGTTACTGTCAAGAATCAACCTGGTAAGCTTGTTAATATGTGCATTCCAGATATTACAGTGGTTAGCAAGCAATGGAACATTTTTCTCCCCAAATAAATCAATTACTGGATATTGTTCGTTAGACCAACTACTGCATTTATAATGGGTGCTGACAACATTACAAATAGTATCTTTACTGCAATTATTGTCTGTTGCACCTCCGGTGTTTAGTGTTATTGAAATTAATAGAGTAAGAGCAACCAGTGCAATTACTTTATATTTTTTCATTTTACTGTTCCTCCTTGTTCCTGCTACTTGCAGGTCATTAAGCCGTCCTCTGGACTTTAATTCGTCCAGGGTGAATTAACTATACTCAGTTTTTTAGTAGTTTATTGGATCTTCAAAATCTAGCATAGTTTCCACTAATCGTTGACCGTTATCGATCAAAAACTAGGAAAACAATATAATGTCTTTCGACAAGACCCAAATTTTATTGCTAGACCAATAAAAACATGAAGTAAAGAAATTGGGCTCTGTAGAAATTTTCATGGAGCAGTCTTAATATACCTGTGACTGAGATATGGACTGAATTTTCGATAATTTAAGGCGATCCGTTTCTGTCTATTTAAAGAGGATTTCTACAAAGCTGGAAATTGTCTGTGGATTTTTCATTAGAACGTGGCATTTGATGCTTTTGTAGAACTGAGTTATTCTTCATTGAAATTTGCTTGTGATAAAATTCAAGAAGTCCAAATGCCATGGAGTGGATAGGCCTGTATTCTTGTTAGTGGATACACCCGTTTCCTCTTTGGAGATAAGTGAAGAAGAATCAGCAGCTTGAGTTTTCTTGAAAGCAAGACTTCCCAGGTTAGATGAGTTTGTCCCGCTAACTATTTTTTCAAGCGTGGATTCCCCGATTTCATCCCCGATTTTAAGAGTTCTGGCATTTGCATAATCAATTAGCCAGATCCCGTCAATCTGAACAATACTGTCTTTCCCGTCCTGATAGACTTTGCTAACATAGACTTTCAGGACAGGAATATTGTCTTCGCCTTGAATATCGTCACGTAAACAAGTCCAATAATGCTCATTGGGCTCAGTTAAAATGATATCGTCATCTACATATTTTCCATCTTTATCGAATTCAATCAAAGCCCTATCTCCATCAACGTCGATTTGCTTGATCTGGAGACTGTAGCCCTGGCCGAGATCGAGTTTTTCACCGGTCTTCAGGAGATGTTTCTTATCGCTATCAAGAACGAGTTTAGCAAGCTTATCAACATGACATTGCCAGATTGGGTTATTATGAGGCTCCCATGCTGAGCCGTAACTGGCAAGCAACGGGATATACTTATCTCCAAATAGATTGATTGATGGGTACTGATTAGACCAGCTGTCACATTTATAATTAGTACCAACAACATTACAACTTATAGAAGATCCTGTAGCATTTTTAAAAACAAGGCTCCCCTGGTTAGAGATATTCTCTCCGCTGATTATTTCTTCAAGTGTAAATTCTCCTATTTTATCTCCGATTTTAAGGGTTCTGACATTTAAATAGTCAGTGAGCCAGATTCCGTCAATCACGACATCACTATATTGAAGGATATTATTTTCTACAAATCCGCCTACGTTGCCAATATGAACTCTCATGACAATAACATCATTTTCGCCCGGAATATTATTGTCAAGAGTAACATTCCATGTTGTATTCTTGTCATTATCGATTGTAACTATTCGATCATCAATATATTTTCCGTCCTTTGTGAACTCGAGCCATGCTTGCTTATTGGGTATACTTATCTGCTTGGCTTCGAGAGCGTAGCCCTGACCGAGATCGAGTTTTTCACCGTCTTTGAGAACGTGACGTTCATTACTGTCAAGAATCAACTTGGAAAGCTTGTTAACATGTGCATCCCAGATACTTCCATTAGTGGTAAACAGCGGAACATATTTATCGCCAAATAAGTCGATTACTGGATACTGTTCATTAGATACCCATTTATAACTGGTACTAACAACATTACAAACATCGGTTATATTGCTTACATTGTCTGCTGTATTTGCTATGTCTTCTGTACTTGCAATATCTGCTGTATTTGCTATGTCTTCTGTACTTGCAGTGTCTGCTGTGTTTGCAGTGTCTACTGCTACATTAGACCAGCCGTCGCATTTATAATTGGTACCGACAACATTACAAACTAATGAAGATCCCGTAGTATTTTCAAAAACAAGACTTCCCATGCTAGAAGTATTTACTCCGCTGACGATTTTCTCAAGAGTGAATTCTCCTATTTTATCTCCTACCTTGAGAGTCGTGGCATTTGTATAGTCAGTCAACCAGATGCCGTCGATCCAAACGACTCTGGTTTCCGCACCCACAAATATATTCTTAATATGAACTTTCATGACAACGATGTTATTTTCACCCTGAACATTGTCAAGGGTAACAGTCCATGTCCTATTGCCTTCATTACTGGCTGAGACTATTTGGTCAGTAATATATTTTCCATCCTTACTGAACTCAAACCATAGTTCCTCATTGTTAATATTAATCTGTTTGGCTTCAAGAGCGTATCCATTGCTGAGATCGAGTTTTTCACCGTCTTTGAGGGTGTAAGTCTCATTATTGTCAAGAATCAACTTGGCAAGTTTGTTAACATGTATATTCCCAATACTTCCATTAGTGGTAAACAGCGGAACATATTTATCTCCAAATAAATCGATTACCGGATATTGTTCGTTAGACCAACTCTCGCTTTTATAATCGGCGCCGGCTACATCATAAACATTGGTTATACTGCTTGTATTGTCTGCTGCATTTGCAGTGTCTGCTGATACTGCAAGTAAGAGAGTGAGAGTAACCAGTAAAACTGCTGTATGTTTCTTCATTTTATTGTTTCCTCCATATTCCTAACGATTCCACTTCAAAACTTATTCCATTCATTCCATATTTTCACAATCCAAATATATTATTAATAAAAAGAGGAGGCATTCACTGTTCCACCTCCCTTAAGTATCATCAATCCTTTCTCTGCAGAATTCCTTACGTATTTATACTCGTCTTTATCGGTGCCGATCCGGCTCAAACAGTTGATGGCTTCTGGTCCTCCCAGTATCCCAAGAGCTTGAACTTCCGAGATTCTGACATCCGACTCTCTTTCGGTCTCAAGGGCCTTAATGATAGGCTCAACAGCCTTCCTATCGCCAAGTGATCCAAGAGATGTTGCCGCACTTTTTCTTACTCCCAAATTTTCGTCCCCAAGCAAGGGAATAAGAGGATCGACCGCCCGGGTGTCCCCGACTTCCCTAAGAGAATAAACAATTTCCATTCTTATATGCCAGTTTTCATTTCCAAGAGCGGCAATAAGAGCGTCTGCAGCCTCAGGATTTTTATATCTCGCCAGGGAATAGATAGCAGTCTCGCAGAGAGAAGAATTATTAGACTGAATGAGCTCTGCAAGGAGTGGTATCGCTTTTTTGCTCTCAATACGTCCAAGAGAACCAGCAGCAGCTGCCTGTACCTTGACGTTGCTATCTTCAAGAGAATGAATTAGGGGCTGCTCGGTCTGGGCAATTTCCTCAGACTCATTAAAATGACCCAAAGCGTAAGCAGCTCCTATGCGCACTTCTGGAACCTGGTCATTCAGCATCCGAACCAGAATAGGAACAGCAGCAGGGTCCTGAATATTCTCATATACAGCTACGGCGTTAGTCCGGGTTGTAGGATTTTTGCTGCCCAGCAGTTTAATGAGTTTTCCGAACACATATTCCCCTTTAATACGACCAAGACTGGAAGCTGCAGAACTCCCAACTTCTTTATCAGCTAATAGATCCAGGAGGGTATCAACTGCCCGCGGATCTCCAGTATCTCCAAGAGCAAATACAGCCTCAGAGCGTATATTCGAATTGCCATCATAGCTTATACTAGCATCATCGCGTTTCAGAACCTCACAAAGAGGTTCAGTAGCCCTGGGATCTTTCAACATTCCAAGTGCAATTACCGTATAGCGAACGACCTCTCCGTTTTCGTCCTTCAAAAGCTCAATAAGGGGCTCAACAGCTTCAGTGGCTTGAAGTTCGCCAAGTGAAAAAGCTGCATTCATACGAACTTCCGGAACCGGGTCCTTCAGAGCTGTTATTAGCGAATTTGTAGCCTTTTTGTCACCTATTATTCCAAGATCCTGAGCAGCAAGGCTTCGAACCTGTGGATTATCGTCTTTTAAAGCTTTTATAAGAGGGTCTACTGCAGGTTCCCCGATCGCCCAAAGTTCATTAGCTGAACCCGAACTGACTCTTTCGTCCTCATCTCCGAGACCCTGAATTAGTGTATTCACCCGGGCCTCTACCGGATCCTTCTCAAAACAGCCAGCACAGATTCCGAAAAGCAAAAACATAAGAACCAAAAGTTTTGCGCTCTTGAAACTGAAAAGCTCATATCTTTTTATCATATGCTTCACCTGCCTCTTCCTGAGCCGGAATATGCAATTCGGCAGATGTTACCTGATCCTGCCATCGAGATGTTACATTCAGCAGGAAGCGATCCCCGTTTTCCCCGACAATCACATTCGGGATAGGCTTATATAAATCTCCTGAGGGTTTACCGTGCGCAATTTCCACAATTGCATATGGATAACCCGGCCAGGCTCTGAGGGCACTTTTATCCTGTCCTCCCACGGAATAAAACTCGGAAGACGTAAACACAATTTTTCCTGTTCTTTCGTTTGTTACTGTTAAGTTAGTACTCACTTTGTCTGCAGAGCTCAGCCCGTAATTTAGGAGATAGCCATAAACCCTGTAAACATCAGAAGTGTTTATGTGCTCCATTTCATCCTCCAGTTTCAAGTGTAGTTCGGGAAGCGGGATATTTACAAGATAAGTGTCTTCATCCAGAAGTCTGCCATTCTGAACAACCCTAACCTTTACAGGGTATTCCCCTGGAAGCTTATATCCAAGCCATACACTGACCGAGTTATTTCCATGAACAAGTTTTATCGGCTTCTGAAGAGAAACTGATCCTTCATCCCATGGATTTGTAGAATTATCGGAAATTATCAGCCTTGATGTTGAGTAGCTCGTCCCATTTTCGTCCACAAAAGCATTTTCAATCTCAAGCCACACATCCACGGACTTTAAACCGTTATTTTGAAGCGTTATGTTCAGCTTTCCAGGGTCACCGGCCCCAAAAGGAGAAGCATGCATATCAACTATTTTTACATCGGCCCCATTTCCATAGTACCATGACCCTCCCAGAATCAGGACCAGTAAAACAACTGAAATCGAAATAAGAGCACTTTTCTTCATTTCATTTCACCCCTCATCCCGACGTTATCCTTAAGCTCATCAGCTATCGAAATGCAATTTGTAAGCCCGTACTTTTTCTTTGTTATTATGCCTCTCCTTTCCAGGTTCATGAGAACTCGAGAAACTTTGGCCTTGGAAAAGTCGAGAGAATTTACGAGTTCATTCTGGAGAATTCTTCCTCCTTTTGCTACAATCAGTTCAATGGCTTTCCTTTCATCTCCTTCAAGGGCTCGCAAAAGGACATCTGTGGGGTCGATGTTATCCCTGGGCAGGGTTTCCTCAACAGGGTCATTTTCATGCGAAACCTCAAAAATCTTCTCTGGATCTTTCTCTGTGATAACATTGAGAGCAACTACCTGTGCTTCCTTTCCGGTTATCGAAAGCTCAGAGCCTTGAACCCCCATGGACCGCAAAACCTGAGCCAGCGCCAGACCTCCAAAAAACCCGGAAAAAAGGAGAATATACGCCTCTTTTACAGTATACACGTACGGGATATCCACAACCTTGAACGTATCTCCTTCAAGCTGGATTACCACTGGTGAATCCTCAAGTAGGAGATTAATAGCTACAGTGCTCGAAATAAGCAGGATACCCACAGCCAGCATGAGTCTTTTCCGTTCCTGGGTCGTCTCACCACCTCATTTATTACTCCTAGTATGTAAGAAACAAATGTTATAATTTGAGTATGACCAGACCTGAAACGTCTCAGAATTTTGCAACCACTGCCAACTGATGACGAAAACAGCTTTTCCTAAATTTTTGGAAAAAACTTGAAAAATGGACTGCAAGACTTTTAAAAAAACTACTTGACCGCAAGACTTTTAAAAAAAGGCTTGACCGAAAACCCTGGCAATGTTTGAATTTGAGGAACTTATTCCCAACCCTATCGGCGTGATCAACAGGCTCAACGGTTGTGGCACAACCCTTTTAAAAAAAGGCTTGACCGAAAAACCAAGCAACTAAATGGTCGGCGTGATCACAATCATTTTCAAAAAAGGCTTGACCGAAAAACCAAGCAACGAACTGGTCGGCATGATCAACAGGCACAACGGTTGAGGATCAACGATTGTGCTTGAAGCAAAAAAATCACATGTCCCTCTTCAGTATCAACCTCAAATCCACAGCAAGTACGCCTTTTCCCTTTTCAAAAACCATCATGGGGTTTATCTCGAATTCTTCTATCTCCGGAAAATCGCAAACAAGCCTCGAAACCCTGAGAATTGTGTATACAAGCGCGTCAATATCAGAAGGTTTTTCCCACCGGACTCCAGCAAGTAATGGATAGGTTTTGATTCCTGCAATCATTTCTCTGGCTTCTCTTTCGTCAACAGGAGCTATCGCAAACTGGATATCTTTGAGAATTTCTACATAAGTTCCACCAAGCCCGAACATCAGCATAGGCCCAAATGTGGGATCATGAACCATCCCAAGAATTACCTCTTTGCCACCCGAGAGCATGGGCTGAAGCTGTACGCCTTCAAGGTATGCATCCGGCAGTTTCTTTTTGATACCGTCCATCATGTCCTGATAAGCAGCTTTTACCTCAGCAGCATTTTGAAGGGAGAGTTTGATTCCTCCAATATCGTATTTATGAGATATCTGTGGAGAAACGACCTTCATTACAAGAGGATAACCTATCTCTTCTGCTGCGATTATAGCTTCTTCTGCAGTTTTTGCAAACTTGGTCTTTACTACAGGAATGCCATAAGCTTTCAGAATACAAACAGCTTCAAGGCCCAGTATGTGCCGGTTCTTTGCTCTGGCAGCTTCAAAAACCCTTGGCTGCCAATACCCTATCTGGTATGGGTGCGCGAGGGATAATATCCACCTGCTTCATAATAATATGATAGCTTAAGAACAGTTATTCTTTAAGGGTATTCATTTTTTGACAATAGAAACTCCAATTCTCGAAGACTAAAAGTTATTTTTCAAAAAGCAGAAAAAAGCAGAAAAACAAAAATGGTAGAAATTGAATTCATAACATCAAACTATTAACAGCAAATATCTTAATAGAAACTCGTAACAGCAAAATTCGTAACAGTAAAACTCGTAACAGCAAAACTCGTAACAGCAAAACTCGTAACAGCAAAACTCGTAACAGCAAAACTCGTAACAGTAAAACTCGTAACAGCAAAACTCATAATAGTAAAGCAGGTTTCAGCAAAACTCATAACAGCAAAAATGCAGTTTAAGCTTTTACGAGCATACTAAAAGTTAAAAATAGAAAAGGTAAAGGAGACTTCTCCTTTACAATCAAACAGGTACCGAGCTACGTAGTTTAGCTTCGGTCTCAACAATTTCCTTTGTTTCCCTTGCAATGGCAAGTTCTTCATTGGTTGGAATGACAAAAACCCTTACACTTGAATCAGGGGTACTGATGTCAATTTCCTGGCCTCTGATCTTGTTCTTTTCCTCATCGATTTTTATGCCGAGGCCGTCAAGACCAGCAAGGATTCTCTTTCTGATGCTTGCGCTGTTTTCTCCGATACCTGCGGTAAAGACAATCGCATCTGCACCATTGAGCACAGCTAGATACTCACCAATAACCCTCTTAACACTATATGCGAAGATCTCAAGGGCAAGCTCAGCTCTCTCGTTTCCGTGAGAGGCCGCCTCGTCAAGGTCTCTGAAGTCGTTGCTTATCCCGGAAACTCCAAGTACGCCTGACTTCTTATTCATGAGAGTATCAATCTCTCTACTTGACAGTCCTTCTTTATCCATAATGAATGGAACGACTGCCGGGTCAATGGAACCACATCTGGTACCCATTGCAACCCCTTCAAGCGGGGTAAAGCCCATGCTGGTATCAATAGATTTTCCACCTTTCACTGCTGCAATACTTGAACCATTTCCAAGGTGACAGGTGATAATCTTGGTATCTTCTATAGGCTTTCCAAGCATAAGAGCGGCTCTTCCAGCGACATACTTGTGGGAAGTCCCGTGGAACCCGTATTTTCGGACTCCATACTTTTCGTAGAGGTCATATGGCAAAGCATACATGTAGGCATACGCAGGCATGGTTTGATGGAATGCAGTATCAAAAACAATAACCATGGGCGTTCCAGGCATGATCTCTGCACAGGCTGTGATTCCCATCATGTTTGGAGGGTTGTGGAGAGGAGCCAGATCGAAGCAATCTCTAATAGCTTCCTCGACACCTGCATCAAACAAAGCAGATGTTGTGAACTTCTCGCCACCGTGCACAACCCTGTGTCCGACCGCGTTGATTTCACCCATATCTGTGATGACACCAAATTCCGGGTCGGTAAGAGCCTTGACAACTTCTTCAAGGGCTACTCTGTGGGTTGGCAGGTCAACCTGCTTTTCCAGCTTCTTGCCATCAAACCTCTTCTGAGTAATGATCGAGTTATCGATTCCCACCCTTTCGCAAAGACCGACTGCAAGAGGGGACTCATTGATCATATCAATCAACTGATATTTCAGGGATGAGCTTCCTGCGTTTATTACCAATACCTTCATATTTAAACCCCAATTCATAGATTGCTTTTAATTTCCGTTTTATATATACAATAAGGTATTTTATATATGAAAGTCAATAAAAAGCTTTCTAAAATGTTTGTAAATATAGAAACGTTTGAGATTATTTGTCCTGTGCCGCGGCCTGAACGCATGTAATTGCAATAGCACCGACAATGTCTTCGTCGCTGCAGCCTCTGGACAGGTCATTAATTGGCTTGGCAAGTCCCTGAGTAATAGGGCCATAAGCTTCGGCCTTGGCGAGCCTCTGGGCAATCTTGTATGCTATGTTTCCAGCGTTAAGGTCAGGGAAAATAAAGACATTAGCCTTACCTGCAACAGGGCTTCCTGGAGCCTTTGAAGCTGCAACTTTTGGAACAATTGCTGCATCTACCTGGAGTTCACCATCAATTGGAATATCTGGAGCGAGTTCCTGTGCAAGCTTTGTGGAAGCAATTGTTGCCTCGGTCAGTTTGCTGTGTGCGCTTCCCTTGGTGGAATAAGAAAGCATTGCAACATATGGATCATCCTGAACCAGTAGTTCAAATGTTTTTGCAGAAATGACAGCAATGTTTGCAACGTCTTCCACACTGGGCATTTCGACCATACCCGAGTCAGCAAAGAGGAATGTCCCGTCTGACCCATATTCACAGTCCGGTACGGCAATGATGAAAAAAGCAGATGCGAGAGCTGCACCAGGGGCAGTTTTAACAATCTGGACAGCAGGTCTAAGTGTATCAGAGGAAGAGTGAACAGCACCTGAAACTACACCGTCTACTTCATCGAGTTTAGCCGCCATAACGGCGAAGTAAACGTAATCCTTCATAACTTCGGCTGCACTTTCGAGTGTAATACCCTTATGCTTTCTCAGCTCGTAGAAAGCTTGAATGTATTCATCCTTTTTCTCGTAAGTCTCAGGATTTACAATTTTTGCTTTTGAGAGGTCAAGATCTCCTGCGAGCTCCTTAATCTTTGCTTCATCACCAATAAGAACGATATTTGCAACACCTCTTTCGATAGCCTTGGCAGCTGCCTGAAGAGTTCTTATATCGTCAGTTTCAGGTAAAGCAATTGTTTTGTTAAGTTTCTTTGCTCTTTCACTGATCTTTTCTAAAAATGTTACCAATCAACCAACCTCCTATATAATTAGAGTAGTCTAAGTTAGCTGGGTCTTAATATATAAACATACGTAAAATGAATAGAGATATATATAAAAATAATAAATATATAATTAAGACCGCCAACAAAAACTTATATACGAACTTTTTTCCTTGAATTACATAACGATCTGTGATATTTGTGGCAGATGGTATACTTAAAACAATTATTACTGATTATACGTGATAAATAATATAAAAGAATTTCGGAATGATCTAAATGAAGATACTGGGAATTTCAGGCAGTCCACGAAAGGGAAAGAATTGTGAAAAAATGATTTTAACTGCTCTCGAAATAGCAAAAGAAAGAGGTTTTGAAACCGATACCGTTTTTATTTCAAACATGGAGATTGCACCCTGTAAAGTATGCGGAGCTTGTGTGGAGAATGACTCATGTGTAATTGAAGACGATATGGAAGAAGTTTATGAAAAAATGAGATCAGCAGACGGCATAATTGTTGCATCGCCGGTATATATGGGGAATTATCCTGCCCAACTTAAAGCTCTTTTTGATAGAAGTGTCCTGCTTCGCCGCAATAACCTTGCACTTAAAAACAAAGTTGGAGCCGCTCTCTCAGTTGGAGGCTCAAGAAACGGAGGTCAGGAAAAAACCATTCAATCAATCCATGACTGGATGCATATTCACGGTATGATTGTAGTTGGCGATAATTCTCATTTCGGCGGAATAGCCTGGAACCCGGTAGAAGAAGACTCCATCGGTATGCAGACCGTTTCCGAAACTGCAAAAAAACTCTATGAGGTTCTGGAACTTATTCAGAATAACAAAAGATAAGAATCAAATGAAAAGCTGTAAATAGAGAAGGATGAAGATAACGAAGATAAAGAAGGATGAAGATAGCAAAAAAATCGAGGAAAAGAATCTTCGATTTTTGCAGGCTGTACTCTGGGCATACATTGTATAATATAATATTATGATACATTTAAATAAATGCTTGAAATCCTTCGAGTGAAAAATATTCAGGTAGAATAACCTGAAACTTACCTTTTTGTTCAAGAAAAAGGAAGAGATAAAAGGATTTAAGAGGTACGAGTTTTTGGAAGTTAGTCCAGAGCACATATCGGCATTTCACAATGTAAAAAAACATCCCAAGATCACCGAGTATATTACCCGGTTTGATACCGAAACTACCAAGGTCAATTCAATTGCTATTATAATCGGGCTCCTTACAGGGTTCGTGATAGGAGTTTATGACCAGACTCTCCAGTACAGCAATACTTTTCTGGGTATGCAGCAAGGGTCCCCGTTACACGAGTTCCCAAACTATTATGTGTTATTCGTGCCAGCCCTTGGAGGGTTGCTGGTAGGAATAATCTCCCATTTTCTGATGAAAAAGAAGTACGGCGTTGACGGACTTATAGAAACCGTAACCCTCCGTGGAGCAAGGCTTAATCTCAAGGATGTTTTTCTGGAGATTTTTACTTCAATAATCACAATCAGTTCAGGAGGTGCGCTGGGAAAGGAAGCACCTGGAATCCTTGCAGGAGCCGGGACTGGGGCTTTTCTCGGGAAAATCCTGAAGAGCCCTGAAAGGCAGCTTCAGATACTTCTAGGTTGCGGAGCTGCTGGCGGAATTGCGGCTGCATTTAATGCCCCTCTTGCGGGAGTCGTCTTTGTAGTAGAAGTGATTTACGGGGAACTTGAAACCAGGACCTTTATTCCGATAGTTATCTCCTCGGTCTTTGCAACCCTTGTCTCAAGCACACTTTTCGGGGTTAAACCTATAGAAATCCCTTCCTACGAAATGGTAAGTCCCTACAAAGAACTCGGGCTCTACCTTGTGCTCGGGCTTCTTGCAGGGTTTATCTCTACACTACTTATCAGGACGCTTTACCACACAAAAGATATTTTTTCGGAAATTCCTCTCCATCCTGTATTCAAACCTGCCCTGGGAGGGCTCGCAGTAGGTGCAATAGGCCTTTTTTACCCCAGAGTTCTCGGAATGGGATATGATGTAATAACAGACGCACTCAACAACCAGCTTACTTTCAAGCTCCTGCTAATCCTGCTCTTTTTAAAGATCCTCGCTTTTTCCCTGAGTCTAGGCTCTGGAGGCTCAGGAGGAACGATTGTTCCTTCCCTTTTTACAGGTGCAATGCTGGGAGGAGCTTTCTGGACAATCGCAAACTTGTTTTTCCCGGGGATTGTAGCCGAGCAAGGGGCATATGCTATGGTTGGGATGGGTGCGGTCTTTGCCGGAACTGCCAGGGCCCCCCTTACAGCCATCCTGATCCTATTTGAGATTACAAGGGATTATAATATGATTCTTCCTCTCATGTTTGCCTGCGTCCTCAGCAATGTGATGTCAAATGCCCTTTATCCGGAGTCCATTTTCACGGAGGGCCTACGCAGGAGAGGGTTTAAAATCCGAAAAGGCAGAGAAGTGGACATTATGAGCTCCATGCTTGTAAAAGATGCCATGATCACGTATGTCCAGACAGTTTCTGAGGAGAAGAGTGTTGAGACACTGACGGCCCTAATGCAGGTAAGCCGCCACGTAGGCTTTCCAGTCCTTGATTCCAAAGGCAAACTTTCAGGTATAGTAACCCTTTCAGACCTACGGAGCAAAGTAAAGTCAGGAGACGTTGACAAAAAAGTGAAGGATATAGCCACCCGGCGTCTGGAAGTTGCCTACCCTGATGAAACCCTTGACGCGGTCCTCAAACGCTTCGCTTCAAAACAAATAGGCAGGCTTCCAGTTGTGGACAGAGAGGACAAGACCAAACTCCTAGGTCTTATTACCCGAAGCGACATCGTAAATGCATATAACAAGAAAGTCGTGGAAAAAGTTCGGGTACACACCGAAGATACATACTGAAGATGCGTATTGAAGATACACTGAAGATGTGTATTGAAGATACATACTGAAGATGCGTATTGAAGATACACTGAAGATGTGTATTGAAGATATATACTCAAGATGCGTATTGAAGATATATACTCAAGATGCGTATTGAAGATATATACTGAAAGCAGTAAACCTAAAAAAGGTCCCCTGACAAAAGGAATAGAATCTGGAAAGGAAACACCATTTATAGATTGTGGGGGACACATGCCTGAGTCCATAACTGAAAGCAGCTCAAAAGGGAACCTGGGAACATACCTGAAAAACGTAATACTGGAAGATAGGGATAAAGTCTGTAACTACGTAGAATTATCTGCCAGAGAAATACTACCAATCACGCGCAGGCTTTTCGAAGAAAAGGTTTCCCTTGCCTACGACTTCAAGATATCACAAATTGTGGAAAAAGAAAGGCACCTGATAATTTACGGGGAAGCAGGTTCGGGAAAGACAAGCACCCTTAAGTGGCTGAGTAATGTCTATGCTAGGGAACGCCTACTGAAAAAAGAGGGATCTGTTCCAATATATATAGCACTTGATTCCTATGTTAAAGGCTCTTTTTATAATTATTTAAAAATACAGGTAACAAAAAAAGGTATTTCTGAGACGGATTTTAAGAAACTGCTAGAAGGAGAAGGAAAATTACTGCTGTTACTGGACGGGCTTGACCTGCTTATGCCTTCAGAGAATTTCTCTCCTTTTGATGAGATCTCCGACTTTATTTCCGAGTATGAAGCCTGTAGATATGTTATTGCCTCAAGACCCGAACCTTCTGATAGCTTAAAAAGCACATTTGCACTTTCCGAACTTGAAAAATTGACCGATGAAAATATCAGGCTGTTCATAGAAAAGAACGTCACAAATAAAAGACAGGCAAAGCTTTTAAAGGTCAGGAGCCTGGGTGAGACTCAGTCACAGTCGATTCTTCAGAATCCTCTGATGCTTTATCTCTGGCTCAAACTTTCAACTGCGCATATGGGGACAAGAGAAAAAACGGAAGACATCCAGCACTTTACTCTTTTTGACTCTATTCCCTCCAACAGGGCAGAAATCTATCAGGCACTCATTTTGGAACTTTTTAAAGATTACAGGATAAGAGAGGAGTTTTTTAGATCCCAGACCCAGCTGCCTCTAAGAGTAAGCTTTGAGAATACAAATTTGGAGAGAGAACCTGATGGAAAAACAGATTCTCAAGAACCCAGTGCCGAAAGAACAGGCTTTCAGGGGCTAAATACTGGGAAAGTAGATTATCAGGAGCCGAATACCGAAAGAACAGATATTGAAAATGTCCTTATGAACCTGGCCTTCAAACTCCAGTGCAGGAATAAGATTTCATGTAAGTATAGCTATGCCCTTGAAGTGGCAGAAGCATATATGGAATCCAGCAGGTCTGGAAGGATTGCAGAGTGCAGAAAATCTGGAAGGATTACAGAATGCAGAAAATCTGGAAAGATTATAGAGCACAGCAAGTCTGGTAGAGTAAGGGCAGGGAAACTCCTTCAGACCTGCTTAGAGCTCGGACTCCTGATAAGAAAGAGGTCCGAAGTAAGGTTCGGAATAGATCGAACTTTTCAGGAATATTTTGCGGCTTTAAAGCTGAAAACTTACTTTGAAAACGGGATGGACATTTCAAAATCATTAAGGAATCCGAGATGGGAGAATGTGATAATGCTCACCTCGGATTTGCTCGAATCAGAAGAAGAACTTGTAAATTCAATGAGCTCAAGCGGAAACTTATATCTGGCTTCAAAGTGCGCTGTGAGAGCCAGCCCGGAAACAAAAGAAAAACTATGTGCTTTGCTTGCCAGGAAACTTGACAGCAGGTATACTATAGAAAAAGTAAAGGCTGTTCAGAGCCTTGGAAGGCTAGGAACCTGTGGGATCAGGGCCAATACTGGAGCACTTAAGGATAAAGATATCAGGGTAAAAAGAGAAACTGCGAAAGTGCTTGGGGAAACCAGGTCCGAGATGGCACTTATTCCGCTTGAGACTGCAGTTGGGGATGCAGATTATTCTGTGCGGATAGAAGCCGTAAAGTCTCTTGGCTTAATAGGGTCCGAAAGAGCAATAGAACTGCTCAGGGACACATTTAAAGATCATAATCGGGCTGTCCGGCTGGAAGCTGCAAATGCGCTAATGCAGATTGGATCTGAAAAAGCGCTGGAAGTCCTTATTTCCGCACTTGGGGCTAAAGACGATTTTGTCCGGATTGGAGCTGTAGGAGCTCTTGGAAGGATAAACTCCAGACAAGCAGCAGAAGCTCTAATAAAAGCATTTCAGGAAGAAGACAAACTTGTCCGGCTGGGAGCTGCCGAAGCCCTGGGCCGGATGGGATCGGAAAGGGCTGTTGAACCGTTTGTAGATGCCCTTGAAGATAATGATGAATTTGTGCGCTGGATCGCTACAAAAGCGCTTGGAGAAATCAAATCAGACAAAACTTCCGGCACATTCGTCAATATGCTTGGGGATAAAAGCCGTTTCGTCCGAAGAGAAGCTGCAAAAGCCCTCGGGGGAGTAGGGTCCGAAGAAACACTTGACCCCCTTGTTTTTGCACTCTCGGATGAGGACGAGTTTGTAAGAAAGACAGCCGTAGAATCCCTTGGAGAAATAAAGTCTGAGAAAGCTGCTAAAACCCTGATAAATAAACTCCAGGACAACAGCCATTTAGTCCGACTGGAAGCCGCAAAGGCTCTGGGAATGATGAAAGTCAGAAAAGCCATTGCTCCGCTGCTTTTTGCCCTCGGAGATGAAAACCGCTTTGTCAGGAAGGAAGCTGCAAATGCACTAGGACAACTGGAGTGCGAAAAAGTCCTTGACCCCCTTATCAGGATTTTTAAGTCTCAGGACCCTTTCACAAGACAGGGAGCAGTAAGAGCCCTTGGCCAGATAAATCCCTATGGGATTCCTGATTGCATATCAAACCAAATATTTGATTTCATTGATAACGCCCTGAAAGACGAAGATAAACTTGTGCGAAAAGAAACAGCAAAAGCCCTGCAAAGCCTATCTGAAAGCAGGAGCGAAAGAGCGTTTGAATCCCTGATCAGTGCCCTTGATAACGAGGACGATGAAGTCAGGAGGCTTGCAGCCGGGTCCCTGAACCTTTTTGATTGTGAAAAAGCTATCCCTCCGCTGGTCAGTGCCCTCAAGTCCAGAGACGCAACCGTGCGCCGGTTTGCTGCCTACACCCTCGGCCAGATCAAATCAAAAGAAGTCCTCCAGCCCTTGATAGATGTTCTGGTTTTTGATACTGATGGCTTTGTAAAAGAAGAAGCTGCAAAAGCCCTTGGAAAAATAAAATCCAGCCAAGCTATAGAACCTCTTATTGATGCACTGATGGACCAGAAAAATAAAGGAAGATCAGGAGCAGCCGAAGCTCTCGGCCAGATTAAAGCCGAAAACGCAATTGATCACCTTATTGCCGCCCTTACGGATACGGATGATTTTACGCGGTTGGCTGCTGCAAAAGCCCTCGGCAGGATAAAACCTGAAAAGGCCGTCGGACCCCTTATCAACAGCCTTTATGATTGTAACCGCTTCGTAAAAGCCGAAGTAGCCGGAACCCTCAAAAAGATATGTACTGAAGAGGACAGGCCACGTTTGCAGGCTTTACTTGACTCGGAAGACGATTTTACGGCAAATCTCGCTTTTGAGATCCTGGAAAGCATTGAAATGGAGGAAATCTTAAAAACTGAGCTGTTTTTAGATTGGGAATGAATCAGAAAGGCGTAGCAAAGCTGAATGAAGAAAATAAAGAATTTATTTGAACTAGAAAAACGGAAATAAGGAAGTAACAACGGAAAAAAGAAAAAGCAGAAAAAAAATCAAATTGGCGGGGAAAATCTTACTAAATATAACCTGTTGTAACAATATACAAAATTTCATTCATTAGTTTCCGTAACTCTTTACGAGGTTTTTCTGTATGTGATTTCTATGAAGGAAAGGTGATGGTGATGCTCCATGATTTCAATAGAACATCATCGATTTTATGTATCTGTATATATATGCAGATATATATTGCTAAATTTATAATATATAGCGTATATCTATTTTGAGATCGGCTTTTTCATTTTGACTTACTAAATCTACATCTAACTAACTCTTCCCAGCTTCTCCTTGCTCCCAAGCCTAAGTCGACTATTTTAGCTTTAATTTCTTCTGAAGGATTACCTACCAAATTTTTCATACGATGCTCTCCATCGAATGGAGAATAAAAATACTTGTAATCCTCTGCAAGGACTTCTTTGTCACAATGATACCAGTCTTTTGAATAATCTGGAGCAAAATTATCCAGATCTAGTCCTCTCATCCGGTAATAATCTAGTGGCATCCTTTCTTTCCATATATCCTGCTCAAAGTTTTCGATCATATAGCCCAAGGTCCAATGATGCCCAAACTCATGTGCTAACGTTTTCTTCATATCTTCTAGAGTCTTCAGATATGTGGCATTGAGAATTATCACTGCTTTTACATTTCTCTTGTCAAGCCCAACTTCGTCCCATTGAGCAGTCCAATAGCCCTTGTAGCCCGTATCTCCATCCGCCCTTATCTTGACGTATTCAAGCCACGGTGTTTCTACTTGAGTGCAAAGACACTCATCAACAACGAAATTCTTCAGTTCGTGGAACTCCTCTGTTGAAAGTGCACCCGCCTCGTCTACGAGATTGATCATTCAAAATCCTCCTCCCTGGCCGGGCCTGTTGACATAATCACACGTTTGCCCTTTACTTTAGTCTTCTCACTTTTTTCTTCCATTCTCATCCAGACATCTCGAGTGACGCCTGTTACTTTTACTTCTCCCATGGGAGGTTTTGGCATCTCTTTTTGCTCCAGGAGTTTCTCGATATCTGAGACATCTTTTCCGGCTGCTTTTGCATCCTTTTTTATTTTCTCTAGTTCTTCCCTAGTTATTGGTTCCATACCACCAACTCCAATCTTTATATTTTTCTTTTAATTAAAATTCTAGTGTTTTTATACTCACGTTTAGTAGCAATTTGCTATCTTGTCAAAATATTAATATAATGTGATTAAATAATAAAATAATTATATAAAAAGATTAAAGAAAATAAATTCAGAATAATAGGCTCTTTGTTATTTTGAGTGGGTATTTAATAACAACTCCTAATGCGGAAATCGTCTACTGATGCATGATTGGTGTTTTCAGGATAAAATGTCCAACCCGGCTTTTGATTGAGTTTTAATGCTTTTGCAATATTATGGCTCTCAAAACGCCAAAATAACCGGTAAAGAATGATGGCAGACGTTATTTCTATCACGTTGGAATAATAACAACTGAATACAAATGGGTGCTCAAAGGATTAACGAAGAGTATAAAACAATTTCATTTGAACCAGAGAAATAAAAATAAGTACAAAATTAACCCGTGAAACCATATTCGCCATATTTGGTCGTCTTTGTCACGCTCGACGCAGGAGAGCGGCGTTTCCAAAGTAGAGAAATGAATAAAAAAACTATGTATCCCAAATTTAACAGAAGCGTATATTGTATAATGTCTGAACGGGCTTCATGCTTCTGCTTTCTTCATACTATTCAAAGTTTTATCCCGCATCTTATGATTTTTTGACATTTTTTATTTTACCAAAATGTACTGTGTCGATACAACGTGTTTTGTGTAATAAAATACTGTATTGATAGCAGAATCTGTCAAATTAGGGATGTATAGAAGATGAAAATAATAAAAATAACTTTTAAGCACAAAAACGCTAATGATTTTTTTCAAAATAAACCAGTCACTCATATTCAGTTTTTTAAACAGACATTTTTTTTCTGTTCACCCCAGTTGGACTGATTATATTAATTCAAATTTTGATTTTTTACAAATCACTTGTAGATTAAAAAGGCTTATGCCAATTGCAGGTTCATTTCAATTTAATTCAAAAATTCTGCTTGAGAATTTCGTATAGATGTAGTCGAAAATATCATGTAAAAACATAAGCCTTTTTTGTGGTATAAGATATATATTCTAAAAAATAACAATATGTTATATATGATAAACTTTGTGGACTTATCCATACTTATAATACTACTAATTTCTACAACAACTTCAGTTTTTATATTTAAGGCTATACAATACAAAAAATCGTTTTTCCAAATAAATGAAGAACTTTCTAATTCAAAAGTAACAGAAACTTCCAAAATTAAAATGTTGGAGAATCTTCACGATGATTTAGGAAATAAAAATGACGAACAAATTATAATAAATAATTTTTATTTTAAAAATAAAAATGTGTGGTACTGGTATAATATTTTGTTAATAGTAGCCATACCAGCATTAATATACATAGCTGTAAAGTATGTATCGAAAGATATACAAGTTTATATAGTATTTTTCTCGTTAAGTATAATTATATCAGTCTTGTTGATCGGTTATTATTTTGCACGCAAATTATTAGGGAAAGTGTCTATAAAATTAAGGAATATAGTGCAAATAATATTTTCTATAACTATAGAAAATATATATATAACTTTCACCACATTGACAATATTTCTGATACTATTAAACTTGTATCTTTTAGTTTTAACAACCCTAGTAGATAAAAATATAACATTCCAATTATTCAATACGCTGAGTTCTTCCATTAATTCATATCAAATATTAGAATCAACTAGTGATATACAGCTTTCACTTTCTACTCTATTCTTTTCTCTCGCAATAGGAGGTACAGTTATTTTTTCGACAACTCATTATTATTTAAACCAAAGACGTGAAATAGAAAATGAGCTGTCAACGCAAGTTAACAGATACTTAGAATGGCACAAAGAAAACGAATCATTACTATATTTAAACATAGCTGATTCTTTAAAAGGAGATAAAATAAACAAATTTTATGATGCACTAATAGAACTTCGATCTAGTTTGAATGTTTACAATATTAAAGAACGTAAAATCCCTACTCAAAGATATGAGAGATTTATCGGTTTAATTATTATCTCTTACTTTGGAGGTATTTTTGCGATTATTGTTCCTAGTGACTTAATGAACTTTACATTCTTGCTCTTTTGTGGAATAACTTGTGTATACATATGGCTTACATATTTAATTTTTAGGGATACAAGAGCTTAAATTGACAAAAATAGTAGAAGCAGAATTATTTAGAAAAAATTAGATAAAAAACATGAGTTTCATACATTGACTATAGATTTAGTGCCCGTAACGAAATCACCTATGCAACTTAGAATTTATTGTAACTTTGACTGGCTATCTTGATAGTGAAAATCAAAACATTCAATTGGAAATCTGCATAGTTTATTCCGGGACGGGACCTTAGATTTCATTATTGTTCCACCAATTCCGTATCCTCATGAGAATAACTCGGCGCACAGCAGCAGAGAATTTTCAGCAGCGTATTTCCTGTGTTTTGAATTCTGTGCGGAGTACCGGGTGAAATGCAAACAGTATCTCCTTTTTTGACCTCGAATTCTTCAGATCCAAGAATCATTATCCCACTGCCTTCGGTAATGTGATATATTTCTTCGGTAAGGTGGTGTTTGTGAAGAAGAGTTTTTCCGCCAGCTGGCACGGTAGCTTCGGCAAGGCTCTGGTTTGAGTTTCCGTGGACAGAAGGATGCATGAGTTCGCGGATAATTGAACTGTCTTTTGTGATGTAAGGTTCTATTTCTTCGTATCTGGTAAAGATCTGCATTGTGAATTACTGGAAACCGCAATTATAATTATCTTTTCGTTCACAAAAAAACTAGAAAAATTAAACAAAAGACTGACTTTATATGGACACAGCACTAATAAGAAACCGAAATTAGATTTAAATTATTATATTGTAAGAACAAAAATAAGAGATCTTGGAAGATCTCTGAATTATCGTTTCTCATGCAGTTTATAATGACATGATAGCATTACTAAGGCAAGTTCTAAACAAGTCTCAAGAAATGAGAGCATGTTAATATCGGAAAGTGTCAGGTTTTGGACACTTATATTTATAAGTAAGTTTATAATCATGTTTGCCTTTATTTAATGATTATTTCACATAAGTCGTCCAAACCTCATGAAGTGTTATCTGTACACTTGTACCTAAAAACTACCATTTGTCACCTAATATACGCCTTTAAGATGCCATTTAGATGCCTTTGTAGCAATCTTTAAGTAGTATTGTAGTACAATATGAAATGTATACGTTGTATACGACGTAATCATTGTATACATAAACATAATGTGTACACAATAGACTTCATTTAATTTGTGCGTTGAGAGACCTTGTTTGAATCTTGTGGAAGGGGATCAACAAGGTTTCTGGCTAGCTTTTCGTTTAAGTTACTTTTTGGATTTTTATTATTTTATATTATAAAATATCATAACTGTATTTAACTGTTTTTATAAATATAAAAAAGTCACCTGGGACTGTTCATAAAATGTTAGTTTGAGAAGGAAAAATAGTTGCCTTGTACTTAAAATATTTGAAGAAAAAGTACAATTTTGAGATAAATGCCATGAATTTATAATTTTTCAATAAGTTAGGCACAAGGATCTTGATTTTTATATTTTTATTTTGGGCGACAAATTGGATTTTAGAAAATCTTAAAAGTCCATAGAAAGTAAAACATTACTATTTAATGAATTTTAAAGATAACATTGAAATCATTCTCTTAGTTAGTGCAATATTGGTGATAGTGCAACCTTACTATTAACTCACAGACTCTATGATTTATAAATATCTCATTATGTGAATAATATCAGTACGCAGTTCGGATAGTAAAAAGTCCTGCATGCCTTTCACGCACACCATAAAAAGCAGCACTTTATCTTTAAGAAGGAGTTCTGAATCGTGTCTGGCAGGAAAAGATCCCAAAAACCAGCTCAAACTGCTCATAATTATGAGAAGTAAAATCGTTTATGACAAATGAGTGTGGTTCTTCGTTGTTTTGTGTTGATATTCTCATAATGTCCTCATAAAAACCAATGGGTCTTGAATTGAAAATAGTATTATCCATAGAGAATGATTAAGGGTATAAAGTATCATTCTAGATCAATAAGGAATAAGTTAGGCCCTGAAAATTGATCATTGGAGATTTTCCAACCGACGTTTCTTCCCATAACTTGTCAAGAGCTTTGTTATATCCGGGATCTTCGGTCAGGTGGTGTTTGTGAAGAAGGGTTTTTCCGCCGGCTGGTACGGTAGCTTCGGCAAGGCTCTGGTTTGAATTGCCGTGGACTGAAGGATGCATAAGTTCGCGGATAATTGAACCGTCTTTTGTGATGTAAGGTTCTATTTCTTCGTATCTGGTAAAGGGCTGCATTGTAAATTACTGGAAACCGCAATTATAACTATTTTTTCATTCAAGAGACTTTGCACCTAAACTCTCTTATCTGGAACTTTTCTTGAAAAAACCACCCCAGGCTCAAATTATTATATATGTTGTACATTATTAATTAATATTAAGAGAAAATTTGATGAATAATGATACTCGGAGCATAAAAATATGAAAACAAATAAAAAACCAGATGCCAATAGCGAAAAGATAAAAACAAATAAAAAACCAGATGTCAATAGCGAAAAAATGAAAACAAATAAAAAACCAGAGATCAATAGCGAAAATACGAAAACAAATAAAAAACCAGAGATCAATAGCGAAAAGATGAGTAAGGATGCGTTCACATACATTACATGGGTTATTTTAATTATAAGTCCATTATACGCGCTTTATTTTTTATATTCATTAGCTACAGGAGGTTCGATTATTTATAGCACAGTACCTTCAATAATCTTCTTCGTGGCTGGAGTAATTACATTATTTGATATCCTTGCAGTTCAGCAAATAATGAATGTGAAAAATTGAGTTTCTTATCGGATATCATGGATAATAGATTTTCATTTTAATTTTACTATTTTTGAACTCTTGGAATCTGAAAAACTATACTAATTATACTAATTACACTTGACCTAAAGTCCTCAATCTGCACCTGAAGTAGAGAGAAAATAGAGCTTTAGATGCAGAGCTCATTTAAGAGAGTAGATTTCAAAGAGGAGGTGTGGATTCATCTTCCTGCAAAAGTTCGGAAAAGAGCAAGGAACAGCCCGGGATCTGTTCAATGTTTACCATAATCATATTGATGTAGAAGGGTCCTCCGCGTTTAATATCTATAGGAGAAGGGTCTACGAATTCCCAGATATCAACAGGGTGTTTGAGATAAAAGGTCTCAAGCTCCGGGCTGTTCAAATGCATTCTGGATGGAAAACCTATAGCGTGGACTGTAGAGTTTAAAAAGGATTCAGCGCCCGCGTCCAGAAGAAATACGAAAAAGAAGTATTCTCCACGTGGCAGGTCAAGCATGAACTTGACATCAGTGCGAAGTTTGGAGAGTAATAAGTCCTGCGTGCCTTTCCTGCACACCATAAGAAGCAATACTTTATCTTTAAGAAGGAGTTCCTGAACCGTGTCTGGCAGGAAAAGGTCCCCAAAAACCAGCTCAAACTGCTCATAACTCGTAGCTGCAAAATCATTTCTGATAAATAAAATGCCATCCTCGCTCAACAAGGAATAACCCAGATTGCCCTGAGAATCGACTATCGGAGATTTGCCTGCAGAGATTTCTTTCCAGAACTCGTCAAGAGCTTTGTCATCTATCCGGGATAACAGGTGTACACAGGTTCCAACAGCAATATCTTTCAGCACTAAACCCCCTTGTAATTAGAAATCGACTTCGATTAAAGAAGTACAGGTAAAAACCTGTGGTTATCAAAACTAAAGTTTGAGATTATTAGCCTTAAGATAATATAAATAGAATAGTATATAAAATGTATAGTTTATAAAAAAGAATATTGAGGTTCTAAAGTAAAAGTAGTAAAAAAAGGATTAGAGAGAGTTCAACTAAAAAAGTAAAAATCAATTGAAAAAGTAAATACCATGTTGAAAAAGTAAAGATCAATTGAAAAAGTAAAGATCAATTGAAAAAGTAAATACCATGTTGAAAAGTAAAGATCTGTTGAAAAAGTAAAAAATGTGTACTTTTATTTGACAAGCATCTTCCATAAAATAGACAGGATTTGCCACAATTATTAAAGATTGTAATAATTAGAATTATAAAAAATTACAAAAATTACAAATTCTTCATTTTGAGGGTTTTAATTCCTTTCTGTTTATCCTGAATGCCCATCAGTATATTTTCTACTCGGGCCCAGATTTGGCAGACCTGATCCGCAAACTCATTTTCGTTTAAACAAGCGCTGCTTTTAGCATACTCTATTAAGGTTTGTTCCTGAAGCATTGCCTTCGTTACAATGTCATTATAAGGAAGCCTGCCTATTACCGGAATTTCCTGTTCGGCACAGAAATTTTCAATCATCTGGGTATTTTCTTCATTTATATCATACTTGTTTATGCAGATAACAGTGGGGATCATGAAGTGTGCAGTAAGCTCAAGAACTCTTTTAAGATCATGAATTCCGGAAACGGTTGGCTCACTTACCACCAGAACCAGGTCCGTACCTGTAATAGCTGCAATTGTGGAACAGCCTGTTCCAGGAGGCCCGTCAATTATAATTAAATCTTTATGATATTGTTCTGCAAGCTTTTTCGCATTGGTCCGAACAGTGCTTACAAGTTTTCCACTCGTCTCTTCTCCGATGCCAAGCCGTGCATGAGCCATAGGCCCAAAACGGGTTTCGGAAGAAAAAGACTGGCCTGAAACCCTTTTTTCCATGGAAACTGCTCCGTTGGGACAAACAATGGTGCAGGCAGCACATCCCTCGCATTCATAAGGGTCAACTTCAAAACTTTCATTTACCGCCTCATACCTGCAAAATTCTCTGCATTTTCCGCATTTTATACAGAGTTCCGGGTCAATTCTGGCAACCTCAAGGCTGTAATAGTCTTCTTTTTCCAGAATATCGGGTTTCAAGATCAGATGCATATCAGCTGCATCCACATCGCAATCGGCAATGACAGCATTTTTTGCAAGCGAAGTAAAAGCTGCCGTAAGGGTTGTCTTTCCAGTCCCACCTTTTCCGCTGATTACAGTAAGCTGCTTCATGTTCTCGCTTCCTCTACACCTGCAAGCTGGAGTTTTATTGCTTCAAACATACCAAGAAACTGTTCTTTCCATCCCGGCATTTCTTGAACAAAGGGAATGCCGCGAGAATAGAGTTCTGCAATTCTGAGATCGTTTGGGATCTTGAGAAGGACCGGAATTCCTTCGGCTTTACAGTATTCTTCAACCCTTGAGTCTCCTAACCCCCAGCGGTTAATGACAATTCCAAAGGGAATTTTAAGCGCTCTTACAACACCTACGGCAAGCTTGAGGTCATGGAAACCAAAAGGTGTTGATTCAGTCACAAGCACACAATAATCCACATCACCAATAGAAGCAATAACAGGGCAGGAAGTTCCGGGCGGGGCATCTAGAATTGCAGTTTTCCGGTCATCGATATGTTTCTTGAGCGCTTTGATAACAGCCGATGTCATCGTTTCCCCTATATTTAAAAGCCCCCTGTAAAACTCAGGTGAACTTCTTCCTTTTGCTTTTTCAATTAATCCAAGGGACCTCTGAGATTCCTGGATTGCTTTTTCCGGGCAAAGGACAGCACATCCCCCACATCCGTGGCAGAGAGAAGGGAAAAACAAAACTCTGGTAGAAATGGCTGCCAGGGCGTTATAACGGCAAAAGTCCGAACACTGCCTGCAAATATTGCACTTTTCCTGATCGATTACAGGCACCGGACAAATTACATCTTCTACTTTTTCAAGGTCAAAGCCAAGGAAAAGATTACAGTTAGGTTCTTCTACATCGCAGTCAAAAAGCTGTACATCTGAAAGAGAAAGAGCAAGATTTAAAGAAACCGTGGTTTTCCCGGTCCCCCCTTTTCCACTTGCAATTGCAATTTTCATATCCGATCTCCATGTTATTTCGCAGGAACTGTGATTTTACATATTATTTTTCAGGAGCTGTGATTTTACATGTTATTTTTCAGGAGCTGTGATTTTACATGTTATTTTTCAGGAACTATGATTTTACATGTTATTTTTCAGGAACTATGATTTTACATGTTATTTTTCAGGAACTATAATTTTACATGTTATTTTTCAGGAACTATGATTTTACATGTTATTTCGCAGGAACTGTGATTTCTTTGAGGTTCTGGAACCTGTCGATGACTTCTCTAGCAGTATTTACCCCGTCGGGAATTTGCAGAATTTTTATAAAATTATCTCGGAGCATATAATATGGACCCTCACCAACATTTCTTACCGCAAGGACGTTTGCTTTTTCCTGAATAATCAGGTCTACGGCTTTCATGCCTCCTTTTTTCTCAGAATTAAAAGATCGGTTTTCGATAATTTGATAATCTCCAACCTTGCCCTCTTTTATCTCTACAAAGAGAAAATAAGGAGCTTTCCCAAGGTGTTCTGACAGCTTTGCTTGAAACCCATTATTATCAAAAACGGGAAGAGCTAGCCTAAAATTTATCCTTTGTACAGGCTTTACATTAACAACAATATGCTCCAGATTTTCTACTTCTTTTTTAACAACCGTTTTGATTTCCTCTGAAAGCAGCTCCACCCTTTTTAAGTCGGTTTCACCCTCAACTTCAACCGTAACTTCCCCGAAAACCACAAGTCCGGATTTTCGGAGTTTCAGGTCCTCAAGTTCTATCAAGCCCGGGATATTGAGTATGTCTTTTTTAATTCTCTCACTTTCATCCTCATCAAGCCAGGCATCCATCAGGGTAAGCACTGCATCCCTGGCACTTTCGATTCCCATTTTGAAGATCAAAAGAGAAATTACAATAGTACCTAAACTGTCAAGTTTCGAGACCCCCAGCATAGAGCCAAGAACAGCCACAACCACTATCATCGAAGAAAAGACGTCCGTATAAGAATGCACCGCGTCAGCTATCAAGGACTGAGAGTTGATCTTTGTCCCTACATTTCGCTTGTATACAGAAAGGCCATAGATTGTAAGTACTGAAAAAACAGCCGTTGCAAGGGCAAGTCCCTGAAATTCAATATGGGAAGTGGTATTTGAGCCTGTAAAACCTTCCCTTAACAGTTCAACGCCAGAAAGCAGGATTAATAGAGAAACAAAGAGAGCTATGATATTCTCTGCTTTGTAGTACCCATAAGGAAAATGCTTACTGCTTTTAAGGCTTATCTTGAGCCCAATCCAGACTGCTAGAGAGGCAAAAATATCCAGACCAGTGTGGACAGCATCCGCAAACAAGACTGTGCTTCCGGAATAAATACCCACAGCTCCTTTAAGGAAAGCAAGGAATGCAAGCGCCAGGGTTGCGTTCCTTGATGTTTTAACCCCTAGTTCCAAGTTTTCTTGTGCATTCATTTGAAGATCCGTTTTAAATGAGTCATTGATTCATATCACAACTTAGAAAATTGAATTTTTAGAAAATTGAAACCTTTCTGACACTCTCTGGCAGTACTATTATTCTAGCAGTACTATTATTCTAGCAGTACTATTATTCTAGCAGTACTATTATTCTAGCAGTACTGCTCGTGATTTCAGCACTGGTGATGATCGTCGTGTCCATGTTCTGAGCAGGAATTCTCAGCAGTTGCGTTCTGGAGCTTTCCTGCTTTCCAGGCCTCAAACGTATCCCTTACAGTGCCGCCAGCCCCCACAAAAACCTTTATTCCATAGGATTCGAACATGTTGACAGCTTTGAACCCGAGTCCACCACAGAGCATTATATCCACTCCATTTTCATGAAGGTACTCTGGAGGTAGTCCGGTGCCTCCCATATGCTCACTGGTGTTAGGAATTACAGTGACTTGATTGGTCTCTGTGTCTATTATAGTGTAGGTTGGAGCTTTTCCGAAGTGTGGTTCAACAACACCTTCCATACCATTTTCATCTTTTGTAGGAATACTTACTTTCATATAATCACCTTCACTTTCTATCATTTTATCAAATAGTAATGTTTTTTTGATTGCATTGACATATATTCTTGAGATTACACAATATTTAAGTTTTCACAAATTAAGGGAAATAATACCGTTTTTCACAAATTAAGGGAAATAATACCGTTTTTCATAAATTAAGAGGAGTAATATCGTTTTTCACAAATTAAGGGGAATAATACCGTTTTTCACAAATTAATAAGAATAATACCGTTTTTCACAAATTAAGGGGAATAATACCGTTTTTAGCAAACAAAGAAGAATAATACCGTTTTTGATAAATTAAGGGGGATAACGACGTTTTTCGCAAACAAAGGAGAATAATGCCGTTTTTCACACATGGAGGAATGTGTCTTTCTCAGAAAGTTTGTTTTACTAATTTTATCAAGACTCAGGATTACTTGCCTCTACCAATTCCCCTTCCCATACCACTTCCTTTCATTCCGTTTCCCATTCCATTTCCTTTTCTCATGCCAGAACCAGGAGTGGTATTGGGACTGCGGATTGACTGAAGTTCTCCAGCCTCATACTGCCTGATAGCTTCCCGCACTGTACCCTTTATTCCGACTTGAACATCGATACCAAGCTCTGAGAAAATGGAAAAAGCATTGGGTCCCATAGTTCCTGTTAAGAGGGCATCGACTCCTGCATTTGCAACAATTTCCGCTGCCTTTATACCGGTACCTCCAGAAGTAAACGCAGCTGCATTTGATATAGATTCCACATTTCTGGTATCAGGGTCATAAATTACAAAGTAGCTGCATCTCCCAAACCTGGGGTCCACTTCGGAGTCGAGACCTTCACCACTGGCTGTTACGCAAATATTCATTCTTTTTACTCCACCTGTTTCCATTGTGACCATTTATACTCAAAAGTCCTGGAATCCTATTTTCACACATATGAGTAGAAGTATTTATACATTTCGATGTATAAAGGGAATTGTTAGATTTACCGCACATTAGATAAAGAATGTGTCAAAAATAGATCCAGAGGAAATATAAAATATTCAAATTTTAGAAAATATCTCAAGGTCAGGAGTTAAACAACCAGAGGTTCTGTTATTAGGACCCGAATTCAATTAGAAACTGGGTTTAAATCAGAAACTGAATTTAATTAGAAACTGAGTTTAATTAGAAACTGAGTTTAATTAGAAACTGAGTTTAACTAGAAACTGAGTTTAATTAGGTTGTTTCGTCCAAATTAGTTCGCTTTTTAAATTTATTTCAGTATCGGTATATATTGTATACAGGTGATCCGCTATTATATTCCAACTTTGAATTTGTTCCATTTTACGTAATCATTCCACGATACAAAAATGGAATTGGAATTCACCGAAGATTTAACCTTTTGCGTCACCTGCTGTTGGATTATGAATTGGAATTCTAAAGAATTTTGAGTTTGTGGAACTTATCTCAGGATACAACAGAAATACACCTGTACCTGGCATTCCCTATTAAATTCTCATGTCTCAGAAACTTGTCGACCTTCAGCCAATTTTCCAAGGAAATATCCAGGTTTTGCAGCAACGATCTCCACATTTGCGTACTGGCCAGGTTTTAGATTCGAGCCGCTTATAACAACCGGACGATAAGCATCCGTGCGGGTGAGAACATCACCGATTTCCGTATATTTTGAGACAAAAACCCGGCCTTTCCAGCCGATCATTGCCTGCTTGGACCCGAGCTTAATTTGTTCACAGACCTTATGCAATTCATGAGAACGCTGAACTAAAATTCTTGAGTCGAGGTTTCGGAAGGAAAAAGCTTTCGTATGCGGGCGGGGAGAATATCTTGAGATATTGACCTTTTCAGGGCGGTATTTCTGTACCCATTCAACAGTTTCTTTGAACTCATCGTCGGTTTCATCGCAGAAGCCTACAATTATGTCGGTGAAAAGGGATAAATCTTCAAAACGGTCACGGAATTTCTTAATTATTGTGTCCACTACGTCCATTTTGTGCAGACGGTTCATTCTCTTCAGGACCGAGTGAGAAGCAGACTGAATAGGGATGTGGAGTAGTTTGAAGACCTTGTCGGAATCAAAAGCTTCTACCAGATCATCGAGTATGGGGAGGACAGAGAAAGGATTCATCATTCCTACCCTTACTTTGAAGTCGCCTGGAATTTCCGAGATCATACGCAGGAGTTCCGGAAGTCTGAGACCCGTATCCATTCCGTACTGGCTGTCGTCCTGGGATGTGAGCCAAATTTCCCTGCATCCCTCGGCAACAGCTGAACGGATATCTTCAACTATCTCATCCGGTGGAAAAGAGTGCAGCTTGCCTCTTGCATATTTTACAATACAGTAGGAACAGGCAAAATTGCAGCCCTGCGAGATCTGGCATATGTGAATATTAGGGTTAGAACGCTCACGCGGGACATTGAGAAAGCCCACAGGTTCAGAAGCTCGGAATTCCAGATGTTCTCCTCCGCGCAGACCTTTCTTTTTTCTCTGCTCGATTAATGAAAGAAGCTCTCCAAGCCGGGAAATAGCATTTACCCCCAGGATATGAGCTTCGGGATTTGCATGCAGGATGTCCTCAAGCTGGACTTCAGGCATACAGCCGGAAACGATAACTTTAATATTCTTCTCGCCCATGCTGCGGATTTTATACAAGATCTTCTGTTCTGTAGTGTATTTTACCGTACAGGAATTGCAAATATAGACCTCTGCCTGATCGGCAGCCTCTGGGCCCAGCAGTTCATGTCCTAGTCTTTCGACACTTGCCTTCATTATCTCGGCTGAGGCCTGGCTCGCCGAACAGCCAAAACTTTCAAGATAGACTTTCATGATTTAACTCTAAATTCTATGTTTTTTAATTCCGTAATTTTGAATTCTGAAATTTTGAATTCTGAAATTTTGAATTCTGAAATTTTGAATTATGTATCTCTTAGTTTTGTATTATTCTTTAGTTCTGTGTTTGAGAATTCTATAATCAAATTCTGTATTTGATAACTCTGTAATCAAGTTCTGTGATCAAATTTTGTAGCCAAGTTGTGTAATCAAATTCTGTATTTTCGCAAAGTCCGTGTTTTAAAAAAGATGAAAAAAGAGAATAAAAGGATTTACAGGTAGAGAGGAGTCTCACGCTTATCCTTTATATAAATACTGTCCGTAAACCTGACAGATCCAGATGCACCCATTGAGATTGTGTGTACCCTGGCATCCCCACTGCCGAACAGGTTGACTTCTCGTAGAAAATGGCCGGGAGTTACAGCTGATGCTGAAAAGATCACGTCGTTCCCTGGCACAAGCTTGTCGGTATCAAGGACATCATTGATGTTTTGAAGAGTGATTCCCATTTTTTCGAGCCTTGGCATTTTTTCTTCAATTTCTTTGTCGATCATGTCCTGGCTCTTTCCGTTTGCAACCGTGGGAAGCGCAAGCCTTGCAAGGATTTTTCCGCCGAGGATTTTGATTGCAGCCGCTGTGAGTACTGCTTCACCCGAACCGCCTGAGCCCATTACCATATGAACGCCCGACCCACGAATTGCAGTTGAAACTCCGGGCATAAGGTCTCCGTCACTGATTAGCTTTACGCGAGCGCCTGCTTCCCGAATTTCGGTTATTTTCTGGGCATGCCTTGGCCGGTCAAGCACAACGACTACAAGCTCGTCAACACTTCTGTCGAGAGCCTTTGCGACGATCTCAAGATTGTGCTTGACAGGAGCATCCAGGTCAATCTTTTCATCAGGGTGTTCCTCTTCGTAGCGCACTACATCTGGCCCGACAACAATCTTGTCCATATAGATATCAGGACCGTGGAAAATTCCGCCCCTTTCAGCCATTGCCATAACTGCAACCGAGCCAGACCCGCCGTCTGCGGTAAGGTTTGTTCCTTCAAGCGGGTCGACTGCAATATCGACTTCAAGGTCTCCTTTTCCTGTTCCTACGTGCTCCCCGATATAAAGCATGGGAGCCTCATCCCTTTCTCCTTCCCCAATCTGGATTATGCCTTTCATGTCAAGTTTATTCAGCATCCTTCGCATGGCGGCAACTGCTACCTGGTCGGCAAAACTTTTGTTCCCACGCCCCATCTGATACGCTGCGGCAATGGCTGCAGCTTCAGTCACATGAATAAGTCTGGGCAATAAATCACATTCTATAGGCCCTGAACAATCAATCATTTCTTCTACGGTTTTTGGATGAGATATAAGAATCAACTCCCAATTTTCTGCTTGCGAATAATCTGCTTCCTGATATGAAGTCTTTTTTCTGCAATTTACTCTTTATATTAAATTGATCTCATAACACAATAGTATATTAATGAATCTATTGGCCAAATGGAGTCATATATGGAGCCATATTGGAGTCATATATTTATTTATGAAGCGTTCATCACAGAAAGTCCTGTAAATAGAGGGCCTTCAGGAAGACTTCAGAATAAAGCATAGAGATAAGAAGTATAAAAAAATGGCTAAAAAAACTGGCTTAAAACTGCCAAAAGGCCAGGCTCTAAAGCTTGCCTAAAACTCAGTTAAAAATACTTCATAAAACAACAACTGCTAAAAAACTGAATTTAAACCTGGACTGAAGCATAAATAGAATTTAATTCAAAAAGAGCAGTTTCTGCTCTATTCACTTTAAGGGGAAACACCCGTGAAAATTCACTGTTTACAACACCTAAAAAATGATACCCTGGGAAACATAGGGACCTGGATAGACAAAAAAGGATATAAACTTACGAAAACCCTGCTCTACGAAAACTCTTTTTTTCCTGACCCTGAAGAATTCGATATGCTCCTGATAATGGGCGGCACTATGAGCGTTTATCAGGAAGAGGAATATTCCTGGTTAAAACCTGAAAAAGAATTTGTAAAAAAAGTAATAGAAGCCGGCAAACCCGTGCTTGGAAGCTGTTTTGGAGCTCAGATAATTTCCGAAGTGCTTGGAGGAAAAGTTACGAAGAATCTGTATAAGGAAATCGGCTGGCATACTATACGAGCTGTGGAAGGAAAAAGTCCGGGCGAGATAGAGAGTTCGAAACTTCCACCCTGCATGTTTCCGGAATTTACCGGTTTTATGTGGCATGGAGACACTTTTGAAATTCCAGTCGGCGCAGTGAAACTTTTTGAAAGTGAAGCCTGCCCAAATCAAGGATTTCTCTACAATGCAAAGGTCCTCGGCCTGCAGTTCCATCCTGAGGCCGACAGGCAGTGGGTAAGAAACCTGATAAGGGATTCAGGGCACGAGCTCGTGCAAGGAAAATACATCCAGTCTGAAAAGGAGATATATGTATATGAAAGCTTTTTTGAAAGTTCCAGGAATCTGGCTTTTTCCCTCATGGACTGGTTTGAAGAAAAATATAAGCCAGAAAAAACAAAGATGTGAAAAGGAATTAACTTGGGAGCGATAAAAGAGAGTGTAAAAAAGAAAGCATGGTGTAAAAGAGAATAAAACGTAAAAAAAGTGTGAAATGTAAAAAAGAGTAAAACGTAAAAAGAGTAAAACGTAAAAAGAGTAAAACGTAAAAAGAGTAAAACGTAAAAAGAGTAAAACGTAAAAAGAGTAAAACGTAAAAAGAGTAAAACGTAAAAAGAGTAAAACGTAAAAAGAGTAAAACGTAAAAAGAGTAAAACGTAAAAAGAGTAAAACGTAAAAAGAGTAAAACGTAAAAAAGAGTGAAATGTGAAAGAGAAGCTGAAGAAAAACTCTGGATACAAACTCAGATCGCATTTTACTTTGCAAAATCTGCCAGCGCCACCCTCTCAATCACAAGTTCGGGAATGTGCTCTTCCCCTGAAGCCTCAATTTCAGCATCCGTGATTCCGAACACGGAAAGGATTCCCTGTCTTTTGGAATCAGAATAAGCAAGCAACTCGGAACAGGGCTTTTCAGTAATGAGTTCTTTTAATGCAGAAAGAGCCAGAACCAGATTATCCATTTTCCCAAGCAGCACGAATACGGCATTGTTTTCCCCTTTACACAACCCTATCGAGAAACTCCTTTCAATCTGCCTCTCTCCAGATGCATATCGCATAATCTCGATACCGGGATCGTTTGCTATGTTCCTGCCTGCAGCAATTGCCCGAAGAGCTTTTCCCACTGCAAAATGAAGATGCATTTCTCCTGCGATCAGGTCTGCGTTCAAACCCTGGATAATAATATCATTTTCAGAAGCTATCGAATTTATTGATTTTAGAAAGCCGGAAAGATTAGGGATATTTACGTTCCCGCAGATTACCTGGATTTCCCTTTGCATTGTCATAGTCCTGCCATAGCGCGAGCTTTACAATAAGGATTTCGGTTGTAGAAAAAGAAACAAAAATGGAAAGAAATTGGACTTACGCAGTTGAACTGAAAAATCAACAGTATCAGATCATTAACTGTCTAAAATAGGACGTAAATCCACAGTCTTTGCCATAATTGACTTTATTCCTCAAGTGCATCAGTCCTAAGCAAGAAGAAAGAACGAAGTAAAATTATCAAAAAGAGTATAAAATTATCAAAAAGATTAAAATAAAAATGAAATAAAAGAAAAGCTGAGAATTCTTAATATTGCGAATATTATCAGAATTGCCTAATCAATTTTTATTAAACCGCATTAATCAGTAAAATCCTTTTATCTATATCGATTTGAAATTCATTAGATTGGAATGGTAAATGCCAAGATGAAAAACAAAGTGATGTAAACTTTAATCTATTGTTCTATTGAGTAAGTTGTGACTTTTTTTACGAATTTTAGATTTATATAAAATACTTAATTATATTTCCTTTAATATTAAGTCATATAGATAATAATAGCCTAACAATATGGTTTGAAATCACTCTCCTTTGGTATAGATCATAACGCATAAAGCAAGGATTGAAAAGTTTACACCAATAATATATTTATTGATAGATAAATTGGAGGGATTAATTGGTAAGATAATACTTACGCAACACATATGCCAAAGGAAGGAGAATTAAAAAACTAAATAAGAGCTGTATCAAGTTGAACAAGAACTTTGGAGTGTAGTAAATGGGGGAACAAATATTCGACAAAACAAAAAAGATATTGTGTATTTTCACGGTAATCTTTTTTGTAGCTTCAATTACAGCTGCAGCAGTAAGTGCAGCTCCTGCTGATAACGGAAGAAAAGATAGAGACGGCTGGAAAGACGGAAAAAATAGGGACGGTTGGAAAGACGGAAAAAATAGGGACGGTTGGAAAGACGGAAAAAATAGGGACGGCTGGAAAGACGGAAAAGGTAGAGACGGTTGGAAAGACCACCGTGGGCACCACTACTGGCATTGTTATCGCGGACACTGGGAGTGGCGACACGGGCACCGCTACTGGCGCTGTGATTACGGGCGCTGGGAGTAACACAGGGGCCGCTATTAATGATGAAGCTGTCTATGATAAATAACAACGACTCGTTTATACAGTCCTTAATGAGATCATAGAAACAGTAGGATTCTCAATTTCATCAAAACCTGAAGTGTATTGAGAGTATTTTCTGGGATTTATACACTTAAAGAGCAAAATAAAGCATGGGCAGTTTCTGATTCATTGTTATTGTTTTCTCAGTTGAATAGAGTAATCCCAGAAATTTTTTTTGAAAATAACCATATAGGACTTATGCACCTGAAGTACAAAACCAAGCACAACAGGCGTTGCTAGTAAGTTGTATTAAACAATAGAAGGCTTAAAGCTATTGGTTTTTCATTTCAACCACATAAAGTTCTACCATATAAGTACTATCAAAAATAATTATTTAAAACACAATTTAATATACTTTGTTTTATCCTGAAATTATTTCTGTTATGTCCTGAAATAATTCATTTGTGTTCAGTTAAGATACAATCTATCCTGAGTTTGACAGTTTGATTTTTATGTGAGAAGATTGTTTTCATATCCGTTGGAATAATAATAATATTATTTCAACAAATTTTTGCCAATTTTTTACGATTCTATTTGACAGATGATTCTCTTTCTCTTGATGGCCATTTTTATGATTTTTGACCAAATTTTTGGTATAGAATTTGACAGATAGCATGAATCTCAGATAAAATATAGATACTATCCAAAAAGTCAGGTCCAAAAGTGCTAAAATGGGACAAAAATTCTACTAATTTACCGTATAGTGATTGTGAAACTGGAAAATCAGAGGCAATTTGACGAAATTTATGAATACTGTCAATTGATTTTTGACAAAAAATTGAAGCATCTCACTAGATTTAATTTTGTAATGTCAAACTCAGGATATATAAGATACGATCTATAAGATACGTGTTATTTTCATTTCCGTTTCTGTAAACCTATAAATATGAATCAAGACGAATCCTGAGTTCCAGTAAGCTCTTTTAGTTGAAAATTTAAACTTTTAAAAAATACATATGAAATTAACACTAATTTTTAAAATTCGTTACTGAAGCCCTCAAACCAGAATATTTAATTGGGTTTATATACAGTTGGATGTATAAATATTATAAATATGTTAGTGGTACCTCCAATGAAAAAAACAAAAATGTCGGCAGATTCTGGCAAGGCCGGGATTTTGAGTTTTGTCCATGCTGCGGATTTACACCTTGACAGTCCATTTACAGAAATTTCGGGAATTGATCCTGAACTTGGGGAAAGGCTTGCAAAAGCTACCTTTCAGTCTTATGAGGCAATTATAGAGCTCTGTATCGAAGAAAAAGTCGATTTTTTGCTTATTGCGGGGGATGTGTATGACAGCGCCGACAAGAGTCTTTATGCTCAGGTCAGGTTTATAGAGGGGCTCAGAAAGCTCGAAATCGCCGGGATTCAGGTTTTTATCTGCCACGGGAACCACGATCCTCTTGAAGGCTGGTCTGCAAGCCTGACATGGCCCGAAAACGTACATATCATGAGTGGGGACAGGGCTGAAGTTGTGAAATTCAAAAAAGACAGAGAAAACGCCGCTGTTATAGTGGGGATGAGCTATCCAACACGGCACATAATGAAAAATCTTGTGAAAAACTTTCCAAAAAAAGAAGGTAACTGGCCGTTTACTATAGGGCTGCTGCATTGCAGCGTGGGAAGCAACCCGGAACATGACCCTTATGCACCATGTACTCTGCAGGACCTCAGGGAGCTAAATTATGACTACTGGGCGCTTGGCCATATCCATACTCCCTCTATAGTGTGCAAAGAGGCTCCGATTGTGATATATCCTGGAAACCCACAGGGCAGGCATTTCAGTGAAAACGGTGCCAGAGGGTGCTTTGTTGTGGATGTTTCTTTAGGAAGAGATTCTTCAGGAAGAGATATTTCTACCAGGTTCATAGAGACCGACTCTGTCCGCTGGTATATCAGGGAAATTTCCATAGAAGGCCTGGAAAAAGAAGGAGAGCTAATAGAAAGCCTTCAAAGCCAGCTTGATGAAATGAGGGAAAACTCCGTAGGAAGGTCTGTGATTTGCAGGTTTGTCCTTAAAGGGAGGGGACCGCTGCATCACATTCTCAGGCAAGAAGGATTTATCGAAGACCTCCTGCGTTTGCTCAGGGAAGGCGAAACCTGGGGCCGGCAGTTCATCTGGGTAGAGCGCATTGAGGATGATACACTCTTTCCCATAGAAAGGGAAATTCTTCTGAAAAGGGAAGATTTTGTGGGAGACCTGGTAAAAATTGTGGAGGGCTTGAAGACTGATGAAAACTCCCGGAATGAGTTCCATGAAGTCCTTTCCCCTCTTTTTGGTTCAAGGAATGGGAGAAAACATATTTCCAAAATTGATGATGACGAGATGAATTCTCTGCTTCAGCGCGCTGAAAATATCCTGCTTGATGCTTTACTCACGGAGAAAGATAATGAAAATTAATGCCATCCAGATTGATGGTTTTGGCAAGTTTTCCAGCTTGTCGATGGAAGACCTACCCTCCGGCCTGGTCATTTTTACAGGGGCAAACGAAGCAGGAAAATCGACATTATTTACTTTTATCCGGAGGATGTTTTTCGGTATTCCTAACACGAGGCTCTGCAACCTTTATCCTCCGCTTGAAGGGGGAAAGCATGGGGGAAGACTTTCAGTCATCGATTCTGCCGGAGACAGATGGGTCATAGAAAGAAGTGCAGGTCGAAAAGAAGATGTAAAGGTTTTGCTTCCAGATGGGAATATGGGAGGTAAAGCTGAACTTATTAAACTGCTGGGCCATGCAGACAGAAACGTCTTTGAAAATATCTATGCTTTTGGCCTTGAAGAATTGCAGAGTTTTGAGACCCTGAACGACCAGAGCATCAACAGTAAACTCTACAGTGCAGGCACAGGAGTTGGAGTTTCGATTTCAGGACTGATGAAATCGATCAGCGGCATTGAAAACAACCTGTATAGGCCTAGAGGTAGTAAACCCCTTATAAATGAGCTATTCAGAAAGATAAGAAAAACTGAAGTAAAAATTGCCGAACTTGAGGGGGCCCAGAAAAAATATGATTCGCTTCATTTCGAACTGGAACAGAAAACCATGGAGATTGACCAACTAAAAGAAAAGTCTCTGAACATAAGGAAGAAATTAAACCACATTCAAAACCTACTTTCCATTTGGGAAGACTGGGAGGTCCTCTATGAGTCAAAAACTTCCCTTGAAAGCTTACCTGAACTTGAGAGTTTCCCTGAAAAAGGGGACGAGAAGCTTACGAGGCTCCAGGAAAGAATTGAAGAAATAAGGGAGGTTATTTCAAGGCTGCAGCAGGACATGGGTAAAAAGGCCATTAAAGAAAAAAGCCTTTCCTCGGACGAAAGCCTTCTAAAGCAAAAAGATTCGGTGCTGGAACTGGAAAGCGGAATTGAAAAATACAGGTCTGAAGAAAAACTGCTCCCTTCTCTGGAAATGAACCTCAGGCAGGAAAACGCCGGGCTTTCTGAGCTTCTTCTGGAGCTTGGTCCATCCTGGGATGAGAAAGCTTTGGAGCGTTTTGACCGCTCTATCCCTGCAAAGGAATCCGTCATTCAGATGCGAAGGTCAGTAGACGAAATTGAGGATAAAATAAAAGAGACCAGAAACGAACTCCAGCAGATCCTTAACAGCATTGAAAGAGTCCTTCAGGAAAATGATCTTTTTGAAGAAAGTCTTCTCGTACACAGAGACCAGGTTATCGAACTTGGAAACGGAATTGAAAAATACCAGGCCGATAAGGACTTTCTTCTTTCCGGAACTCAGGAACTTCAGGATAGAAAGGCAGAACTCAGGGAAACTCTGTCAGGGCTTGGGGAAGGATGGGATGAAACTGCCCTTGATCTTTTCGAGCACTCAATCCCTTCAAAAGAAACTGTACTCAGAAAGCGAAGGGAAATGGATGAGGCAGAAAAAACAATTGAAAGATACCGCGACAGGCTCGAATTTGCCCTTGGAGAAATTAAAGAAGTCTGTGAGGAAATCGAAGCCCTCAAAGATAAAATTGAGGTATACTCTACCCTTCCCAGGCCTGAAGAGCTGAAGCAGGAGCTTGAAGCTGTAAGTTATCTCAGGGTAACCTACCATCTCCTGAAGGAAAAAGAAGGTGAACTCAAAAGCCTGGAAAAAGAAGAGATGCTTTTTGCAGCTTTAAGACCTCAGGAAACCGAAAATGAGGATGGTCTCCCCCTCTGGCCTGCAGGAATGGTTCTGCTTGCAGGCTGCACTGGCCTGGTGTACGAAAGCATTAGCGGCGCTCTGTTTTCCGGACTTGTCATATTTTTACTCCTTTTCGCTACTTCTGCGGTATACTTCTTGAAAACTACTAATAAGTCCTCAGTCCGCCCTGCCGGAGAAGAGCGCCTGGAGGACGCTGAGTCCCGGAAACAGAAAACACAGGACTCAAAGGAAAAGCTGTTCAGAGAGATTAATGCACTGAAAGCATCCATGAAAGCCCGTGCAAAAAAATGTGGTTTTGAAAACATTCCTGATCCCTCGGTACGGGAGCAGAAAGCCGATGAGCTGCAGAGGGCCATGGTTAAGTTGAAGACTGCCTGGGAGCTGCGCCAGAGGGAGGAAAAGCTCCAGAAGAAGCTGGATAAGTTAAATGCAAGTTACATAGAACTTAAAGATACTATCCGGGCACAAGAGGCAAAGCAGGGAGAAGTCCTCCAGGAATGGAAAGGGTGGCTTATTTCTTCAGGGCTTAGCCCGGAGCTCTCTCCCGAGCATGTGCTTGAGATCCTTTCAGCAATCAGGGCTTGCCTGGAAAAACAAAAGAATATAAAAGAACTGGAAAAACAGGTAACGCTCAAAGAAGCTACTGTTAAAGAGTATGAAGAAAAAGCCTGTAGTATTCTGGAGGCTTGCAGAAGGCCTATTTCGGGAATTGCACTTGAAAGTGAAATCGCAAAACTCAGGGAGGACGTGAGTTTTGCATTTAACCAGGCTGAAAGAGTAAGAAAACTTGAGGTTGAGTCCGAAGGCCTTAACCGTAAAAAAGAAGAGCTGGAAGCCCGGCTACTTGAGGAGAAAAAGACACGTAATACCCTGGCAGAAAAGTGGACTGGTTGGCTTGGGACTTACGGGCTTGACCCTTCGCTTTCAGTAGAAAGTGTGCTTGAAATCTTTTCGGTAATCCGGACGTGCTTTGATAGGCAGCGTGCAATCCGGAAACTTGAAGAACAGATAGCTTCCAGCAGAAAGTCGATAGAAGCCTATGAAACAAAGGTAGACGGAGTACTGCAGGTATGTGGACGTCCGCTTTCCGGACTCTCTTTTGAAGCCCAGGTTGAAAAACTTCGTTCAGATCTGGAAAAGGCATCCGATGAGGCCAGAAGCCTTCAACAGCTGAAAACGAAATCTGAAGAACTCAAGATTGAACTTGAGGCATCACGGGATAAATACAAAGAAGCTGCTGAAGAGCTTGCAGTTCTTCTTGGTTCCGGTTCTGCAGAGACGGAAGAAGAATTCTATGAAAACTCCCGGCTCTGGGCTCAACGAACCGAGCTAGAAAACAGGAAAAGAGAAGCTGAACAGCAGATATGGAGGATTTCCGGAAGTGACGAAGAGTACAGGCTTTTCGTAGAAGAACTGCAAACTTCTGATCCTTCAGGCCTGAAAGAAGAAAATCGCAGGCTGGAGGAATGCCTGAAAACACTGGAACAGAAGATTTCAGATACTATAGATAGTCGCGGAGCGATACGAAACCAGATTGAACAGCTCGAACGCGGAAGTGAAGGTTCTCTGGCAAGGGTAATGCAGGAAAGCCTGCTGGAAGAACTTCACGAAAAGTCAAGGGAGTGGGCTTCTCTGGTTTTAGCCCGTGAGATCCTTGCTAAAGCAGTCAAAGTCTATGAAAAGGAAAGACAGCCTGCAGTTATCGTGGAAGCCCAGGCTTTTTTCTCAAAAATTACCGGAGGCAGGTACACGAGAATTTATTCCCCACTCAACTCTACCGAAATATATGTTGAAGACCGGAACGGACGTCAGAAGAGCATTCAGGAACTCAGTCGGGGAACGGCCGAACAGCTTTATCTCTCTCTGCGCTTCGGTTTCATCAGGGAATTCGGCAGGCATTCGGAATCTCTTCCGATTGTTTTTGATGACGTACTGGTGAATTTTGACCCTGAACGCTGCAAAAGCACCTGTGAAGCCATAAAGGACCTTGCATCAGACAACCAGATCTTTTATTTCACTTGCCATCCTGAAACCGTACAGATGCTTGTAGAAAGTTTCCCTGAAACCAGGGCTGTAGACCTTGACGCAGTATAAAAAAGTAGATATAGTATAAAAAAGAGCTATAAAGAGCAAAAGCATAAAAAGGCAGATAATAGAAAAAGAAATTCAAGCCTTTTCTAAATAAAGAAGGTAAGAGGAAGCTAATATAATAAGAACTCAAACCAAGCTTTTGTTATAAGAGAGTTTTTCAAGCTAGCAAGTCGTCATTTTTTGATTGAAACTGTAATAATAACAATCCTGATGTGCGAAGTTATTTAACTTTTAATATAATATTGCTATAAAGGAAAAATTATAGAGAGGGGAATATGGTAGACACTTCTTTTCTTTCGTTTCAAACAAATCCGCAATATAGTCCCTTATCTTCATTCTGGTACTTTGGGAGCTTGTCTGGAAAGGTGTAGCTTTATGGAAGGCAGCAAGGGAATCTCAGAAATACTGGTTTATCGCTATACTCGTTTTGAATACTGTAGGCATTTTACCTATCCTTTATATTTTCTTGTTTAAGAAAGGTAGAAAGGGAATATAAAACTAAAAAGTTCAAACTGATATTGAGATCACTGATATTGAGATCACTGATATTGAAATAATTGATATTGAAATAATTGATATGGCGATTTATATCAAAAAGATAAATATTTTTTATCTTTGCCAGTGGGTTTCTTCCATATCAATGGCCGCAAAAATCTGTACAAGAGGGTGTCTTTTTATAGCTCTCATCAAATCCTCTGGGGTATATTCCATACCATATTCATAGCATGAAAACAGCCCCATATGATACAGAATTATGTCCCTCTCAATGCGTGTCAGTTTTATGTGTTTCTTAATTTTTTCAATAGAAAGAACTGAATGTTTATTATTTGCGGGATGGCCTTGTAAAGTCCGATAATTTTCATAATCTCCAACATATAATCCTTCCTTACAGACGTCGTGACACAGAGCAATAATTGTTAGAGAATCCTCAGGAAGTTGTTCTTTTTTCTTAAGGCGAGAATTCGATAACTTCAGTGGCTCTAATAAATTAAGGCTATGTTCCGCAAGTCCTCCAGGATAATCTCTATGATATTTTGTACTTGCGGGTGCCGAAAAGAAATCGGAATTCTCAAGGTACTGGATGTAATCTTTGATTCCTTCTCTCATAACTTCATTTAAGAGATTCAGAATATAATTCTCGTTGGCAAAGATTTCGTCCTCAGTCAGCATTTCAGTTCCTTCAAATTACCAAGACTTATTAAAATATTATATATGAATTGACTTCAACAGATATTGTTTTATGATAAAAACAAATTTTACTAAACAAATTTTACTAAACAAATTTTACTAAACAAATTTTACTAAACAAATTTTACTAAACAAATTTTACTCCTATCTAAGTATTTACTAGATATTTGGAAACTAAATAAGTATAATAGAATAAATTTTCCTTAAGTTTAATAATTATTGAAAAATAAGGAAAACATAAACCTGAAAAGCCCGAACAAAAAAGTATCTTAAGCAGTTCTCGACGAGTTTCGAGTCTCTGTTCATTATTTTGTTATCTGTTCATTATTTTGATATCCCTTCGTTATTCTGCTATCTATTCGTGATTTTAATTTCTTCTTTTCATGGGTTGCCTTATGATAGTTTTAAGTTTTCCCGGCTTTGTTCTTCGCATATCACTTATGTATATCTCATGGTGTTTCTCACCAGGCAGACTGCCATTAAACTCATATCCTTTTTCTTCAATGAAATTATGTAATTTCTCTACCGCCGGGCCTTCCTGAGAATATGGACCAATGTACATTATCTGAGCTGCTAAGCCTTCATGCAGGCTTTGGAATTTTATTCTGGGAAGTACAGGTAGTTTTTTCTTTTTTTCGACTTCCTGTATGGTCTTTTTTATCATGTATTTAGTGATGAAGTCAGGCTGTCTTATCATTGCAGTCCATTTCCAGCCACTTTTATCTTGAATATTGAAATCTGCCAGATTTTCAACCCACCAGAGTCCTTCAAGAGGCATTACCACATAATCCTGCGAGTTCTCTTTTTTAGTGATAAATTTAACTTTATAAGATACTGAAAACAACGCTTCTATGGAATCATGATATTCCTGTGATGTATTAGGGTCGCCTTCACCGTCTATCATTAGAAAATTCATTTCAGGAACGTCTACGATTGATACTTCTTTTGCGGATGGATTGTACATTTCTTTATTCTCTTTTTTAAAATATATTTTCGGCATTTTAGATCACTCCAGATTTTTAACTGCGCTATATTCAAATTAGTCAAAAACAGGCAGTTATTATTGGTTTTTCTTTCTGTGTTTTTCTTAATAAGCAGTTGATATGTCTAGAGATTTGTAGAGACTTGCGGTTTAATATTTCTTTAACACTAATACTCAAGCAAGTCAAATTTTCATCCATGCCAGATATTTGAATATCCTGGAAAATAAGATGGAGATAAAATGGAAATTTATGCTAAAAAGAAGATTCAAAGTCTCACATATAAATTTATTTCATAACTGCAGTAGTAGAAAGAAGTAGAAAGAAGTAGAAAGAAGTAGAAAGAAGTAGAAAGAAGTAGAAAAGACACTTTACGCTAAATTAGAAACTTTCAGCTAGTGTTAAAATGTACATAATTTCTCTCAAATACGATTATTTAGAAAGCTTTAAGCTTCGAAAATACATATTTTTAATTGCTGTTTGAGGTACTGTCCCTGGAAAATCAGGATTGAGGTATCCTGAGTTGAATCCAGGAAGATATGTCTGCATTTTTATTCATGCTATTATTGTTTTTATCAAATCTAAAGCTCAGTGTGACGAGGTGAATTGCCACACTTATTGTACAAAGGAGTTACAATTATGCGTGACACGAAACTGATCCGAGTACTTGCAGAATATCTTGCAAAATGCACAGAAATCCATGCAAGGAACGAATCGATACCGCCAGAGAGCCTGGAAAAGTTTATGATCAACATCGTAAGCTGCCTGGAAGTCGGAGGAGTTGGCGATGTCGGAAAAGAGCTGGTTCCACTCAAAAAAGCACGTGCAACCATCAGACTTGCAAGACGTGAATTTGAATGGCAGTGCGATAATATGGATAACCCTGAAGACTGGGAAACCTGCCTGCGGAATGCAGTCTCAGGAAATGTATAATTTTTTAAAATTTTCCAGGCAACCCGTGAAATTGCTGGTAATATTTTAGGCATTGTCCCCCGCAAAATGAGAATTTGAATACCTTTGCATTTCTCCGGAAGCTGGTGAAGCTTAAACGCTGGTGAAGCTTAAACTATGCAGTCACGCTTTGCAGGCATACGTGTGTCCAAGGCTGTAAATCAAGAGGAAACCTCTCAAATCCGATCAAACAAGTAAGTGCGCGCATTTTTAAGATTTGGCTAAAGACCCCCACTAATTTTTAGCCTTGACATTTTTAGCTTTGACATTTTCATTAGTACTAATTTCTTCATTTAAGATACTTATTGCTTCAGAAGACTATCAGACTTATGCAACTGAATTGAAAAACAGTAGTATGAAACTCAAGCAGTTTCAATCATAAGCAGTTTCAATTATCATGTTTACTCTTCTATATTGAAATCCTTAGAGGGATTTCACTCAATTATTATAAACAGCTTCAAGCTTATTTTTCAGGTAGACGGTAAGCCACTGATATCACAGGTCAGGCAATTCTACCTGTAAATATGGTTGCTTCGTTTTCATATTTTTGTTTCTGATATTTTCCTGCAGTAAGAAAGATCAGGGGAGATCATTTCCCTCTAAGCTCATTTACTCTTTTTTCTGCTTTTTCTTTTGTCTGGAAGATTTCGTTGATGCAGTTACATTTTCGCATGTTATGGTCGCAGTGATAGATAATATATAGAATATCAGACAGGCTGGCAGTGGGAACATAACTTAACTCGTTTAACCCCTACCTATACGGGTATAACTTTGTCCATCGATCTCGAGCTCTCCTGCATCTTTCAATGGATCATATCCAAAACATATTTCGCTATCCAGTTCTATCTGCCACTTTTTTACAAAATAGTCAGGCTGGCCTTCAATGTAATCTTTCTCGCAATCCGAAGTACCGGAACTTTTTATGTATTCAAACATGCTTTCGTATATATCTGCCGTCTTTACTTTTCCATAGTACAGGATGTTTATGTTCCTCATTTCCGTTTGTCTCCATGACGAGTTCGTATATTCTGATAAATGTTAAACTATTAAAAGAGAAATGGTTTTTCTTTTAGTTTAATAGAGTATCTGCAAAGATCTGGGTAGCAAAAAATGTGAATATTCAAATAATATATATTTTTATTCCTACGTTTTTACTTCTTTTGTATATTTTTTACTTCTTTTGTATATTTTTTACTTCTTTTGTATATTTTTTACTTCTTTTGTATATTTTTTACTTCTTTTGTATATTTTTTACTTCTTCCCTGTACTCTCTAACAAATTCCACATATTCTGCAGCGTTTTCTGCTATAGCTTCAATCTCGGATTCCTCAATTTCCCTCTTTACCTTCCCTGGAACTCCAATTATCAAGCTGTTTTCTGGAAATTTCTTCCCTTCAGAAATCAGTGCATTTGCACCTACTATAGAATTTCTTCCTATTTCAGCACCGTTCAATATTGTAGAGTTCATCCCTATAAGCACATTGTTTTCTATTCTGCACCCGTGAAGCACAGCTCCGTGTCCCACAGTTACATCATTTCCGACCTGAACCCCATTCGCAGGGTCAGCATGAATTACCACATTATCCTGAATACTTGTCCGACTCCCGATTTTTATCTTATTCCTGTCTCCGCGAAGCACGGCATTAAACCATACACTTGAAAAATCCCCAATTTCAATATCCCCTATAACATCCGCAGAATCCGCAATAAAAACCGTCTCCGAGATTTTCGGGCTTTTGCCTTTAAAATCCATTATCATAATTATGTCTCCGTCTTTTCAAACATTATTATTCTTATTATCCGGAAATTGATTAGATCATTTTTCAGTTTTAATTCCTTTTATACAGGAAACTTCGCTCTTCACAAACCTCAAAAGTTTCATTCAGGCTTATAAAGAAAATTACTGTTGATAACAATCATATCTTCGCCTTATATTTTTATAAAAATCAAAAAACAGAACGATTAAGTGGAAATTACTTTGTTTCAGAATAGGATCTCCTCTTTTTCTCAGTAATTACACTTTTTTAAGGCCTCTTGCTTTTTGGATCGTCTCAAAAGTGAATATTACTAAATTCTTAATTAAACTGCATAACGGTAAATAAGGTATGCAATCACCAGGATTGTCAAAACAGAAAGGAAATTATTCCCGGATTTTGGGTGCATACTGTTTCTACTTTCAGGATTTTTTAGTTGAAGCAAGTGATCTATTATTGAAGAAATTGAAGGATCTGTTAACTGTTCTTTCCTCCTGTATCTGACCATGAGTGCAAAATGAATTAATGTTATAATGAAGGCCAGGATAAAAATTGCAACACCTTCTACTGATATGTATCCCACAATATTCAGGGCTCCCACGACCAAAAAAGATGCAAAATATACTGCAACTGAACGCCATAGTTCCTGTTCCACAATTGGGTCTCGGTTCATATTTCGGCTTCCTTTCTATTTTCAGTAACTTTCCTGCTCAATAGACTTATCTGGGATACTTCTATAAATTGTTGTTTTTTATCTGACTGCCTTATTCTTAAAACCTTCTCAACTTACTTTAGCATTATACTACAAATTTCTATAAGGTAATTTACTTTTAAACATTATTTGATACTCGTGGCTGAGATATATCTGAAAATGTAAACTGAAAATATAGATTGAAAAGAGACTGAAAACGAGATAATGATAGAGACTGCGAACGAGATAATGATAAATAGAGACTGCGAACGAGATAATGATAAATAGAGACTGTGAACGAGATAATTAAAAATAGAGAATGAAAATGAAATAATGAAAAATAGAGAACTAAAAGATAAAGTGAAGTAAAAAATGATATAAAAATATAACACAAAATGAAAAGGAAAAATAGAAAGTAAATCAGATTAAACGAGAGGAAACAACTCTACGTTAAAACTCAATTCCAATAGTATTATCTTAAATCAATCTCAGCTAGTGCCTGATGATCTTTAGCATACTCTGGGAATCGGGTCTCCGGCAGGTACATCTACAAAACGCATGCCACCAAACCGGTTTCTTAGGACTACTTCTTTCTTATCTGGAGTAACTTCTCCTATAACAGCTGCGTCCCTGCCGTAAGGGTGTTGCCTCAGGATTGAAAGCACTTCGTCTTCAAAGCCGGGTTTGACTCCGATAACTGCTTTTCCTTCATTTGCAACCTCAAGGGGATCGAGGCCCAGCATCTCACAGGCTGCGGAAACAGCTGGTTTGAAAGGAATCCAGTCTTCTTCGATAAGAATGCCTGCTCCGGATTTTTCTGCCATCTCGTTCAGGGCATTTGCAAGACCTCCACGGGTCGGGTCTTTCATTGCCGTAATTACGGGTTCGCCCTCTGGAGTTCTGAGTTTCAGGAGGGGTTCTATGAGTTTCCAGAGGGGGGCTGAATCTGAGGCAAGGTCGGTATCAAAGTCAAAACCTTCCCTGTGAGCCATAAGCGAGATTCCGTGGTCGCCAATAGTGCCTGTGACCAGAATTTTGTCTCCCGGCTGAAGCCCTGAGTCTCTTACAGGGCTATCCGTAATTCCCAGGCCTGCAGTGTTCAGGATAATCGAATCAAGCGCAGTTTTCTCCATGGTTTTAGTATCGCCCGTTATTATGGGTACACCAACCTCTGCAGCTGTTTTGTCCATTGTTTTAATAATTTCCTCAAATTCCTTGAGTGGAAAACCTTCAGGAACGATGACTGCACAGGTAAGGGCAAGGGGCTTTGCTCCCATAACCGTAAGGTCATTGACAGTGCCTGAAACTGCAAGTCTTCCTATATTGGTATTTGGGAAAAAGGCAGGTGTAATCACGTGACTGTCAGTAGTCATTACGAGTTCGCATCCCTTATTGAAGCCTTCAAGTCTGACCGTAGACCCATCATCAAGACATTCGAGTCCAATCGAACCTGCACTTTTATTGTGAAAGTTTTTAAGAATTATTTCTCCTATAAGTGCCTGCATAACCTCTCCGCCTGCACCATGCTCAAGAGAAATGGTATTTGATTTCATATAAGTCTCCTTTTTTCCGCCTTTTAAACCCTTCTGGATCTTCTCAATCTACTTTAAATCTTCTTAATCCGAGCTTCGAGTTAATTCTTATAATCTAATTTCTAACTTGATCTTCACTAACCCTGGCTCGAGCTAATTCTCTTTAATCTAATTTATAATTTGATTCTCATTAACCCTATCTCGAGTTAATTCTCTTTAACCTGGTTTCTTTATTCTCTTTAATCTCGCCTCATCTATTCTGAGCTTCTTTAACTCCAAGCTCGATAAAGCTAATCCAGGTTTCCAGGCTTTCCCAGTCATGCTTTGAAGTCAGGATAACCGGCACATTCGGTTTTAAGGAAAGAATGTCGTCTCGCATTTTTTCGGCATCGACATCAACCGCATGTGCAATGTCAACTTTATTTATTACTGCAAGATCTGAAGTCTTGAATATCATGGGGTGCTTGAGAATAATGTCGTCTCCCTCGGTAACACTCACGATTACGACCCTCAGGTGTTCCCCCAGTTTGAAGTCCACAGGACAGATAAGGTTGCCTACGTTCTCAATAAAAAGGAGATCCGTGTTACTGAGATCGATTTCATCCAGGGCTTTTTCCACCAGTTTTGCATCAAGATGGCACTCTTTTCCAGTGTTTACGGGAATAGTAGGTACATCAAGTTTTTTGAAACGAGAAGAATCCATTTCTGCGACTACATCCCCTGCGATCACAGCTATATTATACTTATCCTTAAGTTGCCTGATAGCTTCTTCAATCAGAGTGGTCTTTCCTGATCCGATTGCACCCATAACATTTACCGAGAAAACCTGATACTTGTCAAGTTTCTTTTTGTTTTTTTCAGCAACTTTATCATTTGCTTTGTAGACATCATGTCCCATATCGATTACATGCATTAACATAAACATCACTTGGGGAATTATTTTTTATTTTTTACCTTTTTGAGGTTCAATCCTGGTTTTCAGTTTCGATTTCGATACTTTTAATTATCAGTTCTCTTCCACCTGTAAGCTGAGCAGGCTTTCCGCAGACCGGGCATTCCATAACTGCCGCATAAGCCAAAAGTTCGCTTTCAAATTTACAGTTCTCTCGTATCTTTTTTTCATCTACTGCCCCAGTGTATCCACACTCACATTCAAGAGAGGGCGGTATCATTTCTACAATAAGATCTGCATCTTTGGCAATACTTTCATTTGCAAGGACGTTAAAACAGAAACTAAGTTGTTCCGGATTAGTATGGGATAGTCTTCCCATCTGAAGGGTTACGTGCTTAACTTCCGTGGCTCCATGCTCTTTGGCAGTAGCCATTACCTGCTCGAAAATTTCACATGCAATGGACAATTCATGCAACTCTGTTGCCTCCTTCTCTTGAGTACCTGAACCAGTTATAACACATACCTTCCTGGCTTACCATACAGGGACCTGCAGGATTTTTCGGGGTACATTCCTTACCGAAGTTCGGGCACTGGGAAGGCTTTGCTTTTCCTGTAAGGATAGCGGCGCAGATACAACGCTTTTTGTCTTTTCCTCCTGTTTTCTTTCGGACATCTTCAAGAGCAGAAGCATACAAGTCTTCGTACTTCTTTGCAGCATCCTTTTCCTCAAACTCTTTCCTGAGCACAAGCCCTGAATTCTCTATCTTTCCTATACCTCGCCACTCAGAATCTGAGGTTTCAAATACTTCATTCATTATTTTAAGGGCAATCTGGTTCCCTTCAGGTTTTACAGCTCTCGGGTAACCGTTATCTACCCTTGAGATTCCTTCCTCGGCTTGCATTTGTAACAGGTTTATTCCAAGGAGAATATCTCCTGGTTCAAACCCACTTACGGCAATAGGAAAGCCTTTTTCTGCAAGAGACTCAAAAGGTTTTGTGCCTATTATGGTTGCCACATGCCCAGGAGCTATAAAGGCATCAACGTCTGCATCCCTGGCAAGGAATTCGACTGCAGGAGGAGTTTGCTTCTGTGAGGTAAGAAGGCTGAAGTTTTCGGGGGTCTTTCTTAAAAGAGCAGCAGCATTTGCGGGAACTGTCGTCTCAAAGCCTATTCCAAAAAAGACTACTTCAAGTTCTGGCTTTTTTTCTGCAAGGGCAATTGCATCGTCAATACTATAGACCATCTTTACATTTGCCCCTTCAGACTTCGCATCCAGCAAACTTTCTGCCGAACCCGGAACCCGCATCATATCTCCAAAAGTGACAACAGTTGCCCCGCTTTTTGCAAGGGCAATTGCAATATTAATATCTTCTTCAGGAGTCACGCAAACAGGGCATCCAGGGCCGCTAATTACCTCGATATTTTTCGGAAGGATACTCCTTAACCCATATTTTGCTATCGTTCGCTCGTGTGTTCCGCAGACATGCATTATGCGAAGCGGTTTCTTCGAGCCTTTGATTCTTCCCAGTAGCTTTTTTTCAAGTTCAGGAACCGCTGGCTTTGAAGGTAAATTCCCGTTTTCCATTTTTCATCAGCGTCCGTTTTCAGATAGATTCGCTTTCTGGTGTATCTATCTCTTCAAGTCCCGCAATCTGTCTGAGAAGGTGCATTGTTTCTTCACTTTCTTCTTCCGAGATTTCGGCTATTGCATATCCAACATGGACAAGAAAATGTCTCCCTATCTGGGATTCATTTGCGCCTCCCATAAGGTCCATATTCACATCTCTGCAGATTCCGCCCATGTCAATCGTTGCAGTATTCTCATTTACAATGGATTTTACTTTTCCAGGAATAGCTATACACATGTTTCCTCGAACTCTTTTCTTTTAAAATCCTATTAATTTATATAATTTCATTTTTTATGAGGTAAATTCCTGTATTAAGAGTTTTGCAAAACTTGTATTAAGGGTTTTACAAGAATTATTTTGTAAGAATTATATATTTGTGGGGTATATATAATTACAGGTCTCAACTGAGCAAAAACCCCTCCCAGTTTTACTTCCTTAACCGGCTAAATAGTTTATATCCCCTTACTTGTTTTTATTTTTCTACTGCTGCTCTTAAATGAGCGCTTTTCCTTTTTCCACTTGCCGCAGATAGAAAAATGGAGATACCATCAACAAGACCCTGATTCTACGTTTTAAACAAATCTGTTGTCGAAAATTATTTTTTAAAACTTTCTGGTCCTATGTTATATTCTTTTTGTTTTTTCATTTCACTTACATAATTTAAAAATGTTATTTTTCCCTGATATTTAACTTGCTTTAGAAAGGGTTTAGAAAGAGTTCTAAAATCACTCTATTTATCGGGACCTATTTGTCGGGATACTCTATATTTAAAAGACATAGATAATTACTTGAGTAGTATTATATAGTAGTATTATATTCTGCAGCTTCACATAATAAGATTAGCTTCTTTAGCACTTCTTTTCCGTATTAAGTTTCTATTAAATTTATTTTTCAGAACATTGAAGATCAGAGTTAATAGATAAAACCCGGGATAAAAGTTTTCAGCTTTTAGTAGGAGCGAAATTCTCCGTGGAATTTGAGAGTTAAACATGATCAGTTGCCATAATAGAGTTCCTTCTCATGAAATATTAGTTCTAGTTGAAATATCTCAATATACTAAAATATCCTTTAGAAATAAGTAATTCTTTCTTTGCTTTTCAAAACTTTTTTGCATTTTATTTTAATTTCATGCATTTTGTCATAATACAGATAAATTTTTAAATATGAATTAAGACTTCATTAGTAACTTTTAACTTTTGAAATTAAATTAATTTTTTTGATCCTCTTTTCTCTTTCAAGAGGCTTCAATTCTACATATATGTACTACAATACCCAACAATAGACATTGAGTTGAATTATTTATATTTGGGACATATTATATATATTCCCAAATCATATGTCTCCAATCCAGCCAATTAATATATTTATTGGAGCGTGTAAAAAACCTTAAATACTATTCCCTCATTGAAAACATTAGTGGTAAATTTATGTATGCATTTATATAATTACTGTGGACAATTATTCAAAATTTTCTTTTGAATGTATAATTTGGGTAAAATCAAGATGTGGTAGAGATGAGTACTGGAATAAAAAATCTTGTCCGTACACTGGACAGTGTGGACTTCTTAAAAATGGATCGACGCACTTTCATGAAAGCGTTAGGTGCAATGGGTGCAGCTGCATTTCTGAATACCTACCAAGCTGACATGGTAAAGGCCCTTGAAGAATTCCCAGAGACAAAGCTTCTTTGGATCCACGGCTCCGAATGTACCGGCTGTTCTGAATCAGTGTTAAACGCAGGCAATCCTGACCTTGTACAAGCACTACAAAAGCTCAATATCAATCTTGCTTTCCATGAGACTCTTTGTGCACAGCAGGGAATCTGGAATGATGGCAAGCTTGTGAACAACGCCGAGCTTAACTCCGAAATTCTCCAAGAAGAAATATATAAAGAAGGTAAATATATCCTGGTAGTTGAAGGCTCAATTCCAAACGGTCCAGATGGTTCGGGACGCTACCTGGTTATTGGGAACAAACCTTTCAAACAAACTCTTGGAGAAGCTGCAAAGAACGCAGTTGCTGTCGTTGCAGTAGGTTCCTGTGCTGCATACGGAGGAATTACCTCTGCGGACAGCGATGTTGCCAAGGATACGGATTACAGGGGAGTAGCTTTTGCAAAAGATGACTCTTCAAAGGGCATGCTTAAGGAACTTGGCATCGATAAGCCGGTAATCAACATTCCTGGTTGCCCTGCTCACCCTGACTGGGTTCTTCTTACTGTGGGCGCGGTAATTCTTGGAAAGATCAAGATCCCTGATGATCTCGATACTCTTCTGGACGAGTACGGCAGGCCAAAGGTCTTCTTCCCCCCAGACCATGTTGTCCATGATAACTGCCCACGCCGCGGATACTATGACCGTGGAGAATTCGATGAAGAGATCGGCGGGCCAGGATGCCTGTGGAAATTAGGCTGTAAAGCTCCCTATGCTCACGCAGACTGTGCAATTCGTAAATGGAATGGTTCAGTAAGCATGTGTACTCAGGCAGGCGGCCCCTGTATTGCCTGTGTCGAGCCGGGCTTCCCAGACACTTCAAGACCTCTGTTTGTTGAACGTGAAGATATCGGAGTTGCCGGGACAAACATTGACACAATAGCCAAAGTTGCAGTTGGAGCAGCTGCAGTTGCAGCAGGCGTACATGCTGTTAGGAGAATGGGAAAAGGAGAGTGAGTGAAAAATGGTAAATGTTACAGTTGATCCCTTAACCAGAATTGAAGGTCACCAGCGAATATCCACTGAAGTAGGTGCTGACGGTGTTATTACCGATGCCCAGTCATCTTCCCTTATATTCAGGGGTTTTGAACGAATTTTGCAACATCAGGACCCAAGAGATGCAGCTTTTCTTACCCAGAGAATTTGCGGTGTCTGTCCTCTGTCTCATGGATTGACAGCCACAAATGCTCTTGATGATCTTTATGGCGTAGCTGAGAGTGTTCCAAAAGACGCTCTTATGATGAGGAATATTTTCCAGGGCCTGAACATGGTTGCAAGCCATGCAACTCATATATACGTCCTCTTTGGTCCTGACCTTGCAAACCCAGCGTACAAGAATGTCCTCACAACACTGGGAGACACCGGAAACGCAGTCTGGAAAGAGATGGTTGGAAGGTTTGCCCCAATCAGCTACAAGATGGATGGCGTGGCTGTACCTGCGGGAAGTTCCTATCTTGCAGCAATTCCTGAAAAGAAACGCCTTGCGGAGATGATCGCACTTATTGCCGGTAGAATGCCAGGTCCTTCAGCCCTTTATCCAGGTGGATATACCTACCCGGCTACTGTCGCAGATGTAACCAAACTTGCCTCTTACTATCTGCAGATCATGGACTTCGTATCCAAACATACTCTAAGAGTTGATTTTGATACCTGGATCAAAAACACCTATAAGGCAAGCTCTCCTCAAAAAGCAGTAAGCTTTGTTACTGAACACCTCCAGGGTCTTGTTGACAAATCAACTGCTTCCAATGACTTCTCCAAAGACGCAGGTTGGGGAGATGTGGAGTTCTATGCAGCTTTTGGTTCAGAACTTGTAGGAGAACAAATTCTTGGTCTTCCAGCAAGCCTTAAACATGATACAATCGGTGGGTACAAGGACCCCTCAAAGATCTGCTTCGTTGCATATGGTGGATACTACAAGTACAAAGACGGATACGATCCGAGAAGCCCGGCAGGAGACCGTATTTTCACCTCAGGTGTAGTATCAGGAAATCTCGAATATCAGAAATTTGATCCGGACAAGATTACGGAGAGCACTGCTCACTCCTTCTACCAGAACAGTTCCAACGACCTCGCACCAACAAAAGGTGAAACCGTTCCGTTTACGGATCCAAACAAAATCGTCTACACCGGAGGTTCGGACAGCCAGTACAGCTGGGATAAGGCTCCGAGATATGACGGAATTGCAGGTGAAGTCGGGCCTCTTGCACGCATGCTAAATATAAAAGAGCCACTCGTAACCGGTTTGGCTCAGGCCCTTAATGAGAAAGGCTACTCTGCAGCTAATGTTTACACCAGAATGCTGGCTCGTATGCAGGAAACTGCAATTCTCGCGTATGAACTTCTCAATTGGGTAACAGTCGATTACAACCCCAACGGCAAGATTTCCGTGCCTATAGACCTTAATGCAGCTAAAAATAATTCGGGAATGGGCATATGGGAAGCTCCTCGTGGAGCTCTTGGTCACTGGATCTCTGCTGGCAGCGATGGAAAGGTTACCAACTATCAGTGTATAGTTCCGGGTAGCTGGTTGATGTCCCCAAGAGACAGCAAAGGCATTCCTGGTCCTCTCGAACAGTCTCTCATTGGTTCAAAAATCAACCCAGTTGGAGATGTCGATTATACCAATCCAGTTGGCATTTTCCATATGGGTAGATCCTATGATCCTTGCATTTCATGTGCAGTCCACACCATTGACCTGACTGGGAAAAACGCTCCAAAGACTCTAAGAATACTCTAAGTATAGTACAGAGGGAGATGACCCATAATGAAATCAAAAGACAACCGGTCAATGGTTGTTGAGCGCTATACCGCAACTGACAGGATAGCTCATACTGTCCACGCTATTGCAATGTTAGTGCTCATCATCACCGGGTTAAAGATCTATACTGGATGGGACTTTATGAGTTTCCATACCGCCCGCGGTCTTCACATGATAATGGTTCCGTTCCTGCTTGCAGTGAACTGGATCCTTATCCCTTACAACATCTTCTCCGAAGGCCATGGGTTTATGGGAAAGATTTCACACTTTAAGGACCATTATATTTTCGGTCCTAAAGATGCAGCTCGTATGGGCGGTATAATTGGCAACTTCTTCAGGAAAGGCAGATATCCGGCATTCAGCATCTATGATGAGACTACTGGCCACTACAGGACCAAACTTCATCCCTTAATGAAAATCCTGATCGTGCTTGAAGGTACAGCTCTGTTCTTAATTGCAGTCTCAGGCGTTGTGCTTTACAAGCTTGACTGGTCGCTTTTTGGCCTTCCTATAGCTTCATGGATACTGACTATAACAGGCTTTATTTCACCTGTGTTCAATCTGTCTCCCCTGGAGTTCCTCAGGATACTTCACCTGCTGATGACCTACTGGTTTGTTTTTGAACTGGTAGTCCATGTGGGTATTCTGGAGCTTGATCCTCATGTCTTGAAGTACTACAAAGCTATCTTCCTGACCGGAAAAGAAGATCTCGCAGATACTCATTACTCTGAGGTTATCACAGCTAAAACAAAGTATTGCCCTACAAAGGAAAGGCCCTGAAAATATCTTACAGAGAATAAACTTAAGGTAGTACAGGTATGTTTGAAAAGCCTGTACACCTTTTTAACTGCTTTTTTGAGTGAAAATATGTCTATACTAAATGCTTCTATACGCATTCTTGGTTGCGGAAGCCCATTAATGGGAAACGATGGTGTTGGCCTCAAAGTCATTGAGGCCCTTCAAGAATCCGAACTTAAAAACCTCAAAGATGTCAATATCGTGGATGCAGGGGTATGTGGGCTTGACCTTCTAAATCTTCTTGATGGCGCCAGGAAAGTCATAATAGTTGATGCAATTCTGGCTAACAGCCTTCCAGGTTCAGTACACCGTATAGAAGGGAAGGACTTACTGGATGGTGTCGAATTTCATCCCCTGGTTTCAGTACATGATCTGACAATTACAGATGTATTGAAAATAGGAGAACAGGTTCAAGAACTTCCTGAAATTGTGGTCATCGGAATTGAAATAGGGTCGATTGTCACGGAAGCTACGCAGGAAATCAGTCCAGATGTTCTTAAAGGTGTGGATAAAGCCATAAAGCTCATCAGAGAAGAGGTCTTTTCCTCACTTTAATTTCATTTTTGCTAATCAACTTTAATTTCATTTTTGCTAATCAACTTTAATTTCATTTTTGCTAATCAACTTTAATTTCATTTTTGCTAATCTACTTTAATTTCATTTTTGCTAATCTACTTTAATTTTTGTTTTGTTCAATTTCTGCTTTGCCTCTGTTTTCAGTATACATTTTGCTCCATATTTACTATTTTATTGATTTGATCCTTTCCTTCTACAGTAATTTATATCTGATAAAAGATCTATTTGAGTATAATATATTAAAAATGATTTATAATTTCGGGGTGGAAATATATCACAATTTCTTGGTCAAGTAGTACTTAATATACTTTCTTTAGGAGCAATTTTCTATGCCGCGACGCTTGTTGCTGCAAATACCTCTATTACTCAGAAGAATCTCGAGACCGAAGTTATCATCAACTCCCCGGCTGCCAGGGTCTGGCAAACTCTTACTGATTTTGGAGCATACCCGCAATGGAATCCATTTATCCGTGAGGTGAACGGAGTTTCCAATTCAGGTGAGAAATTAAAGGTTCAAATGCATCTAGGCAACCGTGTTATGACAATTCGACCAACTATTCTTGTCATTCGGACAGAAAGAGAGCTGCGCTGGATCGGCCATCTGGTAATTCCTGGGATATTCGATGGTGAGCACGGTTTTGTAATAGAACCAGCTGGTGAGAACAGGGTGCGCCTGATTCAACGAGAGACATTCAAAGGGCTTTTGGTGCCGTTTTCGGGTTCCCTGCTTGGCAATACAAAACGGAGTTTTAGTAAGATGAATCTGGCACTTAAGGAGCGCGTTGAGCAGGCAAACTAATCTAAGCACAAGGTCCTGCCGGACAAATAAGTTAAATTTCAAGCCCCTGCCGGATGAAATTCTAGAAAAGAACCGGATATAATTACGGAAAAAGAAACGTGAGGTTTCTGTATCTCAGTGCAGAGCCCTGTATAAATATTTTTTAAGGTTTCTACACCTGTCTATTTCATTTAAACCTTCATTTGAAGCTCTTTTGCTATTAATACGGCTTTTTTCTCTTAATAGTTACCTGGATTTTCCCGGCACCCAATTGCTATAGAGTTTCCACTCGATTAAAGAGTCTTCACTGTCGGTTTCTATGTAAAATCTCCATATAAAAGGCTCTTCCATTGCAGAGAATTCAAAATTTACAAGGATATCAGGTAAAAGCACAGATTCTTTTGCTTCCCCTGTATTTGTCTTTATCGTGATACTTGACTCTTTGACATTCAGATTACTTACTTCGAGACGTACCGATTTTCCAGCTTCAGCTTCAAAAGAAGAACTACTTCCACTCCAGGTTCCTGCAGTATGGAATTTACGTCCCTGACTATCAATCGTAGGGGGTAGTCTGGTCAAAGGTGGAGTTATAGGTCTGGCCACATGAACCGGTTTTTGTTCAAGCGGAACTGCCTGGGTTTTCAGGATTGGAGGTTCCGCTACAGGTGCTTCAGGAGGTTGAGGTATTTTAACTGCGGGTACTCCTACCCTCGGAGCCCGGGGTATCTCTAGTGGTGGGACTTCAGGTGCTCTTACCGGCCCTACCGGAGATGCTCTTGGTGATCGAACCGGAGATTCCGGGAATAATGGAGTTGGGACCTCCGATAACTGCGGTTCGGTTACTGGTGAAATAGAAAGTTCCGGTGGACCTGTGAAAAATTCCTCATCGAGACTTCCTATAGTCTCTGACCCTATTATTCCATCAACCTTCAGGCCCCGTGACTCCTGGTAACTTTTGACCGCCAGTTCGGTTTCCCCACCAAAAATGCCATTGGCTCCAACCTCAGGTACGGGAAAGTCCAAAAATATTAAAGCCTGTTGAACTTTTCTTACCGCAGAGCCACGGTCCCCTCTTTGAAGAGATATTTCGTTGTCATAGCAAGCCTCCAGAACCTCATCGCCTTCAAATCTCGACGACCTTAAATCGTGACCATCCCCAATAGTCATATTCTATCCCCCATATTTGCCGCATAACTTTTCCCTTAAATATACAACATTATCACTAAATATTACTAGCCTTAAAATTTCAATAAATAAACTAGTGATATTAAAATATATAAGTTTTTAGAAAAATTATATTTATTAAATGACTTAAATTTAAATAATACACTCTTCTGCTGTTGCAAAATAAAGGGGTTACTTGTAAAGCGGGTATTGAAGAGTTGATAGTCTTTGATATAGATGTGATATTCTTTAAGATATTGGATCCATTTTTTATATATCGTTATTTATATATCTTTATATAAAATTATTCGTAACATGGGGGGAAGTAGAACGGATAATGACGACTTACTTGAAAAGTTTAAAAATCTTGATTTCATGAAAATGGATCGGCGGACCTTTATAAAGGCTGTCGGGGCATTAGGGGCTTCACTGTTTTTACAAACGTATAAAAACGATATAGCAAAAGCTCTTGAGTTTTCGGAAACTAAGGTTGTATGGCTTCACGGAGTAATGGATAGTGGCTGTACCATATCAATGCTGGACGGAGGATCTCCCGATATCGTAGAATTCCTTCAGGAATACAATCTCAAGCTTCTCTATCATGAAGTTTTAATGATGCAGCAGGGAATTTTCGTAGATGGAAAGCTCGCAAATACCAGTGATCTTAATTCTGAGATTGTGCTGGATGATATATTGGAAAAGGAAAAAGGTTACGTTCTAGTTTCTGAAGGGGCAATTTCGAACGGACCTGAAGGTTCCGGGAAATATCTCATGCTTGGAGGAAGAACCTATAAGGAGATTTACGCGAAAGCTGCTAAAAACGCTTTAGCAATTGTTGCAATTGGGAATTGTGCGACTAATGGTGGGGTGAACTCTGCTAAGAGTGATATAGTTGAACTTATGGACCCCCGTGGAGTTGCTTTTACTATGGAAGATGCTTCAAAGGGGATTTTAGATCTTCTTGGCATTGAAAAGCCTGTAATTAATCTTACTGGTTGCCCTACTCATCCAGATTGGGTTTTTTTGACAATAGGCGCAGTTGTTTTGGGAAAGATCAAGATACCTGATGATTTGCCTTATGTGCTGGATCACTGGAAACGTCCAAAGGTTTTCTTCCCGCCTGACCATGTTATTCACGACAACTGTTCTCGTCGCGGATACTATGACCGTGGAGAGTTTGAGCTGACAGTAGGTGGACCCAAGTGTCTCTGGAAACTGGGATGCAAAGGGCCTTATACCCACGCAGACTGCGCTACTCGCCACTGGAACGGCCATCTTAATTTCTGCCCTCAGGCAGGCTCTCCCTGTATTGGTTGTGTTCAGCCAGGCTTTCCGGATAGTACCAGGCCTTTTTTCGTGGAAATTGAGAAGACAGGAATTGTAGGTACGAATATCAATACTGTAGCGGGCGTGGCAATAGGAGGCGCACTACTTGCTGCAGGGGCTCATGCTGTCAGGAGAACTGCCATGAAAAGACCTGAGGACGAGGAAGGCTTTGCCGAAGAAACCACTCATGAAGAAACCACTCATGAAGAAACCACTCATGAAGAAACCACTCATGAAGAAACCACTCATGAAGAAACCACTCATGAAGAAACCACTCATGAAGAAACCACTCATGAAGAAACCACTCATGAAGAAACCGGAGAGAAAACCATAGAGGAAGCCGGAGGTGAAAAATAATGGTACAGGTTACTGTTGATCCAGTTTCGAGAATAGAAGGGCACTACAGGATCAATACTGAAGTCAATGGGGAAGGCGTGATTACTGATGCCCAGAGTAATGGATTACAGTTAAGGGGTTTTGAACGTCTCCTACAGCACCAGGACCCCAGGGATGCGGCACTTCTGTCCCAGAGGATATGTGGGGTTTGTCCGGTTAGCCATGGCATAGCTGCAGCAAATGCTCTCGATGAACTTTTTGGAGTGGCAGGTGAGGTTCCCAAAGACGGGCTTTTAATGCGAAACATCCATCAGGCTCTGAATTTCATAGCCAGCCATGCAGCACATATCTATGTGCTCTGGGGCCCTGATCTTGCAAACCCGGCTTACCGTGACATCCTGGCAAAATACGGGGATGTTGGAAATGCAGTATGGAAAGAGCTCCAGGGACGTTTTGCGCCTTTGATTTATCAGATTGACGGTGCCAGTTATCCGGCAGGCTCGTCCTATCTGGGCGCTATAGTGGAATTTCGCCGCTTGCACGAAGCCATTTCTTTGATAGCCAGCAAGATGCCTCATCCGGTTCTTCAGCATGTTGGGGGTGTAGTTTATTCTCCGACGGTTGCTGATATCGGGCAAATTTTAAGCTATGTCACGAAAACGATGGAGTTTGTTAAAACATTTACTCTTGGGGTCTCTCCCGATACCTGGATTGAAAATACTTACAGGGCTTCTTCTCCTCAAAAGGCTGCTAATTTCGTTCTGAATCACCTGCAAGAACTTCTGAATAAATCCCTTGACAGCAAGGACTTCTCACACTCGGCTGGCTGGGGAGACGTCCCACTCTTTGCGGCTTTCGGCTCGGAGCTTATAGGGGAAAAACTTCTCGGCCTGCCTATCAGTATGAAAATGGACCTTGCAGGGACTTACAAAGATCCCGATAAGATCGGTTTTCTTTCTTACGGAGTTTTCTTTAAGCCCGAGAAAGGAAATGGATATGACCCCACAAGTCCTGCGGACAGCAGAGTTATTCCTTCCGGCTATATGAATGGATATTTCAAGCTTGAGAAATTCGATTACAAAAAGATCTCAGAAAGTATTAGCCACTCCTTTTACATTGACGATGTAAACGATCGTTCTCCCTGGAATGGGATTACGGTTCCTGAAGGAAATCCCGAAAATATCGATTATACAAAAGGATCGAAGAGCCGTTACTCGTGGGCAAAAGCCCCTCATTACAATGGAATTCCGTGTGAAGTCGGTCCTCTTGCCCGTATGATGGTTATGGGAGAACCTCTTGTTACGGGATTAGTAAAAACTTTTCAGGATAATGGCTACTATCCTGTCAACAACTACACCCGTATGATTGCAAGGATGCAGGAAATTCTTGTAGTGGTTCCAGAAATGATAGAGTGGCTCACACAGGACCTTCAAGCAGGCGGAAAGGTTGCTGTGCATACTGATCTTTCCATGGCAAAGAGTTCCACAGGAATGGGCTTATGGGAAGCTCCGCGAGGGGCACTGGGGCACTGGATTGCTACAGGTTCGGATTCTATGGTAACCCTTTACCAGGCTGTGGTTCCGAGTACCTGGAACCTTGCTCCAAGGAATTCGCAAGGGACCCCAAGCCCTGTTGAGCAAGCTCTGATAGGCACCAAAATTTCGGCTGCTGAAAATGCACTTGGAGTGGATTATTCAAATCCTCTTGGAATTCTGCATACAGCCCGATCTTACGATCCCTGCCTGGCATGTGCAGTTCATACAATTGATAAAACTACAATTGATAAAACCGGAAAGCACCCGGATTATACAATCAAGGTACTTTGAAGGAGGTTAGAAGTTATGGTACGATCTGCTCAAAGATCCGCTTCTACAAGAATGGTTGTTGAACGTTATACCTGGCTTGAGCGGGTTACTCATCTGGTTCATCTTATTACCATGTTTGTCCTGCTTATCACGGGATTCAAAATCTACTATGGTTGGGAGTTCCTGGATTTTCAAACAGCCCGATCCTGGCATGTGATTGCTGTACCTTTTTTCCTGGTTGCAAACTGGATTCTGGTCCCATACAACCTTTTTTCCTGTAAAGAAGAAAGATGCAGTGTCAGAGACAGAATAGTGCATTTTAAGGACTCTTACATTTTCGGAAAAGATGATGCAGAACGGCTCATTGATATAATAAAGAATTTTTTTGGAAAAGGCAGGTATCCGGCTTTTACTATCTATGATGAAAGTAAAGGACACTATGTAACCAAGCTTCATCCTGTACTTAAAATTCTGATTGTTATTGAGAGCATAGCAATTGTCATTGTAGCAATTACAGGAGTGGTGCTTTACAACCTTGAATGGTCTCCTTTCGGAATTCCTATTGCGTCATGGATACTTTCCGTAGCCTGGTATTTTGCGTCCTTTTTCAATATCAATGCCTTAGGGTTGCTTCGCTTATTACATCTGCTTGCAGCCTACTGGTTTGTCTTTGAGCTTGTGATCCATGTAGGAATTATTGAATTTGATCCATACGTATGGAAATATCATAAAGCAATCTTCTGGTCCGGAAAAGAAGACCTTTCAGATACTCATTATTCCGAGGTTATCACAGCTAAAACAAAGTATTTACCTACAAAGGAAAGGCCTTGAAAATCTCTTAAAGAAAATTATTAAATTTAAGGTAGTATAGGAATTTTTGAAAAGCCTGTACACCTTTTTAACTCTTTTTTGTATGAGTAAAACATGTCATACTAAATGCTCCGATACGTGTCCTTGGCTGCGAAGGAAAATTATTGTATTCTGGAATAATTTCGTAGATCCAAAACCATTTGAAAGTTCAATACACGATACAACAACAAACGGCGCAAAAAGTTAAACGTTAAGTAAGTTTCAATTTCATTTTGGTATTGTGAAATAATTATGTAAAATAACACGTATCTTATAGATCGTATCTTAACTGAATACAAATGAATCATTTCAGGACACAACAGAAATAATTCTGGATTAAACCCAGATTTATGCAGATCTGGTAAGACATTAAATCAGTGACATTGACTTATAAACCGCATCAATAGGGTCTTCATAAAACGAGATCTGGAACTTACTGAACAAGTCTGGAGGTACTGCTGCAATCTTGCTTGCAGAAGCAATTGGAATCAGGACTCTCTTCGCCCCAGCATCAAGGCAGACCTGTAAAAGACCAGCAAGATTTTCCAGTACCTCTACAGAGCCTCCGATTGTCATGCTTCCAAGGATCGCAGTTTGTTCCTGCAGGGATCTTTCTATTGCTCCAGAACAGAGGCTTATGAATGCCGCAAGAGCAAGTTCATCAGACATACCAATTCCATAGAGGTCCTGGACATGTAAAAAGTAGTCTTTTTCTTTTACAGAAATGCCCTGACTTATGGACTTTGCATTGGCCCGGAAGTAATTAAAAGCTGTCTTTATTGCTTCTTTTGCCTGAGAATTTAAACCAGTGCCCGATTTTTCGTATTTTCCAGATCCAGACACTATCTGGACTTCAAACTTGTATATTCCGATCTTTCCGGACTCGGTAGCTGCAACAGCGTATGCTTCACCTGGTTTTGTAATTCCTGCTGGAATGATTTTGCTTCCACCGCTTTCAGGTACAGGCACGAAGGTTTCTTTTAGGTTCTCGTTATCAATGTACGAGAAATTTACATCAAAGAACTCAATTCCTCCAATCTTTTTGAGCTGTTCTTTTACCCGCCTTCGACCTACAAGGGCATATTCGAGAATCTCCTGAGCTTCTTCTTTCGTAATATTCTCATCAGGGTAGAGGAGCTTCATAAGTCCAGAGAATGTCTTATTAACAGCAATTACATCACGCTGGTTCAGGTTATTTCCAAGCCTGAAGAATTGGGTTATGTGATCAGAATAGGAACGTTTTCTCATTTCTCGGAAAAATTCGGCAATATAGTCAACTATGAACCCATATCTGTCAGTAAAGTGTTCAGGTCGGAACTTAGGGACTTCCCAGCCAGGGAGATAGTAGTGCATCCTGTCAAAAAAAGCGGTATCGCTGTTCATCGCATCCGGAAAGGGAGAGAAAAGGTGAGAGGTCTTAAGGAGAGAATCAATACTCTGGTTAATGTTTCCAACGAAGACAATTGATGAGTTTGCATTTTTCTGCTCCTTTCCTCTTGCAAAAGAGCCTGAAGCCATGTAGTCTTTGAGGATCTGAATTCCGTCTTTGTCCTTGAAATGAATTCCTGCAACTTCATCAAATGCCACAACATCCCAGAGCCCAACAAGTCCTATTTGCCGTGTAGACATGTTGTAGAAGAGGTTTGCAACTGTGGTCTGTCCACCTGAGATCAAGATAGAGTTCGGGGAAATTTCTTTGTAAACATGGGATTTTCCTGTACTACGTGGGCCCAACTCGCAGAGGTTGTAGTTGTTTTCAACAAGAGGAACAAGCCTTTCCAGCATGTGCCACTTGACAGGATTCGGAAGCTGAGTTGGCTCCATTCCTATGCTTCTCAAAAGAACGTCTATCCATTCTTCTTTTGTAAAATATTTCCTTGCCTCAAGGATTTCCTGGATATTCATGTTTGGAATCTGGATAGGTTTTAAGCTGGAGATAATAAAAGGAGATGCTGCAGATTCAATGGAGTACTCCATCTTGAGCATGCACCAGATCCCGCCTCCGAGCAATTTATCATATTTTATGATATAATCCGAGTCAATTTCGATGTTAATAAGCCCGAGGTTGGAAAACGATGCCTCGTAAATATCCCTTTTTTCGTTCAGCCTGACAGTAATCTTATCAATAACCGTGTAATAGCCAGTTTCCCTGATTCTCGACTTGATTTTTTCGGCTTCATCAGGCCTTACATAATTTTTGGACAGGATATTTTTTACTTTCTGGACACCTTCATTAATCACATCTTCATCATCATCTGCACAATAGGAGCCGAGAAGGTATTCAAGTACATAGACAGGGACATTATGCCCTACTTTCAACAGCTTTGTAAGGTCTTTTCGCACAACCCTACCAGGAAAATATTTGATTAATTTTCTATCGGTTTCAAGGACTGCTGTCTCAAGAGCTTCTTCAGTCATTTTATCCTGTCCATATTTCATATTACTGTCCATATTTCATATTACTGTCCATGTTCCATATTACTGTTCATATTATTCTCTTTTTTTACGAGAGAATCTTTACACAATTCGTTTTTTAATTAAAAGTCATCAAAATCCCCGATCAGAAGGTCCAGTTCAAATGGAATCCGTACAATATTTTTGATTTCCGTTGGATCAGTGTCAATTAATTTAAGATAATATGTCTTATTCTCAAGGTTGTTCCCGAGAGTAAGCATTACAGTATACTGCCTTTCTTCAGGGTCATCGGATTCGCTACTGGCAATAACGGTTTTTTCATCACTGACCATTTTTTCCTGCTCGCCGTCAATATCCCATAGAGAAACTCTGAAAGTTCGGGGTTTCATTTTATCGGTGACTTTTTCAGTCTGGAAAATTTTGACTTTAAACTTGCTGTTTGTGATCTTTTTTCGGTCGTTTATTACCGAGACGTTGACTTTAACATGCTTTATGTCCTTCCCCTCAAGGGTTTTATCCTTCCGCTTATGGGTATATGTCAGGACCGGAATGACAATCTCCTGAGGAGAGGCTCCTCCATGCACAAAATTGAGCCCACCTCCCTGGAGTTTGAATCTGAGGTCTGCTTTTGGGACATAGACAAAAAGTGGAAGATCCTGATGTTCCTGGCTGAGAACATGGTGCATATCAAACTTGTGTATGTTCTCCAGTAAGTCAGCCTGTGCAAATTCCTGGTCACTCAGGATAAAGCGCTTTGTGGCATCAAGTATACGAGATTTGTCAAATAATGCGGTGTCTACCTTATCTGCATTTTCCAGATCGTCTCTCCGGTAAAGGAAACCGTGATCGGATGTAATAATTACATTTGTGGTGTTTAGAGTATCACTCAAATGCTTGACAAGTTTCTTTAGTTCAAGAATTGTTTCCTCTACGGCATTAAACACGCTGTTTTCTGAGGACTGCTTATCACCAGTTGAGTCGATCTTGTTGTGATAGATGTAAAGGACTCTTTTTCCTTTGATAAGTTCCCGTGCCTCTTCCCGGCTGAGTTTAATAATGTCTTCATAATTTAACGCAAGTGAGTCTTCACATTTACTTTGCAAGATTTTGTTCCTTTTTTCAAGCCCTTCGGAACTTATGCCATCAACAAGGACTTCTTTTCCTCTGTATTCCAGAGCATTATGAGGAAGTAAACTTGCCATTCCAAGTTTCGTGTATGAGGGCAAAACTCCTGCCATAGAAGTGAGTTCGGCAATCCCCCAGGTATCTTTATTGAGAGTTTCGAATAGTTCGAAAGCTGCTTCATAGCGCAAGGCATCGGAAATGATAACTGCAACCCTAATTCTGTCGTCTTTTTGTAAGATCCTGCTTACGTACAGTTTATAGAAATCCTTCTGGCTGTCTGCAAGCTCAATTTTCCACTGGCTTTTAAGATCGGATTCAATAAGGCTGCTCCATTTTAATAACAGTTTTCCGAGCAGATTGTTAGCATAGAGATCTTCAACCTGAGGCCTCAGGTTTTTCTTCAGGATGTCCTTTTCCTGCTCTTTATCATAATAGTAGTAGAATTTTCTGTAGAAGTAATCCATCTGATAGTGGGTCTCAGCATATGCTTTGAATAATTCGTATAAACTGCATGTGTTTTCAAGTGTATCAATTGCTTCTGGATTTTCATAGTGCTCTCTGGCAAAACGGAAGATCTTGACTGCATATTCAAGCGCACTGTAAATGTTTTCATATTCGGAAAACCAGTGCTTTGTCCTGCGGACATCGATCCAGGCAAGATAGTTTTTAAAATCATCTTCTGTTGAATCTACAGGACTACTCAGAGATTCGATTATACGGAGAATTATAGCTTTGTCAAAGGTCTCAACTGCTTCTGCTTCAAGATATGTCTGCACATCCCGCTTATTAAGCGTTGCTTGCAAGCTCTTTTCAAGATCCCGATTGTTCTCTTCAAGTATGTCACGAGTGTATTTCTCAAAGGTTTTGGAGTTTTGGGAACTGTCCATCCAGTGCTTGAGGAAGATCTGGCACTCATTTTCCTTCCGGTTCACATACTGGTCATAGCCTTGCATGGAAATTCCAGAACACTGCTTTATGTGCGTGACCAGAAAACTCAGGAAAAGCTTCTTCAGGGTAGGGTTCTTTGCCAAAAAGCCAAAATCATCTTCTGCCAGCTCCCAGAAGTTTTCCTCCAGCCCGAACTTCGATATATGCTCCCATGTCGGGTTTTCGGCTTCTTCCAGGGATTTCAACATGGTGTCACGAACGATAAGTTTGAAATCAAGAACCTGAGTTTTTGAAAAAACAGCCAGCATGCCCAGAATAAACTCTTTTTCCCGCCAGTCCTTCTGGTAGAGCTTTTTTAGAGGCTGAACCCTTTCTTTCTGATTGCCAAAGAATTTTTCGTATTTTGTGAAGAAGTCGTCCAGTTCATGCCCCTCGATCTCAAATTCACTTTTGAGGTCCGAAATCCGGCTGTTTTCAAATCTGGATGAATAAAGCTGGATATCAAAAAGCCAGTTTTCTTCGTGCGTTCTTTCTTTGTCGGGGCAGTAAATCAGATAGTTTGATTCAGGGTCCTCTATTTCAAGGAGTTTTTTGGTTTCAAAATAGTTGTTACTCAGGATATGGAATTTAATGGAATGCCCTGCCAGTATTTGTATTATCTCGTTCAGCTCTGAGCTGGGAGCCAATTTTTCATCATCCCAGGCAGTCCTGTCCTTATCATACCAGAAAACGATTTTTCTCTTCTCATAATCTGCCAGTTCCGAAGGGTCAAATTTTCTGAGTATACTCTGGCTTGTTTTTTCAACGTTAACCATGAAAATCCATATCCTGCGATTAATCGGGAAAAGATAAAATTATATATAGAAATTTAGACACTTTATCTATGAAGTATTCTTCCATTTATAGGCTTTACTAATTTGTAGTGATGTTTTACATATTAATACATCATCTGAAGCATTAATACATACTTTGAAGCCGAAAATAGAGTGCTTACCAAAGCAATAATAAACCAAAATTTTAAAATGACCGCCATAATCATATTGAAGACTGGATAAAAATCCAAAAATCTAAAAAAGAAGGTGGAAACAGGATGGAAACAGAATAAAAAAACATGAAAACAAGATGAAAAATTGAGGTTTTTAACCTCTATATTGAAAAATAAAATTTAAGTCTCAAGTAAAAATGTACAGATCCATTACCTTTTTAAGAATTCAATAACCTCTTTCTCAGACTTTGCATATCGAGATACAGGAGGTTTGAATTTTTCATTATTCTCAAATAGAGAATGTAACTTATTAATGGCAACAGGGTCTGATATGTACAAAGTGTTTTGTTCCAGATATCTCGAAGCCATTTCTACACCCCTTATCGCTTAATCCTGCCTTTTAACAACTATATGCGTTCTTATTTGATATATGTTCTTTTCCTTAATCATTCCCGATTTTTTCTTTGAATCTACAAGGAAACAAGTCCCAGATTAATGAGTATTGGGTTCTTTTTTCATAATGATTGCGGCTATGTGACTTTAGTGCGGTTTTGCGGTATTAATGAGGTTTAAGGATCATGCCGCCTTTTGCGTTGGCAAAAGCTACAGCGGATTCTACGGTTCTGTCATCGAATTTCTCTTTGAATTCGAGGGTTTCGGACTCGCCGGATTTGAGAAGACTTTTGATATCCATATTATCAGTTTATAATTTCCCAAAATCTATATCGTACCCTGCTGCTTTTATCTCTTTAGCAAGAGCAAGTTTCCATCCGTTATATGGGTCAAAAGGTATATACACAATTCCTAAAATGTCTGATGGAACTTCAAAGTTTATTCCACCTTTATTTAATGCAACTACATTTTTTCTACCAAGTTTCCCCATAAAATAACCAAGTTCTAAAATCACATTCTGGCGAGCTCTTGGTATAGCAGATTCAGGAAGCTGATCTTTTTTGTATCCAAAATCATCAGGTGAAAGTAGTACTACAGCAAAAGAGACATTTTGCGAACAAGACTCAAACTTCTCAATAATCGTTTTTCCAATATTATCTTGTTCGTGTAAGATAATGGGCTCAAGACCTACATTTTTTAATACCCGAGCAACAGTTTCTTTCATCTCATTGTCATGACCGTGAACAACAAAAACTTGATTACTTTGAGGTTTTAAGCTTGCTGTTTGTTTATTAGAGTCATCTTTTTTATATCCTGGCCCCCATTGAATAAAATCATCAGTAACATCTTCTATTTCTCCATTAATTCCTAAATAACCAATGGAATTTATATTTGGAACTTCATACTCACGTTTATTAGATTCAGTCCTAAGAATTTTGATCCTTTCTATATTATCTACCTTGATTATATTTCCATCTATAATTAAAGAAGCACCTTTTTCATAAGGTTCTAAAAACCGACTGCGAAGTACTTCTTCACTTAAATTAAGTTGTTTTTCCTCATTATTAATAGTAGAGCCTGAGTAAGTTTTAATTATAATATGATAAACCATCTTACCACCAAGAACCCTTATATCTTCCCCACCAACCCTTTAAACTTCTCATAATTCACTTTGACCCCATCATCCAGATCAATCTCAATCATCTGATCCGCTTTATTCTTAAGAAGTTCATCATACTTCACGAGCTCTTCAATATTCTTTTTGAGCTTCGCAAGTTCAGTTTCTGCCTTCCCTCGATTTTTGGAATTCTCAGAAATATCTTTTTCAAGAAGCGGCCTTTTAGCATCCAGCTTTGACTCAAAATCCAGCAAATAATCGATCCTCATCTTCGCCAGGGTAGTTTTATCGTACCTGTGCATGTAAACGAGCGCATTGAACACTTTATCTTTCCCTGAAGTAAAGAGCCAGTAAATCGGTCTCTTCTTATACATTTTAACGTGATCTTTGTAGAAATCCTTCAGGAAATAATCCCTTATGACTTTCTCAGAAGCTTCGCCTTTTTTCGAAAGCGCCCCTGCAATAAAGTCCAGGTTTTCAGAAAGCGTCTCTGCCCCAAAAGTAAATTTCAAAAACTCCTTGAACCGGCCTACAATGTCGTCCGTGTAATATTCATCATCAAGAATCGGGATTATATTATCTTCATCCGGCAGGAAAGAAGCTTCAGGAACCTTTTCTTTAAAATCAGCCAGCTTTTCTCCCTGATTTGCAAGAATCAGCCCTTCTTTTTCCGGGGAGTATCTTCCGAACATGCAGCCGACAGCATAGGAAATTAGTTCTTTTATGGTATCGGTCAGCAAAAGAGTTTCCAGTTCTTCTTCGGTTTTGTTGTTGCCGTAGCGATAGTATGGGTTACAGGTCAATGTGATTTCAGAAAGGGAAACATCTGGCGTTAGTTCATCCTGCAGACCGTAGGCTTCGATGAAAATGCGGTTATTCTCTTCCTCAAGCCGCTGCGTTTCAAGAGTCATTTCTTTCCAGTGGTAGCGGAGTTTAGTGTAAGTTTCAGCAAGTTTGGGGTGATGGAATTCTGGTTTCAATAATGGAAGAGTAATAAAATCCCAAGAAGTTTCATATAAATCCCAGTCGGATTTCACCAATGAAATTGTTTTTTTTGAGATACTCTCAACATTTTTTTTATCGATACTATTGGTTATAAAAGGGATTTTGCTAACTGTACCCGGCTGAAAATTTAATGTTGGGTTGATAATCTTAAGAAAATCAAAAGATAACTTTGAACATAATAATCCTATCACATAATACAAATCTTCATACTTATCTGGAAATAGTGAGCATCCGGCATAATCAAATAGACAGCCTTTTTCAGTGTATCTTACACCAAAATAAGAACTACTTATAAAAGACCACGTCACGCCTTCTTTAAGCATGTATTCTAAATTCTGAATATACCGTGACCAGTGCTTCCCCTTATTTCTTTTAACGGCATATGTTTTTATTTCTTCTCCATCATTTTGCCAATTAATAACACACTCTTTATTTCCATACCATTTCCTAAAATTTCCTCCCTTATTGTAAGGATACCATTTATGTGAACTGTTAAATGTATCACTCAATTTTTCATATCCGTAGCCAATTTTCTGTTGCGAAACCTCAAACCATTGGCGAATGAATCTTTCATTATCTCCTGTATTTTGACCCGATTTAGCTTTTGCATGCATATCCAAAGAGTCAGATTTTTCAAATATTTCCCTCACTCTCTCACTTACCCAATACGCAATCGGACTCCCAGGAATTTTCTTGAAGTCGGCGGCGGAGGCGCGAGCAAGTCTATCATTCTGCATCGGGAATTGTTTCGGTTCATTCTCTTCTGTCAAATCCTCATAGTAAACATAAGAAAAGTGGCCTTTGAAGTCAGCTTTCTTTGTTTTGTTCCAGACAGTTGCTGCCGTTCCAAAAGCAATGCCCATTACCATATTTGCCATGTGAACCATACAATCAATCGTTACTTCATCCAGCAGGCGTTCTCTTAGTTTTTCGTAAGATGAAAGGAACATCCAGCTTTGCATTGTAACCATTGCATTGTATCCGTGTTCAACAATTAAATCAAATCCACGCTCGATAAACATGGCAAAAAGATCAGATTTACTATCAGGATATTTTTCCTGAGCAAAAATTCTTAGCTCATTGTTCATGCCTTTACTACCCATATACGGTGGGTTAGTGACTATTACGTGATACTTAGAGCTAAGATATTTGGCATTTTGTAGGGCTTGCATAACCTTCTGATGAGTAGAGTAAAGAACTATATTTTCGGGGAGACTTTTGGATTCAAGCAGATGCAGTATTTTCAATATATTTGATGAAGCCGGATTAATTAGAGAACCAAAATTGTCGGCTTCGACAAACTGGAGCAGAGTATCTTTCTGGGCATCGGTGAAAAGGTCACTTCCGACTGCATCTATGTAAGCATTGAGCTCTCCTTCTTCAAAAGTAACGCTTTCCAACACGCAGATATTGGGCTGGACCTTCTTTTTGAAAAAATGGCGGTCCTTGCTTCTTGCCTTCATGGTCAACGCAAAGCCTGCAAGTTCTCCTGCACGCTTATCGATCTCAATCCCGAAGAGATTATGGGTCAGGATCAGTTCTGGAATTTCTGAGGTACTGTAACCTTCTTCTTCATAAATCGCATACAACAGATCAAAAGCATAAACCAACATGTGCCCCGAACCACAGGCTGGATCACATATTTTAAGTTCTTCAGGAGAACTGATTTTCAGAAAATCGATTTCCTGTTGTTCAGGTTTTATATAATACTCCATCCGGTCAACAATGCTTGATTTCGGACGGTTAAGCATCCACAGGCGACCCATGGAGTTTTCCACAAGGTAACGGACAATCCAGTGAGGTGTGAAATGCTGCGTTGCAACTGGAATATTTTCTTTACTAATTTTAATTCCCTTTTTGAGATCAGCAAAGACTTTGTTCTTCTTCGGTTCTACATAATCCTGGTAGATCCAACCTATAATTTCAACTTCGTGCCAGTCCTCGTCCGGTATTATTGAATTAAGGTCATGCAGGACTGAGCCGGTGTGTAGGAGTTTGTCAGGGAAAAGGAGTTCAGTATAATCCTCGATTTCTTCAAAAAGGAAAGGCATTATTTTGTGCAGATAATTGCAGAGCTTGAGGAGGAGGTATTTGTAGAGCTCTTCATCTTTGTTTTCGGCCTTGAGGTCGAGGACTGAGTCCTTATCAACGTTCAAAAAGTCAAGTTTCAGGGCATTTGTTAGAAGGTCGGGTTCCGTTTTGTCAGGATCAGAGGAAGTAAAGACTCTGATCTGGTCAGGGAGGCACCCGTTCCTCTCCATAAATTTAAGAGCCATAAGCCGGTTGAACCAGGTATAGGTCACTTCCTCCATGACCTGTTCGTAACCCTTATTCTTGACCTGTTTTACGAGCTGAGAACGCTGGTTTTTGATCTTAGAATTAAAGACTTTACCGTTGATCACAACCGAATCTTCATGTTCTTCTACAGCGCGGATTTCTTTAGAAGAAATTTCATAATAGGCTGCCTGACTTCTTACTTCGGCGTTTAACTTTTCCCGAACCGTGTTTGAGAATTTAATTATTGCTGATTTGTCCATTCTCATCCGACCTTTTTCTTAGACCCTTATATTCTCCTTCATGAGAATTGTCAGCATTTTCTCTTTCAGCTGTGTCAGGTACTCCTCGATATCAGCCTCGCTTTCCAGCATTTTTCTGGACTTGAAAAATGAGATCTTATTTATTACTCTTGTAGTTCTTTGCGGCAACGGAGGTAATGCCGGTTTTTCTTCCTGCTCTGCGTCTGGCTTTTCTGGATCGTCATTACCTTCCCCATAGGGTACTTTCGGCGGCTTTTCCCGAATGGTCTGCCGCTTGAGATCGATTTGCTTGTAGGCTTCTACGCGGAGATCGTTTATCAGAGAGAGCTGGCTTTGCACAAGAGCGCAGTCTTCAGCGTCTTTCAGAGTTCTTTCGATTACATTGAAGAGCCCGAGCACGGTTTCCTTGAAATCGTCCGAAAATTTTTCGTCTGAAAGTTCCTTCTCAAGCTCTTTTAAAACCGTATCAAGGCTTTCTCTTACCTCTCTCTTCTGGGCAGAAAGAGCCTCCTGGATTGAAACTTCTATCTTCTTTTCCAGGATTGGTAGCTGGCGAATCTGAGAGTAAGGCTTTTCCATATTTAGGATTGAGTCAATCTCATTAATGGCTGCTTTTGTCTCTCCGTCAAGGAACTGGATGTTTCTGCAGTAATCTTTATGCTTTCTGGTAAGCCTCTTGAAGATTTCAGCCTGAGCGCCAAAAAAGCTTTTCACAGGCTCTGCTTCGGCGTGAAGTGCTTCAAACTCGGTTCTTCGGGAAGCGACTGCTCTGAAAAAAGTTGAGGAATCCGGGTTCTCGGTCAGTTCTTTCAGGAATTTCCTGTAGGCTTCTATCTGGGGTCTGCCCGGATAGCCTGTTTCTTCTTGATATCTGCCTTCGAGACCTTGCAGGTTTGAAAGCTCTTCCTGGAAGATTTTCTTTACCTCTTTGTAAAGCTCTCCTTCTTTTTCTGGCAGATTTATTTTCTCAAAAAGGTCGCTGAGGATCTGCTTTACTGCTTTTAGATCCTCTTCTCCGGCTTTTTCCCTGATTTCTATGACCAGCTTGTCAGCATCATCTTTCCTTGTCAGGTGCTTTGCGGTAGCATCGGTATTGAACATGTATTCAGACTGGTAGCGGAGTTTGAGTTCTTCCTTCAGGTAAAGCGTTGCCACAAGCCCTGAAACCGTCATATCTTTCCAGCCGTAGGGTTTTTTCGTGAAACGTTCCTTTAAATCGCTTAAAAGAACCCTTCCACTTCTCCCGTGCTTTAGCCGAATGTACTCAAGCATCTCTTTTAAAGCCAGCCTGTTTGTCTCACTGCCTGTAACCCCAAATTTCTCAAGGTCATCCGAACGCAGGAGCTTGAGCACTTCATTCTCGTTTTCGTAATCCTTTGTGACATATCCAGCTTTGCTGTAAACGTTTTCTATAAGGAGAGAAAGCCCTTCTTTTATGCGCTCTTTCGGGCTGGTTTTTCCAAGCATTACTTCCTTGTTATCAACAAAGACCTTCGAATCTGAGACTCCTTGAACAATCAGCTCTGCTGCTTTTGCTCTTGCGCTTTCGGCATCTTTCTCTTTTGTGAACAGAATATTCTGAATTTCCGCGTTATTCCGGTTTGAAGAGTTCTGCTTGAGGTATTTCTCGATTCTCAGGTAAGACCTGATCTGATCAATTAATTCGTCGTCGGGGAGCACGAAAAGAAGAGTATCGGTTGAATCAATATTGCTTAAATTATCGCCGTATAGGGACTGCTGGTTACCTTTCCTGCTATAGTACTGGTCTGAAAGAGGAGTAAGGAACTTAATTGTAAGGTCTGCACCTGAGACAGCCTTTACCCTGTCATCAACCGCTTTGCTAAATTTGTAATTCTCATAGGAAGACGGGCAAATTCCTGATTTTTGCTCATAGAGCATCCTATGGACCTCTTCAAGGATCTGGTGATCTTCAATATCTATCCCTTTGATCTCTCTATTGATATCTTGCTCCTCATTTGTCAGGAAATAGTACCTATCTTCGGACTTGTTTATCAGGGTCTGTCTTTCGAGTTTTTGGAGAGATTCAATAATTCTCTGTTTCAGTTTGACCTTGTCTTCATCAACCGAGGAAATGGAGAGAACTATCAGGTTATCCAGGTTTGGCTCGATCTCCTTTATGTTCCTGATCATAAACAGGACTTCCAGAAGTTCACAGTCGTATTCATCAAGTAACTGATTATTCCGGGCCTGGGAGATCGTTCTTGCTATAATCGGATCAAGGAAGCCTTCAATTGTCTCATAGAAAGCATGGAAAGGAATTAGCAGCCCTACGTTTTTCTCACAGTAGTTCTCGGTTGACTCCTTGAAAGCCCCAAGGAGTGATCTTTCTCCCTTTGCCAGGTGTTTTCCTGTAAAACCTGTTTCTCTAATCTTGTCAAAGACCTTCTGCACAAGGCTGAACTGGTACGGGACAAAAGGATATACATCTACAAAATCAGCTTCGTTCCTGTAGACTTTTGTTTCAGCCTGATTTGAAAATGCAAGCAGATTCCTGAGTATTATCTGTTTTTCAGCATAATAAGATGCGAGAAACTCCCTTTATTCCCCTTTCTTCTGCAAGATTCTTTTCTTGATAACTTCGTCCACGTTGGCGCTGGTAAGACTCAGGCGAGTGTTAAAACGTCCCTGAATCTTGGAGAAGTCGTTGCCTTTTACGTGTTGCTTTGTAATCGTATCAATATCAGCCTGCGAGGTTACAACAACCCAGGCCCTTCCCCTTAACCTGGTCCCAAGATCTTCTACAATGGTCTGGAGATTGAGCATCAGCTCGCTGTTTTCTCCTATATACTGTCCCACTTCGTCCACCAGGAAAATTACCTGATGGTTTTCTCCCTTTGATTTACAGTATTGATCGAGCTTATTTGCAAATTTCTCAACGCTAAAAGTATAGCTTGCTCCATCGCTTTCAAAGAGCCTTGTAGCAGCTTCCCTGCTCATGAAACCGCAGTTTACAAGGGCTTCTATAATATCGTCCTGCTCAAAACTGTAGGCAACTCTTCTTTCTTCCCAGGATTCTCCGTTTATACGTTTAAATTCGGCTTTAAAAAGCTCGTAAAGTTCCTTATCCTCAAGCTGTTCTTCAAGTTCTGCGATCCAGAAGACATCTCCCAGATATCCACGCCTATCATTAAAAGCCCTCATGAAGATATTTACAATCTGCTCGTCGCCTTTGTTTACAGTATTTGCTTTGGAATCAATATTAAAGAGAATGACATCTTTACTGCCTGTATTAACGGCTTTTTCGATATTGGCAAGAATTGCAGGATCTGTAATTTTTTCCCTGAAAAATTCAAGTGCAGTTTTGCCCTGAACTGTTCTATTTTCCAGTAAATACGACAGAATTTTGAGGAAATGTGACTTTCCAGAGCCAAAGAACCCTGAGATCCAGACTCCTATCCTATCTGTGGGCTCTTCCATGGCTGCAGTATAATTTCTAAAAAAATTATCAAAATGCTTTAGAGACTCACCTGTTACCACATACTCATCAAGTTCAGTATAAACACTACTTTCATCTTCCTTATCGACCTTTATTACTCCATCGATATCTCTTCGGATATCTTTCTCAAATAAGTCTTCTATTTTTATTTCTGCAGCTGTCATGTTTAGCACTCTGATCAGATCTCAATATGATTCGGTAGAAATTTTAAGGTGTATCTCAAATACCTCAAACTTCCCCTCTAAAAGCTTTAAAAATCTCATGATTACATTGCCTCTGGCATCAAGCGGAAAGCTCTGTAATAATTTTTGGTTTTAAATTCACCAAATAAGCTAAGGTCAAGCCCACTGAACTTTCCTGGATAAAACAGTACAAGAGGCTTCTTGCCTGTAACAGAATATAGGTTATTAAGAATGGAATGAGCTCTGACCATTGGCCATGCGTTTCCTATTCCTGTCAAAAAAATAAGGTCGTAATCGACGTTGAGAATCTCGGAAATCTCTTTTTTTGTAGTCTCTTGATTAAGAATTAATCTTACTTTCTCAAGCAAGGCATCTGAACCCTTTTTCTTCTCGAACTTAATCAGTTTCTCATCAGTAAGCTTCTGGTTCAGGATTTTGAGACATAGGTTATACAGATTAATCTCAATTATCTTAATCGAGTGTTTGCTCTCAAAACCTGAGATAAGTTTACTTATTGTGTCCCTAACAAGAAGCTCGTTTTCAGGCTCGTAATCAAAAATCCAATATGGAATCTCATTTCCTAACCCTTTGCATTTCAAAAAATCATCAGTTTTTATTTTTTCTTTAAAGAGTTCGAGACGCTCTTCAAGTTTCATAATTTTATTGTACTGATCTAAGTATAAATGTGTTGCTATTTCTATTAATAGAAATATTATCCGATATTTTAAAATAATTAATTTATATAAATTATAAATATAGAAATTTGAGGATAAGGCATATGACAGGAAAAATCTCTACTGATAAAAACAAGCACCCTTTCAATGTCTTTTTGTTTATCCTTCTTGTTATAAGCCATTAATTCAGTTTTTACAGGCATATGAAGGGACTGTCGACTATGCCTGAATGATAACAAATAACTCCATTCAAAGCTTCCTCTGAAAGGGTCTATATGCCTAAACCGCGAACCCTGCTTATGAATAAAAAAGTGTTTGTTGGTGTAGACGGATGCAGAGCAGGTTGGTTTGCAGTTGCACTAACAGAAACTGATAGTTTTGGTGTATTTCAGTTTCCTAAAATCTCGGATCTCTATAGCTATTTTTGTGATGGCAATACTCATGTGCGTATACTTGTGGACATCCCTATTGGTTTAGTAGATAGCAAATCTAATTTCAAGAGAAGGTTTTGTGATATAGAACTCGAAGATTATTGAGACCCTACAGGCAGTCCAGCGTTTTCCCCACTCTCTGTAGAGAAGCCATCTATGCAAAAAACTATGAAATCGCTTGCGACATCAATGAAGAAGTTACAGGCAAACGACTTACAAAACAAACATGGGGAATCGTTCCAAAAATCAGAGAAATGAATGATTTTCTTATAGCCACAGATTCTGCTAAGGAAAAAATAATAGAAATCCATCCCGAGATTTGTTTCTGGGCTCTTGCCGGAAAGCCAATGGAATATTCAAAAAAAGAGAGTGAAGGTTTTAGCGAAAGAAAAAAGCTGCTGCAGGAAATTTGTACTTCCACAGATGAAATTGTACAGAATGCTCTTTCCAAATACAGACGTAAAGATGTAGCAAGAGACGATATTCTTGATGCTCTGGTCGCCTCTGTAACAGCAAAGTTATCTTTTCAGAGGGGACTAAAATCTATTCCAAAAATTCCTGAAAAAGACTCTCAAGGACTTCCTATGCAGATTGTTTATCCTACCTTCCGCAGATGTCTTGAGTAAAAGAACATTTTTCCTGCTATCGTTTTTGTGCATTTGCTCAATAATTTGCAATTATTATCCCAACTGAAACTTCCGGAAATAGAGGTTAGAAGCTTTCAATGAAGTTTGAATAAGCAAGGTAATTTTCAGAAAAACGATAGCAAGAAAAATTGTGAAAATTGAATGGACATCTGCGGAAAGTCAGGTTTATGCAACGGTTTGCTAATAGGATTCAGAGTGCCGGAAACTGAAACTACAAAGACCAAGCACAGAAACATGCAAAGATCAAGTACAAAAACTACAAAGACCAAAATAGACTTTCAAATAAGAAGAAAGCAGAGAAAAACAAAGAAAAAAACTAAATGCGAGGGATGGGATTCGAACCCACGAATTCCTACGAAACTAGGCCCTCAACCTAGCGCCTTTGACCTGGCTGGGCAACCCTCGCATAATGATATTTTACAAATAAAGAATTTGAAATTCTTTACAAAAATACTTTCAGAAACGTATGAAAATTTGAAATTTTTGAAGTTAAATGTTTTAAATCGACAGATTAAGAAATTTAGTGCGAGGGATGGGATTCGAACCCACGAATTCCTACGAAACTAGGCCCTCAACCTAGCGCCTTTGACCTGGCTGGGCAACCCTCGCATTTCGTATTAATCTGTGTCTAATCTATGTTTAATACTGTTTCATTATGATAATCCGGCGCGCTTTACGCCTTGCACTCCCTCACAATATCGTGGATAATATATAAACGTTTCGAGCCGTGAAGGTCACCGGGAATAAGTTTTGGAAGAACGCAAATAAGACAGAATGTCTTCTGTCGTATTCAGGTACAGAACAATAATATGTAAGGCGTAGAGAGTCCAGAGAAATATCTAACTCATTAAAATATTCAGGGATCTATCAGCCTTAATCTCAAAAAATTGGATATGGGCCTGTACCCGAGCTGAGCTCAGAACTGGTCCAGAATGCTCAAAAGTTCTTCAGCTTTGCCTTTGACCACATCTGCTGCATTAAGGGCAAGGTCTTTGGCGGTATAAGAACCATCGGACTCCATTGTAAACACAAAAGCGTTCTCATCGAAGCTAATGTTTATTGCGTGGATGTCACAGACCTGCTCGCAGAGCTTGCAGAGTGAGCACTTCAGGATATCTTCGTCAGAAACTCTGGCACCTGACTCTTCAAACCGTATAATGCCTTTCGGACATTCGGCTGCACAGTGCCCGCATGCATCGCAGTTTTCAATGGTTATAACAGGCACGTTCTTGTAGCCGCAAGCGATTCCTGCCTGCCATTTAACACTATCCCTGCCATAGCCCATATGAGCGAGGGCCTCAAGCACAAGCTTCTGCCCTTTTTTCAGTTCAACAATAGGGATATTGAGATCAGCCGGCTGTATCTTCGGGTCAGAGGAAATAAGATCCCGAGAATAAACCGTGCATGGACCTTCTGCACTTAGGGTTAAGGAAACCTCGCAGGCAGGACAGCCCTCTCCTCCGCAGACATCGCATTCTGCCTGTGGCACATACGTCTCTACATCCGTAACAAGCGGGATTAAGGACAGACGTAGAGCCAACTGCTCATCATAGAGTACCGAGGTATTGTCGTAAAGGTTCACATATTCAATCGCAAGCGTTGGTACATCTGCGATCATGGCGCGTCGAATGCCGTTGGCAAAAGATGTGCTAACATTTGAAAGCACGAATTTTGCAGATCTATCCGATAACTCCAGAATGTCTACTTCCATCGTCATATTCCTTAATTTCCCTTATATTTTAATGCTTTCAAAAAGAGAATTTTAGAAGAATTTCCTGAAGAAATTCCCTGAAGAATTCTCTTATACACGTCTTCCGCCTTTGGGACGAGTGCCGTCGTGCGGGACAGGAGTAACATCTTCAATCCTGCCAATACGGATTCCTGCTCTTGCAAAAGCCCTTATTGCAGCCTGAGCGCCAGGGCCCGGGCTTCTCTGCTTGTTTCCACCAGGTGCTCTTACCCTTATATGGATGCCATGGATACCTTTATCCCTGAGCTGGTCAGCAAGCTGGCCTGCCATCTGCATGGCAGTATAAGGAGAGCTCTCATCTCTTGCAGCTTTTACAACCATACCACCAGAAGACTTTGCAATGGTTTCAGCCCCTGTGATATCGGTTACAGTAATAATTGTGTTGTTAAATGAAGATTTAATGTGAGCTACGGCCCATTTCATGTTTGCCATGATTATCTCCTCCCTCTTCTCTTCCTTCCGCCTCTTTCAGGAGCTTTTTCTTTAGCCTGCTTTGCTTCTGCAACAGCCCTTAAAGTGGTTGTGCTGTCTGCAAGAACAGATGCTACCTGCACAGGTCTTTCAGGATGAGATTCGCTAACGAGCGGAGAAGTTGAATAGTACCCGATATGCATTTCATCTTCCTTGGAGACGAGCATTCCCGGAACTGTAGCTTTTCTGCCGTTTACTGCAATGTGACCATGAGTGATAAACTGACGAGCCTGGACAACTGTCCTGGCAAGCCCGAGACGGAGAACCTGAGTCTGGAGTCTCCTTTCGAGAATATTTTCAGTTTTTAAAGAAAGAATGTCATCAATGTCGGCATCTGATTTGATGATGCCATAGCGGATAAGCTTCGCAAGAATTTCTTCAGATTGCGTCTTCTGATGCCCTTCAAGTCCTCTTTCCTGAGAGTTTGCAGCGCTTGCAAGTAATTTTCGGGCTTCAGACCTGTACATTCTGAGCATACTGGCTGCTTTCCAAACTTCTCTCTTGTTTCTGAGGCCGTATGCCTTTACAAGCTGAACTTCAGATGCCATCCTGGCTTCCTGCCAGGGATGCCTGGGAGTCTCGAAACTTTTACTTCTTTTACCTGGATATGCCATTTAAAATCACCTGACCGGAAAATCACTTTCTCCTGCTGACACCGACAGTTGACCCGCGGCGGCCTGTAGATTTCGTTCTCTGTCCTCTGACCTTAAGGCCCCTTTCGTGCCTTAATCCTCTGTAGGCGCGAACCTTCTTCAGGTTGTTAATATCTTCCCTGAAAGTCAGTAAGATGTCTGTTCCCAGCAGATGCTTGTCCTGTCCTGTTGCCAGGTCTTTTTGCCTGTTCAACATCCAGGATGGAACAATCTCCTCAAAATTCCCGATTGCGCGGTCTAGCTTTGACACTTCTTCATCTGGCAGGTATCCAAGTGTAGCAGTAGGATCTACCCCTGCGCCCTTTGCGATAAGGATAGCGGTGCGCCTCCCTATTCCTGGGAGACCTGTTAGGGCGTATTCCACGGGTTTTGCCCCCTGCAGGTCGGTATTCATAATCCGAACAAGATGCCTTAATTCTTCATTATTCTTTTCTTCTACCATATATTCCCTCCAGGGGAATGTATACAGCACCCTGTAGCCCCTGATCGAATACCCAAAAAGAATACACGAAAAGTCAGGAGCAGCTCTCTAAAGGAGCTTCTTTACAGCACATACTGATGAATTCATTTACATGCTGTTACCAGTATATAAGTATATCTGCGCTTAGTTCCAACTGAAAGATGATGTTAGGAAGGAATGAAAGCTGATGAATGAAAGCTGATAGCAGTTTGAATGAAAGCTGATAGCAGTTATGTTGGCCGTGGCTTGATATCAGGCATGCTGTAAAAAAGTCGAAAAGTATCTCAACCAGCAGCAATACCAGCAGCAACATAATTTTCAAAGAGATAAAAAGAGGGCGGTTCAACATCTGCCCTCTTTTTTAGTTTACATAAGGCCGCTATTACCGCAGCTTAAATGTCTTTGGTGCAAGCCTGTATGCAAGAATCAAGGCGACGGCAATATACACAATGCAAAATACTGAAATAGATGTGCCGAAAATCATAGTCGGGACTTTCTTACCGATGGCAAAATAACAAACGAGATAAGTAAAGAAATTGACAACGGCAAAAGTGCCACTTTTTATTTCGAGATTGATATTGTAAGGCTGCAAAAGATAATATAGCACCATGTTGTGTACCGAAAAAAATACCGACATGGCGATGATGGAAACAAACAGCAGCACATAATTGAACGCGTTGTCCGTTCCACCTGTAAGCCATAACAAAAGCGGCAGCCCGAGTGCAATTACCGAAGCGGGCATCAAGTTTATCAATAGAATGGATTTCAACCTTTCCGTAAAGAGAAGCAAAATTGCACGCGGTTGCCTGTAAAACCGATAGGCAAGCATACTGTGGTCACAGTTCATGAACATGGCCTGGGTAATAACCTTTCCGCGATTAATAAAATACATTATGAACAGAAAATAAGGCAAAAAGGTCAGCATCATCCCGTTTATTTTCGGTTTTGCCTCCGGGATAAGAAAACATGCCAGAATGGAAAACGCAAGCACTGCAAGGGAAATCAAGGTGATATTTTTGGCCGATTTGGTCAGCAGACTGCTGTGCCGCTTGACAAAAAGGTCGTTGAAATACTGATAGCCGCTTTTGCTGCTTGTTGCCTTAAGGTCTATATTCTTTTGCAAAGATTTTTGAGTAGCACGTGTAGCTATATCTTTTCTGTTCATAGCAAAACTATCCGCTGTGAGAAGTTCCTTGCAAATCCCTCGGTATTCAGGGAATTTGAGCACATACAAGAAGGAAAACACAGCCATAACAGCAGAAATGACAAACAGCACGAGAAAAACAGCATCATTCATGGCATAGCCGAGAAACGGCGGGAAATATGCCGCAGCCAATGATACAACAATGCCAACCAGAACAACCGGATCAAGATTATTTTCATTTTTTGCATGGCCGGTTCGGACATAATCATGAAGCGCGAGGGCAGTAAAAATCAGTTTTACAGAAACCACAAAAAGCGGCATCAAAAGGCAGACAACGGTAGGCACCCCGGAAAGCTGTCCAAGAAGCATCGTGAAAGGCAAAAATCCGACAACGATTCTCAAAAGGAAATAGAAGTAATTTGAAAGCGTATACTCCCGCGCGTTCATTCGCATGAGAAAAATGGCATAATACTTGTCTCTGGTGGGATGAAATATATGCGTGCTGAGGAAACCGCCCGTAATGGTAAGAAAGAAAAACATATGCATGAAGCTGTTTGCGGGACTGCTTTTCATATGATCTTTTAGAAGAAAGATAATAATAAACAGATAGAGCAGTTTGCCCAAAAACATCGAGATGATTTCCCACAGGATGCTGACGAAATTAGCAAATATTTTCAGCCCCTGACTTCTATAAAGCGAGACCGGCAACAGCCTGTTGATGACAGGGATGGATTTGAGCGAATAGATGATGCCATTGGCTTTATATGTGTTTTTCAGCCTGAAGGACGTAATGAAAGTTTCAATCATTCTCATCCCTTCTGAGGGCCTGAATAATTTTATTCTTAAAGGCCTCGTTGCTGAGGTCATCCTTTTCCATTTTTTCCAGAACCCCACCGCTCAGGATCACAATCTCGTCACATAAATCCAGAGCAAGCTCCATAATATGAGTAGAAAAAATAATAATGTGGTCTTTTTTGATCTGGCGCAGCAGAGTCTTCATTTCGTCGGCGACCACAACGTCAAATGAGGTCAGAGGCTCATCTAAAAGCAGAATAGCTGGATTTGCGATGAAGCTTACAAGCATCTGCATCTTGTTTTTCATGCCATGGGAATAATCTTTCAAAAGCCTGTCGCGATCCTCTCTTCCAATCTTTACAAAATCGAAATATTCGTCAATAGGCTTAATGTCCGGAATTTTTGTCACGTTGATGTCAAGAAAGAACTTTAAAAACTCTCTGCCTGTTAAGAACTCCGGAACGACTGGCGTCGACAGGACATATCCGATATCGTCCGGACAAACTTCTCTCTTCACTCCATTTTCTTCAAGGAGAATTGAGCCGCTGTCAATCCTCAAATCCTCATTGATGCAGTTAAACAACGTGGTTTTGCCTGCACCGTTTCTCCCGAGGAGTCCGTAAATTTCCCCCTTTCCAAAGGCAAAACTCGCACCCCGCAAAACCTCTATTTTGTCAAAACTTTTTACGATATCGTTCAGGATCAGTTTCATTTTTAACATTCCTTCTCTGTTTGTTTCCATTTATTTTTTCGTTCCCGCCTGAATCAATCGATCATTTTTCAACGGGGTTCTTACCTTGACATTGTCAGACTAACTTATTTTTTCTATCATAATTTCTGTATTATCCCATCTCTCCCATGCTTTTAAAAGATTTTTATCCATATTTTCATTCTGCAAATCCTATCTCTTTCAATTTAGAACTCTTTTTCTTTCACAAACTTACAACCAGTTCCAGCAAACATATAGACTTATCAGTCCCAGGAGCAAGAATTAATTCAACTTCAATCAAAACCTCAAGTATTTATGATCTTTTTAACCTGCTTTTAATAGGAGAAGTATTCAACACTTCAGGTACAGTGGAAATCTTTCTCTTGATCTTTTTTGGATGAATTCCAATTATTGATTTTTCAAGATAAAACTGAGTATCAGAAACTACAATCACAACAAAACAGATATGTCTGCAGATTTAAACGTAATTTAGAAAAGGCTTATAAACGTAATTTAGAAAAGACTTAAGAAGATACGCCGAGGGGGAGATTTGAACTCCCGAGGGGCTAGGCCCCACAAGCTTTCCAGGCTTGCGCCCTACCACTAGACTACCTCGGCACATACATTACAAAACTTATACCTAACCTATGATCAAGCTTTCTTTTAGAAAGGTTGTGGTCAAGCTTCCCTTTGGAAAAGTTGACATAATGCTTATGGCACGACTTATACCATAACGGGAATAGTGCTATATAAACTTTATTCTAAAAGAAGGAAGTGCTAAAAGAGTTTTAGAGGTTAGGATTTAGCACCACACTCTTTTTACTCTTTTTTATTCCAACCTTTCGGATAGGTTCCCGCCTCCATCATAATCCGGACCGAGGTAGCTGCAAGCCCGGTCGAAGCTTTGAGGAGCTCTTCTGTACTCATTTCAGCCTTTGCAAGGGCAATGAGCTCACCTTTAAGGGTAAAAAGCGCTGTAAGCTCTCCCTTCTTAAGATTTACATCCAGGCTTGTTATGCCCGGAACTGCCAGAGCAGCCCCTGAACAGACTGCATCTACTGCACTGTCCCGCAGGATAATTTTGGGAAGGTGAGATACAGCCGTTTCCATTGGCATGATTACACGCCGGATTTCAGACTCATCTCCCTCTTCCTTCCAGAGTACATATGCATCTTTGAGATCCTGAAGAGTGACAAGTGTTTCCTCGGTAAACGGGCCTGCTTTTGTCCTCCTGAGTTCCTGCATATGTCCGCCGCAACCAAGAGCAAGCCCAATATCATGACAGAGTTTCCTGATGTAAGTCCCGGCTTCGCATCCCACGCGAAAGAGCACAAAACTCCCTTCAATTTCAAGCACTTCAAGGTAATAGATCGTCCTTATCCTGATAACGCGTTTGACAGCTGATTTGATAGGAGGCATCTGGTAGATAGGACCAGTAAATTCCTCACAAACTTTCCTGACCAGTTTTTGAGGCATTTCCTTATGAAGCTTCAAGAGGCAGACATATTCCTTTCCAGAAAGACGCAGAGCAGGGACTGCCTTTGTAGCCTTTCCAAGCAAAGCGGGCAAAAGTCCTGTAACCTTAGGATCAAGTGAGCCTGCATGCCCTGCCGTACTCACGCCCAGAATAGCTTTTACCCAGGCTGCAACCTCGTGGCTTGTCGGCCCCTTTGGTTTATCAATATTTACAACCCCTTTCTCAATATATTCAAGAATAGGACGCTTTTCCGGATAAGAACCGTAAGAGGGGTTTGTCCAGGCGCCGGATTTCCGGACCAGAGTTCTTTCAGCTTCGGACGGCAATTTGCCAGCAGGTGACATAGTTTTTCAAAAACTCCTGAATTGAATTTATAGACGTAAACATGACGGATATACAGTAGCTTGACGTAAACATGATGGATATACAGTATGATGTAAACGTGATGGATATACAGTATGATGTAAACGTGATGGATATACAGTATGATGTAAACGTGATGGATATACAGTATGATGTAAATGTGATGGATATACAGTAGCTGGGAACATATGCATAATGAGAACGACCCTTAGTGAGAATAAACCTGAGATCTATAAATTTGAGAGTTATAGACCTGAGATTTACAAAAAGATTTACGGAAATTCCCTTAATATGTAAGAAGAAATTCCAGCATTATTAGTTCAGTATCAATTAAGAGAGAGTTCGATATTAATTAAGAGAGATCATATGCCGAATACTTATGATTGCTGTAATATCAGTATATCAGGTTCGGCAAATAAAACTCTACGCTTTATATAAAAATCCAGCTTTAACAGATTGAGGGAAATTACTCCGGCCCCATGAGAGAATCGATAGCTACCTTCAAAATGTCAAGAATCTGGTACTGGTTCCATTTTTCAGAATCAATAACGATGTCGTAAATCGAGAGGTCATCAATATCGATATTGTAATAGTTCATATAGCGGAGGGCCTCAGATTTTTCCCTCTCAACTGTTTTTTCGAGCTCTTCATCAAAAGAGACTGATTTTTCCCGATTCAGGATTCGTTTTACCCGTACAGATAACGGAGCCTTTATCCAGAGTTTAAGTACATTCGGAACTTCTTTGGCCATATGGCCTGCAAGCCTGCTTTCGAGGATCAGCTTTTCATGACTATGAACAACTTCCCTCTGATTTTTATCAATAGCCAGGTCAATTGAAGGGTCTTTTTCGGCCATAGCTCCAAATTCTGCAAGGCTCATTCCCTTCTCCCTGGCTATCCTCCTGAAAATTTCACCCGAGGAGATCAGTTCAAGTTCATAGTATTCTGCAAGAAGCTTTGAAACCGTTGTTGTCCCACTTCCGGGAAGCCCGCTAACTGTTATCCGCATCAGACCCCACCGATATCCAGTGCCTTTCTGATAAACTGGCTAACTCCTAGAGAACAAATAAAGTACCAGTATAACCAGTTCTGGAAGTACCAAAAAGCATGGGTTGTCAACAACTGTTTACCCCAGAAAGGAAAAACCATCGTGGCATTCCCGTGCCCGCTGATGTAATAATAAGCCCACATGAAGAGAGGAACGGAAATAATACTGATGTAAGCCATAGGCTTGAACTGCTGCTTGGACATCTTCATCTGGTCTTCCATCATTGCCTGGCGTTGTTCTTCCAGTTTTTTAAGCATATAAGTGTTCTGAGAAAGCTGTGCCTCCCGGAATTCCTTCTGGAAAACCTTCATACGTTCCTGGGTATTCCTCATGAGGTCCCAGTCAATTGTGTATTTTTGGATAAGGGATGAGTAAATAGCAGTAATAGACGCCATTACCAAAAGAATTAGAAAGAAATTCTCCTGCCCGACCAGAGCAAGTATGGGATTCATTAAAATCCCTACTACTTCCCCGACAGCCTCCCTGAAACCCTGCCCAAGAACCATAATCCCAATCATAAGGGAAAAACCGAGAGCCAGCAGGAACCGGTCTATTTGATTTTTTAATGTCTCCGAAACCAAGTTGTCCTCACCATTCAGATTCAATAGTTATTCTGAGATCTTCAAATGTAGAAGAATTCCGATAATAGAAGCTTGACAAGCTTAAAGTATTTAAAGTCGTGATAAATCAGCTCAATTACGGAGCCAATTTTAAACGATTACGCAGGTTTTTCTGGTTAATAAGTGTCGATGTATATATAAGTTATACTATTCTATGAAATTAAAGCAGAGAATCTCAAATTAGCTTTTAAAATCTCAAATCTAATTTGATACTCACTTTTTTAAAAGTATCTCCCAAACGAATTCTTATCCTCAACTTTATTTTGCATTTCTGTCAACACCAGTAGTTGATATGCTATGAAACTCAATAGAGAGTAGAGTTTTCTACTCTGATTTCTCACTCTTCTGATATCGAACTTTACTGTACCTTTAATATGTCCATGTATCTTTTCACATTCAGCTCTCTTTTTATACTGATCATCAAAAGTCTCATCTCTGATATTTTGGTTTCTTAGGTACATTCCTACCTGTTCTTTCCTTCCAATTTCATATAGAAATCTGAGTTTGTTTTCCATTGGTGCATGAATATCTCCACCGAGTTTCCACTTTTTATTCACCCAGTGATCGATTCGTTCCTCTTCACCTTCTTGATTGATTACTGCATTTGAAGCGTAGGAAATAATCGGTTTTGCGTTCAGATTATACCAAATATCAGAATGATTGAGGAATGAATCATAACCTCCGTCAGCAGAATAAAATTCCAGATTAGCGTTCATGTTCTTTAGAGCCTCAATATGATCGATAAGTTCTGGAGAGTCACCAGAAAGTCCTTTTGTATGAGTCATGAAAATTGGGTAAGTTCCAACCATTGTAATATGTGCCTTATCCATTTTGCATTCATAATGAGGATTATAATCAGCATGTTTGTCGTATCTTGAAGCTTCAAGTGGAGTGGAATCAATTTTTGCTTCCTTTTCCTGAGAAAGTTTGAGAATTTTCTCACCTATAAGCATCATTATCTCATTGACTCCTTTTTCTCCAAGTCTATACTTCATAAAATGATGAAGGGTTCCACCTGAAGGAAGTTTAATCTGGCCATTTTCATCATAAAAAGAAAGCAGGATAGCTTCTTCGTCTGTTAAGGAAGAAATGGTTTTATCATATGAGAGTTGCCTGAAACACTTCACAACAAACAGTTTTATCATAGAAGAAACACTGTACTTAAAGTGCCAACTTTTGTTGGTGTAAAAAGTACGTTCGACGTGCTTTGCAATATCGTCAATGCAAAGAAAGTACAGGAATTGGCAAATTGAAGTACTTTCTCTGCCCAAATAATTATCGAAGGAGTCCTCGAAGAGGACTCCTTTGTATAACATACTGTTTTTTGACATGAGAAAGGCATAGAAGGTATTGTTTTAAGTTGCCACTACCAAACAGAGACAAGTGCTATCAGAGTTAGTGGAAAAAAGAATAAGTTTTTAAGTCAAAATTCTAATTTGAGAGCCTCAAGCAAAGTCCTCCCGGAATAACAAAAAAATCACAGTCGAGAAGAAGCAAGCAAAACCCTGTAGAGTTTAAAAAAATCCATTGTCAGAGAAAACTTTAAGCTGGTAAATAGGTATGAAGACATTGAATTTGAGGGTGAAATCCAGCGTTTAAACAAATTACAGGAAAGTGAAATCGAAGAAGCTCAAAGCCGAAGCCCCATGAGTAAAAATTCTTTGTTTCAGGTCAAAATATCGGTATTTTCAGGTAAATATATTGGTATTTTCAGATTAATACTCCGATTGTTTCAAGTCAAAATATCGGTTTCAAGCCAATATATCCGGTATTTTTCATGTCAATATATCAGTATCTTCAGCGAATGTTTCGATCAGCGTTAAAATAGATTAAATCTGACTCCAATAATCCCAATAATCAAAGGTATTTCCCATCCAGTTTTTCTAAAATTGTTTTTCCCTCTTCTGTCAGGATATACTTTCTCCATGTGGTTTTTTCAGGAGTTAAACACTGAATTAAGCCCTTACTCTCAAGTTCCTTTAAAGCATGGCTGATATTCTGTGTGGATCGGCTTGTCTCATGAGCAATATCCGAAGCCCTTACAAAAGGATGCCTTTTCATAGAGTCCATCAGAATCAAACGGCGATCAACGCTGATAACCCAGTTAACCAGTTCATCGATCGAGTTTTCAGTCATATTAACTCAGCTTCTCCGTAGTGTAGTGTTTGTTGATATAAATAGCCACATATTATTTAAATACAAATTATTTGAATCAAATGAGTCCGAAAAAAGCAAAGCTTTTTTGATAAATAGCAAAACATGAAGAGAAAATAAAAAAGTTAGAGGATTTAATAAAATAAAAAAGAAATGAAGAATTTAGGCAAACTTTGTAAGAACTGCCTTTATTCCTTCAAAGACCTCATCGATATCTTTCGTGCCGTCTAGAGTTACCAGAATTCCCTGCTTTGTGTAATAGTCAATAAGGGGTTGGGTCTGGTTTTTATAGACATTGAGACGGTTCTTGACGGCCTCTTCTTTGTCGTCAGCCCGCTGGAAGACCTTACCACCACAAATGTCACAGACGCCATCTTTTTTCGGCGGGTTAAAAGTCCTGTGATAGCTCGCACCGCAGTTGCACATAAGGCGACCGCTTATTCTTTCTACCAGTTCTTCATCCGGCACTTCTAAGTTGAGAACAACATCTATGGGCTTATTAAGCTCATCAAGGATGGCTGAAAGAGCATCAGCCTGAGGTATTGTCCGTGGATACCCGTCAAGGATAAAACCTTTTTCACAGTCCTGTTCCTTCAGACGGTTCTTAATAATCCCTATAAGCACCGCATCAGGAACAAGCTCTCCTTTGTCCATATATTCCTTGGCTGCGAGCCCAAGTTCGGTTCCTTCCCTGACATTTGCCCGCAGGATATCACCTGTGGAGATCTGCGGGATTCCATAGTCGTCAACCATTTTTTTGGCCTGGGTGCCTTTTCCGGCACCTGGAGGCCCGAAGAGTATTATATTCATTTGAAGATCCCTGTGTCTTATCCTTTAGTTTGTTTACATTACATCTCTATTATTCGATTTTCCTTTACAGCTCAAAAAGAACCCTTTACTGTTCTCCAAAGAAGGAGCGAATCATCGGGTGCATTTCCATCATCTGCTCGGAAGCTATGTCCTCATAGAGACGATACACAATACTGACAGCCAGCAAAAGCCCTGTACCACTAGTGCTTCCAAGCGTACCGAGCAAGCTTGCAATCAACGTAAGAATTCCTATGAAAGCTCCACCTATTACGGTAACTTTTGGGATATAGCGCTGGGTAACTTTTTCAATACTGCTAATATTCCGCCTGAAACCCGGAATCTGCATGCCGGAATTGAAAATCTTCTGGGCTGTTGGTTTAGCTCCCATACCCGTTGTTTCTATCCAGAAAAGTGCAAAGATAATTCCACCTACGACAAGCATAGTAGCATCTGTAAAGACATGAAGTACAATCTGCCAGTTTGCAGGTGTAGCGGCCCCATAACCTGAAAAGGACTGTTTTACAAGAGATGGAATCCAATCATAAGGACTGTGTATCGGAGCAAGGTAATACATAATCCCATTTAGCGGCGTAGACCCCTGGAACTCTCCAAGGAAAGTGATTCCACGGCTGGCAAGGATAATTCCAATCATCTGGACATTCGCCTGAAGAGCTCTGACAAGGATCATCGGCAAGACTGATGCGTATATTAACTTGACCGGAAAACGGCCCCTTGCTCCTCTAACCGCACTGTGGGCGAGAGGAATTTCGATTCTTGTACTTTCCACGTAAACCACAAGCAAGAAAATAACAATCGTGCTTAGCAGTGCAAGAATACCTCCACTGACCAGCATGTACAACATGCCCTCACCTGAGAGAAGGTAATCTGCTCCGACGTTCTGGACGATATAAATCCATTTCGGAATCAACCCGACCGGGAGCCCGGAAGAATCAAGCTGCCAGTTAAAGATCCCTGTAACAATCTGCTGGGAGATTCCCGCAACAATGAAAAGCCCGACTCCTGACCCGATGCCCCACTTGGAAACTACTTCATCCATGAAAAGAATCAGTGCGCCTCCAATAAAGATCTGGACAAGAAGCAGGAAGGTGATTACTCCCAGGCCTACACCTAGAGAAGAAGCAAGCCCTGGATCCGGCTGGATATATCCACCAAGTAGCTGCGGCAGAGCTTCCAGTATGATCATGACAAGCACAAGGAACTTCTGAGATCCCTGAAAGAATGCCTGGTCTTTGGGGTCCGACAGGTCCAATTTGATGATATCTGCTCCAACAAGAAGTTGCAGGACAATCGAAGCCGTGACAATAGGCCCGATACCTAGGAGAATTAAAGATCCAGACGCGCCTGCAAAGAATGCGCGGTAAGATTCAAAAAGGTCAACCGAGTCCTGGGACATCCCAAAAAGCGGTACATTTGCCAGAGCAAAGTACAGCAAAAGGACTCCCAGAGTCCACCAGAGCTTATCCTTAAAATGGACATGTTTTTCCGGACTTGCTACTGCAGGTAACTTGTTAAAAAACGGTTCTAACGTATCCCTGAGAGTCATCGATTACACCATTCAAAATATAATTTATTATAATAATTAAAATGTTAGATCACGTTTTACCGTAAGATATTGGTAAGTATAGTACATCTAATATGAAAAAGTTACCAAAAGAATTAAAATAAGTAATGCCTGATGGCATTACTTATTCAGCATCGATGCAACTTCCACCAGCGGCTTCAATTTTCTCACGGGCAGATGCGGAGAATCCTTCCGAAGTAACAACAAGGTTCTTCATAACACGTCCGCTTCCGAGTACTTTTTCGATTCCGAGGTTTTCAAGGTTAATATGGTAAACACCATCCTTGATTTCTGCAAGCCCTTCTTCAACAAGGTAAGGAGCAAGTTCGTCAAGTTCTCCCACATTTACTATGGAAACATCCCTGGAAATTTCAGCAGGGAGCGTGAAACCATGCTTTCCGTAGCTGTATCCCCTGAACATAGCTCTTACAAAGTGGTGCTTACAGGCACCGGCTTTTCCACGACCTCCGCGGTTTCCGGCTCCACGCCTGTTTTTATGAGTCCCGCCTCCGCAGGTCCTGGACCCTCTGAACTTCTTTGTATCCATTCCAACCACCTTATCTCATTTTGTGCAGGAGTGCATTGATCCCATCGCCGTGGTCTCCGAGCTCGCCGCCCTGCTGTACGGTTCTTTTAATCCCTGCGTGTCCTTTTCTTGGAGGGTGAAGCCTGAAAACAGGCTTCAGTTTGGGAACGTCCTTTAGGGTAGCTTCTCCTTCAACAACAGCTTCAGCAAAAGCCTGAATTGAATCATAGGCTGTGTTTTCCCGGATGTATTCCTCAGTCAGGCGAGTATCGCCTTCGAGTCTTCCACGGTTTTCGAGGATCTCTGCAAGGGTATTTGCATCAATTTTCCCAAAGGCAACGTAATCCTTCACCTTCTGAACCATACCTTTGAAATGAGGATCCTCGGGCACAAGCACACAATGGTTAACCTTGTGCAGGCGAAGCATCTTCATCGTATCTTCAATCGTGTACCGGACATTAACCTGACCTCTCAACCTAACAATGGCATACATATCAGGCTTCCTCCTTACAGTAGACTGGCAGCCTCATAACATTGACCTGGTTAAGGGCATCAAAGGTTGCCTTTGCGAAGTTGAGGGTAGACCGGGTAGTTCCAAAGGTCTTGGTCCATACGTCTTTAATTCCGGCTTTTTCCAGCACTTTGGTTGCAGTATTCCCTGCAGCAATTCCAAGGCCTCTTGGTGCCGGAATAAGAGTTACGCTTACACTGCCTGCCTTTCCAGTTACTTCATAAGGAACGGTGTGAGGCAGACCACAGGCACATTCCCAGGATCCACAGCCTCTGCGGATATAGGTAATATCGAGCTTTGCAGCATCAATTGCCTTACGGATAGCAGGCCCTACCTGCACATCCTTTGCCTGCCCGAGCCCTACATAGCCATTTCTGTTCCCTACGATTACGGTTGCTCTGAATTTCACACGGCGTCCAGAGTCAGTCATCCTCTGAACCATGTTAATATCGAGTACCTCGTCTTCCAGGTCAGGAAGCAGCATATCAATTATCTGAGGTTCCCTGATAGGCAAGCCTGATTTGATTGCTTCTTCCATGGAAGCAACCTGTCCTTCCATGACTAATTTTCCAAGCCTGGTTTTTGGAACCCATTCTTCATCGAATGCCATTTAATCACCTTAACTAAACTCAGCAAAGATTTTCTCTTTGGTTGCTTCAAACTGCTCTGGCAGGTCTGAGCTCTCTTCTCTGTATTCAGCAATGTGTTCTCCCCGGATTCTCTCATCCGAAGGGAAAACTTCAGGGCTGCAGGGGACTTCGAAACCCGAGTCAACTATGCCTTTAAGCGCAGCATAAACCCTGGAACCTGCAGAGGAAGCCTGAAGTCCTAGATCCAGAATTCCTCCTTCATACCCCTTCTTCAAGCTTTTAAGCCCGAACAGGAGCCCTGTAAGGTATGCAGCCGTTGTGTTTCCGGTAACCCCTGTGTAACCGTACTTAGCAAGCTCACTCGAAACGGCTGAGGAATAAGTAATATCCCCCTCTGGGGTCGGAGCTATTAACTGGATTTGAACATTTCTTGCACTCTTCCTGACAACCACACGATCCTGCTTTGAGATCAGTAACTTGAGTCTCAGGTGGTAATTAGTGCGTCCTTCTCTTCGTCGTCTAAAAGGAACCTTATATCTCGGTCCTGTTGCCATATTTAGCTCCTCCAGGTTATTTCTTTAACAGTTTTTCAGACCCAAGGTGGGAATTAAGGTGAGCAACACTTCTGTATTCGCCGCCTTTTGCTTTTCTGTAAAGTCTGCAGTACACGGATTTATCAAGTGTCCCATCTGCACGCAGTTCCTTGAGCCTTCTTCTAAGCGCCCGGATCTTTTTGATCCACTGCTCCTTCTTCGGAGTACGGGCTCCTTTTTTACCTTTTCTTGAACCTTGACCTTTACAGTGCCCATACTTGCGTTTGGCAGCAAGAGCTCTGGCTCGGCCTCTGCTGACTCCTTTGACCGGCTTAGCTTTAATAGTGCCTTTCTCAATGAGCCCACGAATATCTTCCCTGGTAATTGCCGACGCGATCTCTTCAGAGGCTTCCGGATTAAGCCATACCCTGTCAAGTCCGCATTCGAGAATTTTGGAGGCTAACCTTCTTTGATTGGCCAGATCTGACATTTTTATTCACTCCTTCCAGGGTTCAGTACTTTAATACCAAGTTCTCCAGCTTTTGTGATAATAACAGCTTTCTTTCTTGAACCTACTGTCGATGCTATCCTAACAGCCTCATAAGAAGGATCAACGAGCTCAAGCTCAGCAACGCTGGAAATAAGCACATCAGAATAACCGGACGGGTGCAGGCCTTTTACTGCAGCAGGACTTCCGTATCCTACCTGGGCATGAGCACCTTTTGAGACATATTTTCTACGCTGTTTACCCTGAGTACCTCTCGGATGCCTCCAGTTGCTGTCAAGCCTCTTAAATTTATGACATGCCGCTCTCTTGAACTGGGGCTTCTTTCCCTTCTGGACCTTTCTCACATTGAATAATCGCCTGGATTCAGAGTCCATATCAAGGGTGGAAACTAAAGTATCTTCTGATTTGAATTCTTCTGCCATCATAACCACCTCAGGGCTTCTGCACAATGTAGATTCCGTCCTGGAAAATCCTCGGGTCGAATCTCTTGATCTTAGTCTTCTGTTCAATATTTGCGGCAGTCTGCCCGACATCTTCCTTGTTGATTCCGGAAACAGTAACCTCATTTCCAGAAACCTTAACCTTTGTCTCGCCAAGGATTTTTGCAATTCTTGGCTTCTTTTCTCCAAGGAAATTTCCGATTACGAGGGTCTTACCATCAACTTTTACCTGCATTGGAAAGTGAGCGTACAGGATAGTCATCTTGCACTCAAAACCCTCATTTACGCCTTTCATAAGGTTTTTGATATGGGAAGTAAAAGTGCCTACCATGGCTTTCTGTTCTTTCCTGGACGATTCCGCGTCAACCTCTACTTCGTCGTCCCTGACGTAGATCTTGATTCCAGGATACCACAGTTTTCTTTCTACAGTTCCCAGAGGACCTGTGGCTGTAAACACATCCTGAGAGAAAGAAACGGAAATTCCTTCAGGAATCTCTATTTTTCTTGCAATTTCCTTAACCATTTCCTGTTCCCTCCAGCTCAGTATACATAAGCAAGAAGTTGCCCACCAATCTTCTTCTCACGGGCTTCGTACTGGGACATAACTCCGCTTGAAGTAGTTATTATAAGGGCGCCAAAGTTCTTTGCCGGCAGGAACTGCTTTTCCCAGCGTTCAAAGCTGCCAGTTCCTACGGAATACCGCGGCTTAATTGCACCGCATTTGTTGACTCTTCCCACGAGGGTGACACTGTAGATTCCGGCTTTTCCGTCATCGATAAACTCGAATTCTCCAATGTAGCCGAGATCTTGCATAACCTTCAACACGTTGCCAATGTTTTTTGAGGCAGGCCTGATAATACAGGAACTTTTCCCAATAGCTTCGGCATTTTTAATTGTGGAAAGGGCGTTTGCAAGAGGATCAAGTAATACCATTTTAATCACCTTATGAATACTTCTCAAAACCCATATCGTGGGCAATTTCCCTGAAACAGTGCCTGCAGAGGTAAATGTCATATTTGCGGATAAGTCCCTGCTTTCTTCCGCACCGCTTGCACACGTTTACTCCTCTTCCGGACTTATTTATAGTCTCTGTCATTTACATGACCTCCACGCCATAACTATCGTTAAGGAAAGCAATAGCATCCTCAACTGTGACCTTGTGGTTGGTCGGGATCTTCCTTGTTGCAATCCTTCTCTTGCAGATTCTTTCTCCAGGGCGCTTAATAACAACTGTTACGTCCATTCCGAAAACCCCGATATTCGGGTCGTATTTCATGCCCGGAAAATCAGTGTGTTCTTCAATTCCGAAAGAGACGTTTCCAAGGGAGTCAAACTGAGACCTGCCAAGAGTCTTATCGACGATACCAAGAGCTGTCTCGAGAAACTGCTGGGCTCTCTGGCCTCTCAGGGTCACCTTGCAGCCTATTGGTTCGTTCTTCTTGATCGAGAAAGCCGGAAGAGTCCTCTTGGCAAAGCACCTGACAACTTCCTGCCCTGTGATAGCTCTGAGGATTTCTTCGGCGTCTACGAGATGCTGGCCACTTTCTCCAACACCCATGTGGACAATTACCTTCTCAACAACGGGAGTGCGCATAACGTTACTCAATTACCTCACCACCGAGCCGGATCTCAGGCTTGTCCTCGCCTATAACAATAACGTAATCTTCAATTGTTTCGAAATCGGTTTCCCCAGAAATCGCGACTGTATTGTGCCTGGAACTCTTAACTTCCCTGATTTCAGTGATCTTTCCGATTTCTCCAGAGTGCTGGCCACCTACTACCATTGCCAGATTGCCGACCTTGAACTGCAGGTGCTTTACTATATGCTTGTCAGGCAATGAGAGAATCAGAGAGTCCTTTGTGCTGTATTCGTTAGAACCCGGAATGTTGGTCCCGTCATTCAGGTTAAGCTGCACCTTTCCTCCTTTGAGGGTAGTCTTGTTGTTGATCCTGCACAATTTGTTAACGTTTGTCGCGTCCAGCTTGTGAAGGGCAAGACGTCCCTTTTCATCCTGGAACATTCTGTATGTTTCATTTATGAGAGGGAGTGTAATTACGTCAAAAAGCCCAACCGGAAACCTGAGGTCTTTCCTGGGGATTCCATCTACAAGAACTTTGCCTTCCGAGAGAATCCTCTTACCTTCCCTGCTATTATCTACAAGCTTGAGAATATCACGAATTATGATTCCGAGCGGAAGACTGCGTGCCTGACTGTGAGGCCCCGGGTGAGTGGCGGAGACCCACTTATAACCTTTTTTCCCGGCCTTCCAGCTTCTTGGAATTGATAATCTTTTCTGGTGTGTCACAAAATCACCTGCCTCACTTCTTAATACTTGATGCTCTGCGCCCGTCCTTCATTTCCAGTTTTGTGATCATAACATTGGAGGGGTATATAGGTCTTGGGACTTCGGTGTCATCCACCTTGGTGGAAATAACTCCGTCCACAGAAATTGTGCCGTCCTGAAGCGAAACGGTCTGGACCTTTCCTTCAGTACCCTTATAATCTCCACGCATGACCTTCACGGTGTCTCCCGCTATAACTGCGGCGCTCCTTGTGCCATACTCTTTGGAGAGTTCTTCACTAAGCTTTGCGCCCATGAATTTCTGTCTGACGTGCAGAGGCGCATTATATCTTGCCTTTCTCTGCTTTCTAGGCTGTTTGGATACCATTTTCGCCACCTCAGACAATGATAGATGCTGTGGTCCCGATCTTGGGGTACCTCTCAGCTACTTCTCTTGCTATAGGACCTTTTATGTCCGTACCTTTTGGAATCCCTTCTTCATCCGTAATTACCATTGCATTGTCCTCAAAGGACACACGCAACCCATCCGGACGGCGGAACTCCTGCTTCTGGCGAACCACTACTGCAAGGAGAACCTGCTTTCTCATTTCTGGTGTACCTTTTTTTACTGAGACGACGCACATGTCCCCAATTCCTGCGCAGGGCATTCTGTTCTTGACCCCTCTGTACTTCTTGACAGAAATAATCTCAACGACCTTGGCTCCGGTGTTGTCCACACAGGGAACCTTGGCGCCTGCGTTGAGAGCCCTTGGGATGTTGGAGCGTATGCCTTTCATTTGGGCACCTCCGCTTTAACTACCACATAGGACTTCGTTTTGCTTATACGTCTGCATTCTGCGATCGTAACGATATCCCCGACTTTTGCTGAAATGCAAGGCGGGTTGTGTGCGTGAACCTTTGAACGTCTCTTCTCGTATCTCTGGTATTTCGGCACCAATTTCATGTATTGCCTTTCAATAACTACCGTATTGTCCATCTTGCTGCTAACCACGGTGCCCACAAGGATTTGACCCCTTACTGAAAGTGTTCCGTGGAAGGGACAGTATAAATCATTACATTCTTCTGATGGCGCCGGTATGTTTAATCCAATATCTTTTGCCATGAGTTTAGCCCCATTTGCGTAACTTTTTGATGTTCTTGATCCGATTTTCGGGTTGTGAGAGCAGCAGGTTTCCCTGAATTTTAACGAATGTATCGGATCTGCGGCCTTTTTCTGAGAGCTCGGCAGGGATTCGGAAGAGAAATTCCGAATCCGCCTTTGGAATCTTCAGTTCCCGCGACCTTGAGTTTTCTATGATTAACAGATTTTTCGTTTCGTTAATCACCCGGCCGCGGATTCCTATCAATGCTGGATTAGTGGAACGAATCACCTGAATTTCGAGCCCTATCAGTTCATGGTAGATAAGGGTCGAAGGTAGAATTTCCACTTTAGATTTCATTTAGCTCATGCTGAATTGTCTTTATCCGAGCAATCGTTCTCCTGATTTCTCCGATTCTTCCCGGGTTTTCAGGAGCTCCACCTGCGGAAGTAAGGGCACGTTCCCTGACCAGTTCACTGTTAAGGTTCTCGAGTTCGTCAGCCCGCTCCTCAAGTGACATGTCTCGAATTTCTGTGGGTCTGAGGATTGCCATTATTCCTTAGCCTCCTTATGAACCCTTGCCATGGGATGCCAGTAGTCGTAACCTTCGTGCTTGTGTTGCCAGACTCCATTGACCTGTCTTCGAAGTTCTTCTGAGCCTTCAACCTGAATGACTTCAGCCTCTTCAATGTCTTCTGCTACTTCAGCCTGGGGTTCTTCCTCGGCTTCTTCAGGCTCTGCAACTTCAGCTGCTTCTACTGGTTTCTCAGGTACTGCTGCAGGAGTTTTGGATTTTGCCGCACTTTCCTTTTTAGGAGCTTCGGCAGGTTTTTCAGCAGGCTTTTCTGCAGGCTTTTCTACAGGTTCAGTTACAGGCTCACTTGGTTCCGTAGTAGTGTATGAGTCAGGCAAGACAACGTCTGGCTGAATGATCCTGACTTTACAGCCAAGGGTCCCGAGCTTTTTGACTGCTACTGCAAATCCTTCGTCTACTACTTCCTGCACAGGATTTCCAGAGTGCTTTATGTACCCGTCAACGAATTTTTCAACTCTTGACCTGGCACCCGTAAGCTTTCCTGAGATTACGACTTCACAGCCAAGTGCACCTGCATTCATAACTGCCCGAATTGTGTTGTGTCCGGCCTTCCTGAAGTACCAGCCTCTCTCAATTGAAGCTGCAAGCCTTGAAGCCATCATCTGAGCATTAAGTTCAGGTTTCTTAACTTCCTGAGCATCAATCTGCGGGTTTTCGAGGTTGTACCTAGCTGCTACATCTCTGGTAAGTTTTCGGATGACCTTCCCGGCTTTTCCGATTACCATTCCAGGCTTTTCAGAATAAATAACAATTTGGGTGCCCATTGGGGTCCTGTTAAGCTCCATACCGCCATATCCAGCTCTATTCAGCTGTTCTGCGAAATACTCGTCCATGGAGGCTTTGACAAAACCATCACTGACGAATTTTCTTTCTATTGCCATTTAGCGCACCTCGGAAAGAATCATCTCGATATTTACAGTGTCTGTGTCTTTGGGTGTTGCCCGCCCTCTGGCTCTTGGCATAAACCCGTGAATTACCCTCCCGCGCTGAATTGCAGCGTGAGTAATATACATATTTGAGGGTTCAAGACCCTTGTATTCGGCATTGCTTTCTGCATTCTTCAAGATCTTGAGGATCTCTTTTGAAGCACTAACAGGGTACCTGCCTGCAGCCATTGGACCCTTTCGGTGTCCTGTTCCATCATGATGTCTTTTGAAGGGAACTGCCTGCTTTAAAGCAATTACATCTTCTAAAAACTTTCTTGCTTCAGGAACCTTCATACCCTTAATTTTGCAGCAGACTTCACGGGACTTTTTAGGGGAAATATGGAGTTCAGAACCCATAGCTTTAGAGGTAATCTCAGGGTCTCCTTTAACTGAATAATTAATTCTTGCCATTCCCTTTCACCTCATTTCAGTGGCACGAACTTGCTTGAACGGGTTGCTCCCACACCGGCACTGCCATGTGAAACCCTTGACCTTGAGGGTGCGAATTCTCCGAAACGGTGCCCGATCATTTCAGGCTGGAGGTCTACACTTACAAAGCCTTTCCCATTATGAATTTCAATAGTCTGTCCGATCATTTCCGGAAGGATAATTAGGTCTCTGTGATGAGTCCTGACCTTCTTTCCTTCTTTGAACTCGTGCAGGACTTTTTTCTGTCCTTCTGTGAATCCGCGTTTGATGCTCCTACGTTCTCTTGAAGGCAGGAGTTCTGCAAACTCTTCAAGACTCAGTTCCTGAAGTTCTGAGACGGTTTTCCCGCGGTAGGTATACTCACCCTTTCTCTTTGGTAATCTTGATGATGATTTTTTAGCCATAACGAATACCCCTCATCAGCGCTTCATTCCGGTCCTTCTAGCTGCAATCAGTCCGACCTTCCTTCCAGGCGGAGCGTTTCTGCTAACCGTTGTTGGCTTGCCCGGGTGCTTCCAGGCACCTCCACCGAATGGGTGGTCAACTGGGTTCATGGCAACTCCTGAAACCCTGGGATACTTTGCAGCTCTTGTTTTCATTTTATGGTACTTTTTTCCGGCTTTGAGCCATGGCCTGTCAACACGACCTCCGCCTGCAACGATACCAACAACTGCTCTGCACTTAGGATTAAGCCATTTAATGTTACCTGAAGGCATTGCCACTGCAGTCCTGTTAGGCTCATGGGTTACGATAGTTGCGTATACACCGGAAGAGCGCACGAATCTGCCACCATCATTTGGCTTTGACTCGATATTGCAGATAAAGAAACCTTCAGGCACCTTTCCTATAGGAACTATATTTCCTGGCTTGACATCGGCATCGTCTCCGCACTCAATTGTGCTCCCTACTGCAATTCCTTCCGAGGCAAGCAGGAGAAGTTCTTCCCCAGTTTCAAAGGCAACTTTTGCTATCGGAGCTGAGCGAGCAGGGTCGTGCTCGAGATTAATGACTTTCCCCTGAATCGACGTGTTCTCGTCAACACGGGGGTGCCTCAGTTCTGCCTTGTACTTGTGAGAAGGAGCTCTGTAGGTAGGAGTACCTCTACCCCTATTTTGTGATATGATTCTTTTACCCATACATCACACCTCACATCAGTCCTATCCGGGTTGCAATCTCGTGTGCCGATTCAGGATCTTCGAATGTCAGGATTGCTTTTTTCGTGCCCTTCATGGTGGTCATGGTTCGCACGGACTTTACTTTGAACCCGTACAGTTTTTCAACATTTACTACGATCTGCTTTTTGTTTGACCTGGTATCCACGATAAACTGGAGCTTGTTTTCATCAAGCAACATCATCGCTTTTTCAGTAACAAAAGGATAATTAATGGAACTCATTGGAATGCACCTTCCAGTTTTTCAACTGCGGATTCTGTCCAGATAGTAAGGCGCCCTGCGTGAGTGCCAGGTGCGAGCAGTTCAGCATTCAGTGAATCCACTGTTACAACATCTACCCCTGAGAGGTTTCTTGCAGCCTTCAGGATAGGGGCGCTTTCCCCTGCAACAACAATAAGGACGCTCTTTTTGTGCTTGTATTTCCTACCTCTGAGCTTTCCGCGGCCGGCTCTGATGTGTCTTCCATATTTTGCCCTGAGCACGTCTTCGTAGACTCCTATAGCCTGCAGGAATTCTATTACCTGCTTTGTCTTGTCCAGGTCCTCAAGAGCGTTTTCCGTAACAATCGGAAGCTCGGCTTCAAAGATGTGGCCTCTCAGGCTCACGAGAGTCGGATCCCTGGTTGCTGCGATTGCAGAGCGGATTGCATAGCGGCGTTCTTTGGTGTTGACTTTCTCGCTTCTGTCGGCTTCCGGTTTTGGTGGGTGAGCTCTTCTTCCGCCTCTTGCATGCGGGACTCTTGCAGCTCTGCTGCTGTTTACGAGCCTCGGAATATGGGACGCACCTCGCCCTGAACCCCAACCTCTTGCGGAAGTTTCCATGCCTGCATAGAGACGGGGACCGTAGGGTTGAAGCCTGTTTGCCTGTGCCGCAAGCACTGCCTTTTTAATCAGGTCAGGTCGGTAATCCACATCAAAGACGTCTGGAAGCTCAATCTCCCTGACAACCTTCCCTGTAAGGTCTATTGTTTTTGCTGTAGCCATTTCACTTCACCCCTGCTTGGATTCCCTGCTTATGTGAAGGATATTTGGTTCGCCAAGGTCGGCTTTCTTTGCCCTGATAGGGTCTCTGAGTCTGATAAGCCTTTTTGAAGGTCCTGGAACGCTGCCTTTAATCAGCACATAATCCCCACGGACAAGGCCATAATTGATGAAGCCGCCTTCTGGAGTGACTTCTTCCCCATCAGATCCAATCTTAAGAATGCGCTTATTGAACTCAGTTCTCTGGTGATATCCTGTCTGACCCATCTGCGGGACTCTCCAGGATACACGGCGAAGGCCGAAGCCACCAAGAGTACCGATCTGCCTGAGACTGCCCTGTCTGGAGTGCTTGCCTTTCATAAGCTGGGTGCCCCAGCGCTTGGCAGGACCCTGAGTCCCTTTTCCGATAGTAATTGCAGCTGTGTCAACAAGTGTTCCGGTCTTAAAAACATCGGTTATGCTTACAAGGGTACCGAGGATTGATTTTGCGTACTCGAACTTGGTGTTGAGATCCCGAGCGCTAATTCCAGACTCCATGATATCTGGAGTCTTTTTGGGAACCCCGGTAAGGCTCTTTGGCAGAGTATAAGTAACTGCCTTGATATCGCTTACCTTTCCGTCTTCGATCATTTTACCGATATTCCCAAGGGTTTCAGCCATATTCTCTCCTTTTGGTACAGGGATCCTGCGTTTGAGTTCAGGATCAAGGTCTGCTGCCCAGACCTCAGCGATTGCCTTTTCTCCGGTGGTATCTTCTGCATAAGCCCGGATGGCTGCTACCCTTATTGCGGGAGTTTCGATGACAGTTACGGGTACGGAGATTTCCATACCCTGGGTAAGGCTGTTCTTTATGTCATCAACCATGATCACGTGGGTCATGCCCACCTTGTACCCTGCAAAACCCTGTAGCCTTGGTTCACCTGTAGCCTCCGGCCAGGCTCTGAACCGTGGAATGTGGCTCTTTGCCCTTTTACGTGGACTAAATGCGAGGGAACCTCGTTTTGGTCGGTGTATGCTTGCCATATTTCTACTCCGTAAATTTCAATTGAAATGCCAGCCCCTCCGGTCGGCCCAACGTGAGTGGCAAAAGAAAAAATACACTGGATTCCCCGAACGCTACCAGGTGGGGAGGGATGTCTTTCAGACCTGCCTGGCACATATGCCTCGAGCAGACCAGAGCTTTATGCTCCCGGTACCCTAATTCCTTCAGGCATCTGCAATATCCGATCCTCTTCCCAGCTTGTCTAGCAGGAGCATACTCTTAGGATCGATTTTACGATCCTGGCAGACCCAAATCCAGGCATCCGGCTCTGATTTGAAACATTCAGTAGTCTGATTTGAAACTTCAGTATGTGGTAACCTGATTTTAAATTCAGTTCCCTGATTTGAAACTTCAGTATTCAGTAACTGCAACCGCAACTCATCGAAAACCTGAACAGCTTCGTGCGATTATAGGCGTCTCAGGACGCCAAAAGCGGGCGTTTCAAAGCATTGGCCCTTTAACACTCATGTTGATCCGACTTTTCTCACTGGATTTATCTTCAATGCAGGAAATCTTCCGTAAAGCACGGTAGAAAACCTTATCTCCCGGAAACTTCCAGGATGTTAGCATTAAGCATCACATTGATCTGATTAGATAATTTCAAGCACTAAAATGCGTGAATTTTCATCTCGCATGTACTTTGCCTTTACATAGCAGATCTAATATATAAAGCCTTTGCAGGGCGAGAAGAGAATTCAGAAAGAAGAATCCATTGCAAGAGAGAACAAGAATAAATAGAGAAAAGAGTTCGAGCTTATATTTCCTCAATCGAAGATTTAAAATATGGGATTACAGTCGACAGAATACCAGCTGTACTTATGCCAGCAAAAACTGATAGACCAACTTGATGTACGTTATATAAACTGGCCTGTGAGTAATAGATAGTATCACTATTTATCTTTAATAGAGTGATTATAACAGAGTGTAGACAGATATTAGTGTACAATATTATATTAGTGTACAATATTATATGCAAACTATTATGCTAGATATTATATGCGAGCTTGTAAATTATAATAGGCTAGTTTAAAAATATTTTAAAAGTTAAGTGGAATCCGTTAATTGAAGTTTATATTTAATTTTCCAATTAAGTTTTAGATTCCAGAATTCTTGTTGTAGATTTCTGATTAATGTCTTGAATTTTATATAGACTTTTTAGTCTGAATTCGAATACTTGCTCGTAGATTATAATTCAAGTCCTGATACTATAGTCCTCCTGTATTACGTAGATATTAATGGAGAAACACTGTTAATCCGCTCATTTTCGGATACTGAGAGGCAGTGAAGAGTGCAGTAAACAGCTTTTTTCTCTATGTTTTTCAAGACAATAAATTCATTTCCACAAACAGGGCAAATTTTTTTTATGTAAACATTTCTTATATAATTCATTGGACATCACCACTTTTTACACTTAGCTCTGGCACTGATTTTTTTGAAGAATTTAAAATCCTTTTTAGTATAAACTAAAAATAAAGAGTTACTCAAGCTGTAACCAGATAACACCATAAGAAAAACTGGTGGATTAGATCAGCAGGTTTCTTTATTTTTACTCATTTATGACTATAGGATTTCATATATGATTATAAATAGCAAATTAAATAGGTAAATAGTTTCAAGAATCACAATTTCTAATAAATAGTACATTTCAATTTAAATTAGTATGTGCCCTGTTTTTAGATGTTTTTACCCTGAAATTGAATTGTTGGCAGCCTCGAAGATTGGAGTATTTATTACTCGCCACCTGTGCCAATATAATAAAACTGAAAGCTCTGTTATGATAACTAAAAGTTTGGTATCTATTGCCTTGTCTGAGACAGTTGCCCCAGTGTCTATGAAATTATTACAGAAAATATGATTATTGGAGACATTCACCAGCAGGTCAACCAGTGATCTGTAGAAAACCTAAATCTGAAAGTAAAATTTCTTTTTAACCCAGATCAGAGCCAAAAGGAAAATTTACTATGGAAGTTTGAATCAAGAAAGAAGAGTTTAAGTAATGAAAAGTCAAGATAGGTAAACTCAGGACTCCTAATAATATTATTATTAATACTATATAATTCAAAGATGAAGAAATTTGAAAAATGAAAAGACGTTTACAGAAGATATTTATCTAAAAATATTAAAATCATTTTAAAATTCCCTTAAAATCTTTGTAATAAAAAAAATTATCGTAATAAATTTGCAGAATAACAAATCATGCTAAAATAAACTTAAAATCACACATAAAAACGCGTAAAGAAACATTGTTACCACTGTGCTGTTAAAGAATAAAAAAATTTGAAAAATGAAAAGACGTTTACAGAAGATATTTATCAAAAAATATTAAAATTGTTTTAAAAATTTTTTAAAATCTTTGTAATAAAGGAGATTTATCTTAATAAATTTACAGAATAATAAATCATGCCAAAATAAAACTTAAAATCACATATAAAATGCATAAAGAAACGTAAAAACTCAAATTTAAGCAGAAAAGAGGATAATTAAGGGGTGCACTGATTGAAGAAAAAAACAGGAATTTATAATGAAATATTTAGCAGAAAGTGGAGATTAATCTTCATTACTCTGGTTCTAATTTTTTCAGTAATTTCAATATCAGCTACAGGAGCGGGAAGCCAAACCAACAGCCAGGCAAGAGACAAAGTAGTACATGAGTCAAACATTGGAGTAAGTAACGAGACAGAAGATAATTATTTGTATTATATAGTAGACGAAAATTATACCGAAGTTAATTGCTTTGACTGCATGGAAAATGATGAAGATAACAATACAAAAGATGATTATTCTTCCTGCACAAAAAGTGACAAAAATTATACCGATAAATGCTCTTACTGCATAGAAGATGAAGAAAATCTTGAACAAAAAGTAGGAGAAAACAAAAGTAAGGAAAATCAAGAAACAGGAGAAAATAATACTAAATTAGAAACAGGAACAGGAAAAAGTACAGAAACAAAAGAAAAAGTGGAAAATAGTACTAAATCAGAAACAGAAAAAAATACAACAACTCAAAAAACAGTAGAAAATAATACTAAATCAGAAACAGGAACAGAAGCAGGAAAAAATACAACAACTCAAAAAACAGTAGAAAATAATACAAAATTAGAAACAGAAACAGGAAAAAATACAACAACTCAAGAAACAGGAGAAAATAATACTAAATCAAAAACAGAAACAGAAGCAGGAAAAAATACAACAACTCAAGAAACAATAGAAAATAATACTAAATCAAAAACAGAAACAGAAGCAGGAAAAAATACAACAACTCAAGAAACAATAGAAAATAATACTAAATCAAAAACAGAAACAGAAGCAGGAAAAAATACAACAACTCAAAAAACAGTAGAAAATAATACAAAATTAGAAACAGAAACAGAAGCAGGAAAAAATACAACAACTCAAGAAACAATAGAAAATAATACTAAATCAAAAACAGAAACAGAAGCAGGAAAAAATACAACAACTCAAGAAACAGGAGAAGACATTGAGCAAGAGACTGACCTAGCTGACTCTATTTTACATTACAAAGTGTATAAAATAGAAGAAAACAAAAGTAAGGAAAATCAGGAAACAGGAGAAAATAATACTAAATCAAAAACAGAAACAGGAAAAAATACAGATAGCAAAGAAAATATCAAAGGAAATGAATCAAAAAATTCAGAAGCTAATGTATCTAATTTGAAATATAAAACAATAACAGTAAATGAAACAGTTGAAAGGGAAAACAAATCAGAAAGTAACGATACAGATAGCAAAGAAAATATAAAAAAACGATCAAAAAATTCAGAAGCTAATATATCTAACTGGTATAAAACAATAACAGTAAATAAAACAGTTGAAAGGGAAAACAAATCAGAAAGTAACGATACAGATAGCAAAGAAAATATCGAAAAAAACGAATCAAAAAATTCAGAAGCTAATGTATCTAACTGGTATAAAACAACAACAGTAAATAAAACAGTTGATCAGGAAAACGAATCAGAAAGTAACAATACAGATAGCCAAGAAAACATCGGAGAAGATAACCAAAAAAGTTCAAAAAGTGGTGGGTCTAACTGTAAATGCAAAATAATAGCATCAAATAAAACAGTTGCTCAAGAAAATGAATCAAAAAGTTCAGAAAACAATGTATCTAATTTGAAATATAAAATAATAACAGTAAATAGAACCATCACCCAAAACAATACCAAAACGAAAAATGAAACAAAAAATGAAACAATCAATGAGTCGAAAAGTCTGAAAAGTACAGAAGTGGAAACTAAAAATAGAACCAAAACCTCAAATGGGATCTCAAACGAAACTTCAAATGGAACCTCAAACGGGACCTCAAATGGAATCTCAAACGAAACTTCAAATGGAACCTCAAATGGAACTTCAAACAGCACAAAAAGTGTGGAAAGCGAAGTATTGAGCCCTGAAGTAAACTGGACGGTGGCAAGTCAGGAAGTAAATAAAATAAAAGTATATAATTGGACAGGCAGTCAGGGAAACGAGTCTGTAACACCTAAGGTAAAAACCGAGAGAAATAGCTGGAACAATATTAAATTTATACTGTCGTATTCATATCCACTTCGTTCGTTTTATACCACAAAAGACAATGTGAATATAAGTTATAATGGACCTGGAACTTTAGGGCAGCAGAAAGTAGACATTTACCTCATCAAGGAATACAGCCCGAGTTCTCCGGAAAATGAGATTTTATATGGTACAAATAAAAGCACGATTAGTCTTGAAGATGTCTTAAACAATGATACAGAAGCTTATGTAAAGATACCTGCGACCCTGAACAAAGAAGGAGACCTTACTCCCCTGACACTGGACCCTCTTCAGGCAGGCCACTACTGGATCATTATGACCCCTGCAGGAAACGAAACGGAAAAAACAGGATCGGAAAAAGAGGTTCTTTTAGCAAAATATTTTGAAGTTCTCAAATACCAAATGGAAGACAGATCTCCATATGCCCTTCAAGAAGGCAAAAACTTAGACGTTAACCTGGATCTGAAGAATGCGACCGCTGAGAAGAATTATACTTACTGGGCTATAATGATAAAAGATGGTGCCTATACAGCATTTGAAGGCACAAACCCAAGATGGAGAATGAACACCGGAATCAGACCTATCGTGAACGGAGTTGACCTTATCAAGGTTTTGGAAACCAATTTGAGTAAATATGAATCCAAAAACGGAAAAGATGAACTTCAGAATGAGATCCAGACCCTTATAGGGAAAGATAACGGTACGATAAGCATAGGTGAGAAAACCCAGAGTAACCTTTCCCTGAAAAGTTTGGAACTTCCCCCAGGAGACTATCTCCTCCTTACAGGAACCTATGGAAATAATGAAGGCTTGACAGGTATAACCCAGAAAAAACTGAGAATATCCCCCAAAAGCTTATCTGGATTAGGCTTGAACCCCAGCTCAGAAAATACCTTCGGTGATGAATCTTCAAAGAAATTCAAAGCATCTCCACTTATGGAAATTAAGTCTCTTCTCGAAAATCCAAAATCATTCATACTCGAAGATGTCAAGCCATATATTCAAGCAAACTCATTAGCAGAAGTCTTACGAAATCCTCCAAAACTTCCCTCCTTCTTGTTGGGCTTTGCAGTAACCCTACTGGTAGGATTCGCAGTGCTGAGGAAAAAGAAATGAAACCTATACTAGATCCAGAAAAAAGCTGGAAAATCCCCATCCAGTTATAACAAAAATCAAAAGTCTTGAAAAAATTGAGAGAAGGAATGTAGAAAACTACAGTCCTTTCTCTTTACAGCTGGGTACAAAAACCTGTATACTGAACAGGTTTTACTGCAGAATGCAAGATACAAAAAAGAAAAAATATATAAACCAGTTTTATTATTTGCTCACATATCTGTCTAGAATTTTTAATTAGTCCAGGTATAAGAAATAGACCATAATATACTATTCAATGACAATACCTTTCTGGTTAAAAAAACATAAAAAGGAGAGGTTGGAGAAATTGCTTTCTGAAGAAATTAAGCTAATGAAGCCCATTTTCACATTTATCGAAAATCAAGAGAATAAAGAAAGTTTGAGACTCCTGTTTTTGCTTCCTGTTTTCCTGTTCCTGATTATTTCTCCAGGAGCAGCTGCATCAAGCAACTGGGAACTTAACCCCCAAAATCCCGTTGTTGGGGATATGATGACAATAAAAGGAACCGGTTTTGAGGGAGATACTGCAAAAGTGCTGGTATCCTTCGAAAAAGATGTGGAGGTTCAGGATGGAGAATACGAGTACTTGCTTGAAGATGTAGTAATTCCCTCCAGCTCCTACAATAGTTTTACCGTGCAGGCAGAAGGAGTAGAGGATCTGAATGTGAGAGCAAAAATGCTCTTATGGTTAACTAAAAGCGCAGAGACAAAAGACGGCACTGTTACCGTTTCCCAGGCAAATGTTCCACCAGGAACATATAAGATAAGAATTGACGGAAAGGCAAGTGGTTCTAGTGTCAAACTCAAGATAACAGCCATGCAAGAGATAGAAGTAGATTCTGATGGAAATTTCAGCTATCAATATAATACTAAATCCATACCTGCAGGCGATTTTGCAGTAAATGTTGAGGGCATTACAAAGCAAATAGAATTACAGACATCAGAAAGCCTTTCTTCGGAAACAAACTCTTCGGAACATAACTCGAGTGAAGAACAAAATAAAGAAAGTCTGCCTTCAAAAATGAACTCATCGGGACAGAATTCAAGTGAAGAAAAAGATAACGAAAGTTCTGGAGATACATCTGAAATAAAAATATATGACTGGACAGACAGTCAGAGAAACGAGTCGGCAATAACTGGGATAAAAACAGAGAAAAATAGCTGGAACAATCTGAAATTTATATTGTCATATCCTTATTCTCTTCGTCCGTTTTATACCGTAAACGAGAGCTTAAAGTTAAGCTACTATGGACCTGAAACTTTAGGACAGCAGAATGTGGACATTTACCTCATTAAGGAACACAGTCCGTGTTCTCCGGGAAAAGAGATTTCATATAGTATGAATGAAAGCACGATTAGTCTTGAAGATGTCTTAAACAACGATACAGAAACTTATGCCAAGATACCTGCAACCCTGAACAAAGAAGGAGACCTTACTCCCCTGACAATGGGCCCTCTTCAGGCAGGCCACTACTGGATCCTTATAACCCTTGCAGGAAACGAAACGGAAAAAACAGGATCGGAAAAAGGAATCCTTTTAGCAAAATATTTTGAAGTTCTCAAATATCAAATGGAAGCCAGAACTTCATATAACCTTCAAGAAGGCGAAAACTTAGAAATAAACCTGGATCTGAAAAATGCACCCGCTGAGAAGAATTATACTTACTGGGCTGTGCTGATAAATGATGGTGCCTATACAACATCTGAAAACACAAACTCAATCTGGACGACCACCAAAATAAGGCCTATTGTGAACGGAATTGACCTTATCAGGAATTTGGAAACCAATTTGAGTGGAAATGAATCTGAAAATGAAAAAGACGACATTCAGAACGAGATCCAGACCCTTATAGGGAAAGATAACGGTACGATAAGCATAGGTGAGAAAAACCAGAGTAACCTTTCCCTGAAAAGCCTGGAACTTCCCCCAGGAGACTATCTCCTCCTTATGGGAGCCTATGAAAATAATGAAAGTCTGGCAGGCATAGACCAGAAAAAGCTGAAAATATCCTCCGAAAATTCGTATGGATTGGACTTGAAATCTATATCCGGAAAATACCTCAAGTATATCTTCAATGGAGTTAAGAGCCTCTCCGCTTATGTGAATTAAGTCCATTCTCAGAAACTTAAAATCACCCCATTTGTCATCGGTTAAGGATTCATTTCCTTCTCCTGTTATTCATTTTTGAACCCAATTCTTTCATTTTTTATTCAAACCATTCATCTCTAAACCTTTCTCTGTTTACATGTGGATCTAATGCTTGACTTTCATATACGCTCATTATCGTTTCAAAAGTTCTTTGAATTCCACACATATATAGAATTACTGTCAACAAATCTGATGCATTTTCTGCAAATATTGTACTCCAACGTAACTGTGTATATCTAGCCATTTTTTTAGGATAAGTTATTGAGTTTCTTACAAGAGAATAAATTCTTCTGCTAACGATTAGTGTCAATATTGCTGTCCAGATTAGAGCTTCAATTACCTGCACATTCTTTGTTTCAAGAACGTCCAGCGCATATTTGCTTTTCAATTCCTTAAACAACAGTTCTATGTCCCATCTTGCTCCATATAGGTTTGCAATGTCTTTTGCATTCAAAATATCTTTCTGAATATTTGTGATATAAATATGGTACTTTTCATCCTCGTCATTATAGACTGCAACAAGACGTACAATCATCTCATCCTGTTTTTGTTTACCTTTGTATGCTCTTCTTTTAAACTATATTTTCACAACAGCATCAAGATCTTTCCCAGAAAGTTGTTTAATGCATTCACTAACAGTTTTTCCAGCGAACTCCTTGCTTTTTGTTTTAGAAAGTCCCACTTCAACAGAAACAAGAATAGGATCCATATTTTTCCTTATTCTCGAAACAAAATATCCTCCATTTTCCTTAACCCTTGCAAACATCTGAGTTTTGTAAAAACCAAGATCAACAAGCAGAATACGATCTTTGATCCAGGGACCTATTTTTAATGTTTTGATCTCAGCTGTTTTTTCAGAATACAGGGCAACTGTTTTAGGTTCGTTAGCAACTGCGCTTACCATAACCCCCACTTTTATGCCTGCAGCTACTTTTCTTGTCCTTACCGCTGGAAACTTATCTGCTAAAGAAGAGTGAAGACGAACAATTGTACTGTCCTGAATGAGAACATCCTGGAAGTTTTCGAGTTTTTTGCTAAGTTTTCTTCCAGGATCTTTTGCAAGCTCCTCTATGCCGTGAATAACACACTGATGAAGAAACTCAACAAGTTCTGGAGTAAAACGATAGTATCAGCTGCTATCACTTATTGTTTTTTGTGACTCAGTTTCATATTCTCGTTTTAAACTGGCAAGTGTACGCTGCAAGCGTACACCAAAACTCAGAGTTAAAACCCAATAATGACAGGGTCAATTTTACGTTCACGTACTATAAGACCAGTTTCTTTGGCAGCTTGCCTTAACCACTCTTCGGGAAACATTTTCCGAAGAGAGTCTTCAAGAGTAGGTGGGAAACGAGGAGACATAGATTCAAAGAGTATAATATTAGTATAAAAACATATACAGGAGATGGGATTTAATGCTTAACCAATGACCAATGAAAATCACTCATATCCAAAGATTTCAAGCATACCTTCAGGCAAACTCATTATTAGAAGTCTTAAGAAATCCTCCAGAACTTTACTCCTTCCTGTTAGGCTTTGCAGGAACCCTACTGACAGGGCTTGCGGCACTTAGGAAAAAGAAGCAAGCCCTGATAAAAACCGAAAAATCGGAAAAAAATTGAGAGAAAGAATGTAGAAAACTACACTCTTTTCTCCTTATGATCTGACATAAATGTCTGTATACAGAGTACGTTATACTGAAAGCAGCCAGGAATACTAAAAAGTAAAATATATAAACCAGTTTTATCACTTATTATTATATCTATCTAGAATTTTTATAATTAGTCCACATTATGAGACATAGGCCATAATACAACTATTTAATGGATAATAGCCTTTTCAGTCAAAAAAATACCAAGAAGAGAGGTTCAAGAGATTGCTTCCTGAAGAAATTAAGCTAATAAAGCCAGTTTTTACATTCATCAAAAACCCTAAGAACAAAGAAAGTTTGAAACTCCTGTTTTTGCTTTCTGTTTTCCTGTTTCTGATTCTTTCTCCAGGAGCAGCTGCATCAAGCAACTGGGAACTTAACCCCCAAAATCCCGCTGCTGGAGATATAATTGAGATAAAAGGAACCGGTTTTGAGGGAGATACTGCGAAGGCACAGGTATCCTTCGAAAAAGATGTGGAGGTTCAGGATGGAGAATATGAGTATCTGCTTGAAGATGTAGTAATTCCCTCCAGCTCCTACAATAGTTTTACCGTGCAGGCAGAAGGAGTAGAGGATCTGAATGTGAGAGCAAAAATGCTACTGTGGATAACTAAAAGTGGAGAGGCAAAAGATGGCACTGCTACCGTTACCCAGACAAACGTCCCTGCAGGAACATTAGGAGTTACGCAGTTGGCTCCTAGCATATTGTTTTTTCCAAACTTTCAAATATTTGAATTAATTTAACGTGTATTGGGGATTCCTTAAGTATTCTGTCACTGCCACTCTTCTAATTTTCATAGCACTTTCAAACCAGGATATTCCACTTTTGATTCTTTGTAATTCCAGTCTAAGAAAAGCTCTTAATGAGAACATTATATGTGCTCTTTGTGATTCTTCCTTTCTTGCCTGACATTTTTCGACACCACAGAACTGTTTTATTCCCCTATGATATTCCTCAATTTTCCATGACTTCTTTGCCAAATCTTCACGTTTTGCTTCATCCATCTCTTGCACATCTGTAACCCAGTGTTGCGTGTCTCCATTTTTTGAAACTATCCTAAACACCTTTACAAATCCATATGCTTTGAGGTGAACCACACGTCCTTTTGGAGGAATATCTACTGTTTCAAGTGGCACATTTCCCTTGTTGTCAGGATTTACCAAACGATTATTTTTCAATCTTGTAAGGAAATGCCACTCTTTCTGTCTAATGGCTTTAAGGTTTTTCACACTTGCATACCATGTATCAAATAAAACGAATTTGGGATTAAAACCACGTTCTTCGGCCTTGTCAAGCATATCACGGAAATGGTCATTCTTTGTTTTGTCGTCTACATCGATGTTATAAATTCGAAAATCGATAGGTATAACGGTTGTACCGTCAGTCCAAACTAAGGTAACCAGGCCTATTCCCTTTACAGTACGATGATGTTTTCCACTCCACATACGACGAACAAAAGCAATTTCTTCTGCGTATGGTTTATCTAATGTTGAATCATCAACAATTAGGTATCCTCCCTTAAGCTTGACATAACTTTTTACTTCCTCCCATAGTGCTTCCGTGTCTGGAGGTTGCCTTTGAAGGCAACGAGTAAAAGCATCATGAGAAGGAGCATTAGCTATGTCTGGATAACATCTAGCAGCTTCAGTACAGCTAAAAACGTTAGAAGCCGCAATGAGAAAATTAATGTAGTCAATGTCGGTACACTTAGGTGGATTTATGTCCATAACTCCGTACGTTTTTAGAGAAACACTAAGCCATAAGTATATTTATAAAGATATCAAGTTTTCGGCATTTTAACTGCGTAAGTCCTAAACATATGAAATCAGGATCGACGGAAAGGCAAGTGGTTCTAATGTCAAACTCAAGATAACAGCCACGCAAGAGATAGAGGTAGATTCTGATGGAAGTATCAGCTACCTATATAGTACTAAGTCTATACCGGCAGGCGATTTTGAAGTAAATGTTGGAGACACTGCAAAACAGGTAGAATTACAGTCTGAAGAAAACCTCTCTTCGGAACAGAACTTGACTGAAGAACAAAATAACGAAAACCTGACTTCGGAAACAAACTCTTCGGAACAGAACTTGACTGAAGAACAAAATAATGGAAGTTCTGAAGATACATCCCAGAAAGAGCTGAAAACATCTGGTGGAAATTCTCAAAGAGCGAGCTTGATATCCAGCTCGGAGAATTCTACTGGAGACAATATCACTAATATTTCTTCAGTGACAAACAAAATATCTTCGCTTATGAGAATTAAGTCCATTCTCGAAACTCCAAAATCATTCATAGCCGAAGATATCAAGCCATACATCCAGGCAAACTCATTATCAGAAGTCTTAAGAAATCCTCCAAAACTTCCCTCTTTCCTGTTAGGCTTTGCAGGAACCCTGCTGATAGGGCTTGTGATACTGATGAAAAAGAAAAAGTGATAAATTAAATAGAAGACTAGACTGGAAAATTTCCATTCAGCCTTAACAAAAACAGAAAATCTTGAAAAAAAGATTATGAGAAAGGATGTAGAAGCCTACAATCCTTTCTCTTTACAGCTGAATGCAAAAACCTGTATACTGAATACGTTTTTCTGCAAACAGTCAGAATACTAAAAAGAAAAATATATAAACTAGTTTTATTATTTGTCTTTATATCTGTCGAGAATTTTTATAATTAGTCTAGATGTAAAGAAAAATAGACCTATAATATAGCTATTCAATGAACAATAGCCTTTCTAATCAAGAAAAGATTAAGAGGAGAGGTTGGAGAAATTGCTTTCTGAAGAAATTAAGTTAATAAAGCCCGTTTTTACATTTATCAAAAATCCGAAGAATAAGGAAAGTTTGAGACTCCTGTTCTTGCTTCCTATTTTCCTATTCCTGATTATGTCTCCCGGAGCAGCTGCATCAAGCAACTGGGAACTTACCCCTCAAAATCCAGTTGTTGGGGATACAATAGAGATAAAAGGAACCGGTTTTGAGGGAGATACTGTGGAAGTGCAGGTGGCTTTCGAAAAAAAAGTAGAGGTTCAGGATGGGGAATACGCGTACCAACTTGAAGATGTAGTAATCCCCTCTGGTTCTGACAACAGTTTTGTCGTGAAGGCTATAGGGGCCGATGACTTGAATGTGAGAGCAAAGATGCTCCTATGGTTAACTAAAAGTGCAGAGGCAAAAGACGGTACTGCCACCGTTTTCCAGGCACATGTTCCTTCAGGAACATATAAGATAAGAATTGACGGAAAGGCAAGTGGTTCTAGTGTCAAACTCAGGATAACAGCCGTGCAAAAAATAGAGGTTGATTCTGATGGAAGTATCAGCTATCAATATAATACCAAGTCTATACCGGCAGGCAATTTTGAAGTAAAAGTTGATGGCATTACAAAGAAGATAGAATTACAGCCATCAGAAAGCCTCTCTTCAGAAACAAACTCCTCGGAACAGAACTCAAGTGAGGAAGACGTAGGGGGAATAACCGAGAAAATAAAAGAAGAAATAGATAATGGAAAAAACATTTCCAGTGAAGAAAAGAAATTTGCCGATGATTTCAAAGACCTGAAATCGCAGAAGATATGGATAGCAGGAATCTTAGCCGTATTAATATTATTTGTGGTTTATTTAGGGAGGAAAAAGTCATAATAATATACTGAGGGGTTTAAAATACATTTGTTTTTAGAATCCTTTGAAGACGATTTCGATAAACTATAAATACATATTAATAGTAGACATGTCTTGTAGATAAAATATATGAATATGAATTAATTTAATTAAAAAAGAAATTCGCGGATGAAAGCTTAATAATTAATGAAGTAGATAATATACAAAACTAAAGAATATATAGCAAAAGTCCGGGATAAAACAATAAATACTAATTTAGGGGTGTAACGATTGAAGAAAAAAATAGGAACAAATGGAATAGATATGAGGAAATGTAAATTAACCTTCGCGGCTCTAATCTGCATTTTCGCACTTATTTCAGTATCAGCCGCAGTTTCCGAAAAAGGACTCTGGATTGCATCTATCGAGAAAAACGGAGATAGCGTCGTCTTTGCAGACCATGATGATAGCCAGGACGAGGGAGGATGGATTCAACTCAGCGGAGGACAAGAAATCCAGCTTCCAGAACCACTTAGCTTTATCTACAATGGAACCAACTGTGTTGAAAAAGCAGGAACTGTGGTTAAACTAAACAAGGATAGTAACACGGAAGTGAACTATACATACCCATACTCCACACATCCATTTTATACTGATGGCCAGAAAGTAACAATGACCTATAATGGTCCTTCAGCTTTTAAGAATCAGAAAGTGAATGTTTACCTTGTCAATGGGTCTAGTGTGAGTTCCGTCAAAAAAGCCATTGTTCTTGCGGGTAACGAAAGCATAAACCTGGGACAAATTTTCGGAGAAGGTACGGATAATTCTTACATCAAATTATGCGCGACTCTGGACAAGAAAGGAGACCTGCTTAAACCAATTACCTTCTACTCCCTTAAGCCCGGGAGTTACGGCATCATTGTAACACTTGCGGATGACGAAGACAAAGAGAACACCAGCATGGAAAAGAAAGTTCTTTCAGCAACTGGCTTTGAAGTAGTTAACTATGAACTGAAAACAAAGGCAGACAACAATATGAAGGAAGGCGACAACCTTGATGTTACAATGAGCCTGAAAAAAGCACCTGCTGATGGAAAGTTTACATACGGTGCCCTGCTGATAAATGAAGAGGCTTATAAAGCTGAAATAAACGTCAGCAGCAATGGGACAATAGACGGGACCAATGTTTCCGTTAACGATATAGACCTCAGGGATCTGGGCATAAGCTCCACAAACAAAAGTGAACTTACAAACGCAGTCCAGACTCTTATTGGAGAAGGCAACGGTACGATAAGTATAAGCGATGAAAACCAGAACACCCTTTCCCTTACAACCTTTGACCTCCAGCCAGGGAACTACCTCCTCTTTACAGGTGCCTATGAACCTGGCAAAGGCCTTGTAGGCATAGACCAGGATAAACTGACAATAAGTACAAAAGGAACCTCACCGATATAATCGGGTCAGGACTCAGAAGCTGACAGATATCCCGGACTCTCCAAAAACAGATTTTGAGCCGGACTGATCAGTGTCGGAACAAAAGATTAAAACAAAAAGCTAAAACTCTAAAAAACGGTAAAAAGATAGAATAGAGTTAAGGCTTAAAAAGGTGGATTTCTTTATGAAACCACCTTTTTTTTGATTTTTCACTTTGATGTTTCATTTTGAGTTTTCACTTTGATGTTTCATTTTGAGTTTTCACTTTGATGTTTCATTTTGATTTTTCACTTTGATGTTTCATTTTGAGTTTTCACTTTGATGTTTCATTTTGAGTTTTCACTTTGATGTTTCATTTTGAGTTTTCACTTTGATGTTTCATTTTGAGTTTTCACTTTGATGTTTCATTTTGAGTTTTCACTTTGATGTTTCATTTTGAGTTTTCACTTTGATGTTTCATTTTGAGTTTTCACTTTGATGTTTCATTTTGAGTTTTCACCATTGTATTTTGTCTTTTCTCCATTAATTAAAAATATTCAGTCAAGAATTCCAGACCGTTCAATATTTATTATCAGTCAATAGCCATCCTTATTCCTATTTACCAGAGAATCAATATTTATATAGCTTATCAACAATAGAAAAAACAGTATTAAGAAAGACTACTGGAAAACAGAAAAACTACTGAAAACAGAAAGATTACTGGAAAACAGAAAAACTGATATTGAAAATATCTATTGAGCTCATTCCAAAACTTAAAATAATTTCTTTAAATCCCATGCTCCAAATAATTAACTGAGTTTCTGATCATGGGAAATAGTTATCAAACTTTACTGATTGAGAACAAAATTAGTTTTGGATAAACTCATTAAGTAAATCTTTTGGAACAATTCGTTTATTCCCGCAGGTGCTGCAGTAAACCTGAGATAGAGTGAAGCAAAATTCCGGTAAAAGTCATACCCATCCCTATAATGGTTAGAATTACCATCAAAACCGTTGGTCCGAAGGCAAGACTTCCGCCAAGATAGAAAGTCCTTAATAAATCGAGGCCTATGTATAACCCAATAGAAATGAGAACAAAACCTGGAAGGGTAAACCAGTATAGAGGATTAAACTCCATTTTTAGAAAATTGTTAAATCGAACAGTCAGGCTATGCTTAAAAGGACTTCTAGCCAAACCGTTTACATTATAGAACTGAATTATATTTTTAAACGTAAACTAACCTCCAGGTCAATAGATCCCACTACTATTTATATCTGGACTAATTTTCTTGGATAAGGTAGTTTTATAATATAAATACTTTTCTAAATGTTCAGGTATGAATAAATTATATGTTTGAGAAAAAAGTCACTTCAAGTATAGTCACAGAAAGGCAAAAAATCCACAAAAAACTCGGTGGGATTTTCAGGTCAAGTTGGAATTAATTTGCCTGATAGCCCCATGATAAAGTTAGATCCCAGGTCTTTCTATGCCTCCAAACCATTATGAGCGATTTCATTTGAAAAGCAGGCTTGGAAAATCCAGATTATTTTTCTGAAATCCAGCAGCATTCCTGTGTCCTCCACCACCGTATTGCTGAGCAATTTCGGCACAATCGGGTGAATTTGGATTACTGGAATCAGATCTCAAGCTGAATACCAGCATATCCTCTACAGCCTGCCACATGATAGCAAGATCATATTCAGGCTTCCTGTAGATGAACTCCCCAAGCTCGGAGATATTTCCAGTAGTGTTTACAAGTCTGGATTTCCAGTTATGAAAAGTGCAATCCACCCCACGATCGAAAGCTTTCTGAAGCTTGTAGCTTTGAGCTTTGAGAAGCAATTCCCCGATAGATATCATATTATTTACAGTATCCTCATATTCCGGACCAAGAAGCACATCCCATATAATATCATCAGGGGTTTTCACCATCAGATTAAAGCCTGCGGTGAAAGCCCTGGTCTCAGGATATTCAAACCTCCACATATCCTTATCCCCAATATAGGCTACAGCTACAGGGGACGAGACATCTTCAGGATGTGCGAACTCCCATGTAAGTACACAGGCTGCCTTTTCAAGGGACCGAATACCCGGAATACTGTTTGAATTCCACAGGTCCGGGAACTTCTCCACTGCGGTCTTATGATGATCAATCCATATCAGCTTAGACCCGCAAACCTTTACAAATTCATCCATTTTATCGCTGGTAAAGTCAACAAGCCATACTTTTTCGGCTGCTTTTATCTCGCCCTCACTCCACGACTCTTTGCCATAATTTATAGCAACAAATTTGATGTCAAATTCATTCCGGTCATAGGAATTACCAGCAATAGCAGCTGCACAGCATCCGTCATTATCATCATGGTGATAAATTAAAATCGCGCGTTTATCATCTGTCATTTTCGATTCCCTATTATTTTATAGGATTTCTTTCTCATATTTTCTGCTGCGAATTTAATCTCAGAATATATTTAAAGAAAGCCCAATGTGGAAGATGCCCAATTAAGTTATGACATGTAAAATAAAAATATTTTTAAATATCAAAATCAATATAATTATAATACAAGCCAAAAAGGGAATAAAGTTCAGTGAAAAACGGGGAGATTAAAAACCCTGCAGGCTTAGTCTGTGATTTTGTGAAAAATCCTTTGGAGAATCGAGGTAACATAATGAAGGGAGGCGACAAGACGAAAGAATATTGCAATATATGCGGTCGGGAATTGCTAGAAGACGTGCTGGTCGTTGATACCAGCCAGGATATGAAACCAATAAAATTCAAGGACGTTCACGGGGATAAGTCCGATCTGATATGTATTGAGTGTGCAACTGAGTCGGTTGAGAATCCACCCTTCTTATGTTCGAGATGCGGCCAGCCAGTCGAATTCGGTGAGCACTTCTATGTATTAAAAATTGGAACCGTAAAACCCAGTGGTCCCAAGGTGGACTTTAAAAAAATATCCTCAGACGATAAATGTATCTGCGTTATCTGTTACGAAGAACTCATGAGCCCTGAAGAGAAAGAAGAAAGAGACTAAACGAATAAATTTATCTCTAAACTTTTTTCCTACTTTGTCCTTAATTTATAGTCCCTGAACAAAAATCAGGGTCAAACACTGAGATAATCAACGTATATGGAAAAGAGCAGAACTGACTTTTCAGTTTTGCTCATATTGTTTTTATTATTCTTAACTTTTCTTTTAGTTTTTATACGTGTTTCTTCAAAGTATCCATGTTTTGGGATATTTAGCAAAGGATAGTATTTTCATTTTTTCAAAGATAAAGTGAAAAAAGAAAGAAAAGAAGGAAAAGAAAAAATAAAAGACAAAAGAAAGCAGGTTAGTACTCTACATGATCTGTTTCTTTTATCTTTTCCCTGAACAGGGTATATGCCCATAGCTGATAGATGATGATTATGGGCACGAATACCAATGCTGCTCCTAGCATGACGCTCAGAGTCATGTGGCTTGATGCAGCCTCAAAGATGTCTATTCCATATTCAGAAGAAACTGAGGACTTAAGCATGTAAGGATAGATACTTGCAAGCCCGCTTTCAACAACGAAAAGAAACGCCAGGAGATTGCTGCAAAAGGCAGGGAATATCTTGTCCTTTTTTGCAAAAAACACAGCAAGAACAGCTGTCACTACCGCAAGAACTGGCAATAAGTACAGAGCTGGCATGGCTGAATAGTTGGTTGTAAAACCTTCTATACCCATAAAGGAATATGCCAGATAGACCAGAGCAAGTACGAGTACGATAAGAGTACTTTTCTTTGCCAGATCACCTGCTTTTGCAGCTATGGCTCCTTCAGTTTTGACATTGATCCAGAGCGCACCTGAAGTAACACTCATAAGCACGAATAAGACACCGCCTATCAATGCATATGGGCTGAAGAGTCCAATAAGGGTACCTATATAAACACCTCCTGAAGCAATTTCGAGCCCCTTGAAGAAGTTCGCAAATGCAACTCCCAGGACCAGAGAAATCAGCAGGCTTCCAGCAAACCATCCCCACATAAGGATTTTTTGTATTTGGGGATTCTCATCCTTGTGAAGATATTCTATGGAAATTCCCCTTGCAATTAAGCCGATAAGCAGCAACATCATGGGAAGATACAGGAAAGTAAACATCTTCGAGAATACCAGAGGGAATGCAGCAAATGTTCCACCTGCAGCCAGGATAAGCCATACCTCATTGCCACCCCAGAAAGGACCAACAGAACTCTGGATTTGCATCCTCTGGGCCTTATCTGTGGCAATAAAAGGTACCAGAAGGCCTGCTCCGAGGGAAAAAGAGTCAACAATAAAGTAAACTCCCCATATTACACACCACAGGAAGAACCAGATAATAGCAAGCATATCATGAGTAAGAAAATCGAACATATTCACTCAACTCCTGTCGCATTGACCACGGTTTTCTTTATGAGGTATACCTCAAAGATAAGCAGGACCATATAAAATGTGCTTATAAGGCTAATACTTAACAAGACGTCTGATGTGGGAACCGATGATACACCATTAGCTGTCTTTAGCAAACCATAGACCATCCATGGCTGCCTTCCTACCTCAGCTACAATCCAGCCAGCAGTAATAGTAATATATGGAAGAGGAATAGACCATATTAGTAGCTTTAGATATTTTTTGGATGTGTATAGCTTGCCTGATTTTTGAAGATATAAGCCTAAAAGAGCCACTATGATGAACAGGGAACCCAGAATTGTCATCAACCTGAAGCTCCAGAATATCATTTCTACAGGCGGTAATTCACCCTGAGGTAGCTGGTTAAGTCCTGTTATCGTTCCGCTAAAACTTCCTGTATACAGGAAACTTGCAAGACCTGGAATTCCCAGCAGCTGAATACTATTGGAGCCTGTGCTTGAATCGGGTACCTGTATTAGATACATAGGCACTGAAGAGCCTGTTTCCCATATCGCATCCATTGCCGCTCCTTTTGTAGGTTGAAGCGCAGCAACATATTGTGCATAACCGTGACCAAGAACTGGAAGCATGACTGCAGTAGCGAGTGCTATGATAACTGCTATGCTAAAAGATTTTTTAAACACTTCATTGTTATTCCCTTTAAGGAAATGATACGCACAGATTCCCATTATCACGAATGAGGTCAACAGGTAAGCTGCAAGCAGAGTGTGTATCAGCATGTACCAAACATAGCCGTTCGTAATTAGAGCAATGAAATCTGTCATAACCACCTTGCTCCCGTCAGCAACCATCTCATAGCCTACGGGATGCTGCATAAACCCGTTAGCAGTGATAATCCATAATGAAGATATGTTAGTACCTAGAGCGACCATCCACATGGAAAATGCCTTTAATTTCTGACGGTTATGGCCCAAGAATATCCATGCTCCAAGGAAAGTCCCTTCAAGGAAGAAAGCAAATAACGCTTCCATAGCTAAAGGTGGTCCAAAGACATCTCCCATGAATTCTGCATAGGCACCCCAGTTAGTACCTAACTGAAAAGTCAGTGTAATACCTGATACTAGACCTATTGCAAAGTTTATCTTGAATATATTACCCCAGAAGTCAGCCATTTTTCGCCATGTTTCATCTTTGTTCCTGTAGTACATTGTTTCCATGACTGCCACTAATAATGCTAATCCCAAAGTTAGTGGAACAAATATGAAATGGAACGCAGCTGTTATGGCAAACTGAAGCCGACTTAATAAAAGCAATTCAATCATTTATTACCCCTCGTTTTCCCTCGTTTTGTTACTTACTGCAAAGGATTATATTTACGCTTGAAGCAAACCGATGTCTTCCATCCACGGCTTGCAGATATCATTTTCATGTTCAATCTCATCAGTGAGAACCTGAAGCAAAATGCTATATGTCACCGGATTTATATCTATGATCAGAATCTATATCTTTGACTATCTGAAGAATATACTATTGTACACCCGGATAACATACTGTTTCCCCTTGATGTTCTGCTCAAGTTATGTTTCCTCAGACTCCTCAGACTCCTCAGACTCCTCAGACTCCTCAGACTCCTCAGACTCCTCAGATTCCTCAGACTCCTCAGATTCCTTAGACCCCTCAGATTCCTTAGGCTCCTCAGATTCCTTAGATTCCTTACATTTCTTACATACACCATAGAAGTTAGTGCTCGTTGAAACAATAGTAAATCCTTCAATTTCCTCAGCTATCTTCATCGAATAATCCAACAATTGTTCCGAATTGAAATCCTCCATCCTTCCACATTCCCGGCAGATAAGATGGTGATGTGGAATGAAATTTGCTTCAAATCTTGAGACTCCTTTTACATTCACCTCCTCCAGTAAACCTTTCTCCGTAAGGAATTTGAGATTTTTATATACGGTAGCCTTGCTTATACGCGTCAGTTTTTTTCTAACCCCATCATAAACTTCGTCTACAGTGGGATGACCATCATGGTCGCGCAAGAAAGCAAGTATTTCGACTCTCTGGTTTGTGTATTTCATGTCAGCTTTCTCTGTGGGCTTCATTACCGTCCACCTAAATTACCTGTGAAAGCAGGTTTACTTAGATATACAGGATATCTATTACTAAATGATATTTATTATTATTTAACAATTACTATCATTTTATATAGTTTTTTATTCAGAGAAGCCTCGTAACTGCTTTCTTTTCCTAGTACCGTAGTTTGCAGTTTTCCCCACTAAAAGTACAGCTAAAGAACAGTAATTTTGGATAGAACCTGCCAGAGCAAGATTGTACGCTATTTCAATAAAATATACAGTTTCCTGCAACCTTATTTTGAATTTAATAGGATTCGTTAACTAATAAACTTCTGAACCAACCTACACCCCTGTACTATATCTAAGGATTGCGGCAATTCCTCCAAAAGCTATCATAAGTTGAGAGCCTTCGTCGAAATCCGTTGATACAAAAGCAGTCCTTGCATTGCCTTTATCAGCGAGTTCTGAAAGTTCACCAACGATATCAGTAGCATCCGTGACTTCAAGTGCAGAACCACATTCAGGACAATTTCCAGCCGCAGGAACAGCTTCATTGGACTTCCATTTTCTTGTTCTTTTATTTTCATATCCGCAAACACTGCATTTGAGAGTTACTCTTTCAGATCGCAGGTCTTCAGAAAGTAAAAGCACATCAACTGCCTTTAGTTCAAGATTTGCCCGTACATGGTCTTCTCCATAGGAGACTTTACCAGACTCAGTAGCGAGTTCTTTAAAAAACATTTTCATATCGTTCTTTTGCTTAATTAGATCAATACCCTGGAGAGTATCCTCTGCTGCATTTATTAACTCAGAAAAACCTGATTCATCCGTATATCCTGTATCGAACAATCCAAGAACCTTTTTCTGAAGCTCATAATGTAGGAACCCACTTTCACTGAACTCTTCTTTAGTTGGGGAATGCCCTCCTATAAGAATGCCTTTAAGTTCGGATGGCTCCACTTCAAGAAATGTCTCACTTGCAGCATCCCCTATTCTCTTATAAAAATCATGAATAGCAATACGCCTGAGCTGTTCAAAACGATGTGCACTCTGCCCCCCTTTTCTTTGTTTTCCAGGGACAGTAGAGTGGAGATGCTTAATAACTTCAGTTTGCCTGCCTACAAGCATACCGATAGTTGCTTCTCTTAAATCTAGAAGTATAAGCCCATAAGTACTGCATTCTCGGAGCATTTCCTCAAGGAGCTCAAGATAAAAAACGGAGTCACAGCGATATATGTAATCTAGAACAGGTTCCGGAGGAATGAGAACTTCATTTAACATGCCTGTCCTGTTAGCTCCGGTGTTGATAATTCCTGCAAAATAAACTATCCCGTTTTCCGGTATTTTGTTAAGAGATCTTAACTTTGCCAACAAAAAATCAAGTGCTCCCTGTACATTATTGCTGGAAAGTTTAGACTTAATACCCGAAGCTTGTTCATGTTCCTCTCTCAAATGAGTTATAACATCTGAAATCTGTTTATTAGGAGGAATATAAAGTGAAATTAATTCTGTGCTCTTCCCACTTTTATTTTTTAGAATCTCAAGCTTCTTTTTTAATACATATTTTTCATATGTACAGTATTCAGCCGTTTCAACTTCCCCCTATCTCATAAAAATGCAACTCAGTTGTTATGGTAAAATAAAGTCGACTTAATGGTTGAAGATCTCAAAAAGCAATTCAACCATTCGTTATACCTTGTTTTTTATTTGTATCAGGCAATTATGGAAAGAACAGGGTTCATGGGCATTATATGTCCATGAACCGTTGCACGCGATCAATATTTGCACCGAAGCGAGTTGAGATCTTCCATCACAGCCTCACTTTCTGGTGCCCGTTTTTGCTGATCCATCCGTTTTTTCTTGGTGGCATAAATCCATTCGCTTTAATCCATTCGTTTTAATATTCTCTTATTCGTGGGGTTACAACCTACAATTATTCCTAAACTTATTTAAAATAAATTATATGAAAAATTGGTTCTGAACAAATAATATTTCCAGGTCAAATGTTTTGTTAGCAAACAACATTTAAATATTAATTATGATTTCAAATTTTTTCAGATACTCGGTTGAAGATCTCATATTCCACAGTACTGATTTTCAAATCAAATATTGTCTGATAGCGTTTTTAAGCAGATTCAAGTAATTTGGACTTTTAATAGCACTTAGAACCTATCCAAAAAGTATTGTGACTTACTTTGTGACTTATTTTGTTACTTACTTTGCGACTTACTTTATATTTACAGCTAGCAGTTTCATACTCAGATTGGTATTGGGTATTACAGACCGATAGTAACTTTACTATATGCATTGACTTTCGGATAGGCTCATAATCATCTTCATTTTCGACTCTGTCGATTTACTTATGTCCTTTTGGTCACTGTCTCTTTAGCCAACACAATAAATTTATTGAACAACAGCGTAGACGAACGACTTCAGGCTATCAACTATTCTATTTTTATTTATTCCTTGAAAATAGGCTTTTTTACAATCTTCAATGGTTACATTGCATACCTGTGTAAATCCACGCTGTGTAAGGAATGCATCAACTGTTCCTTCCTTGATACCGAACTTAAACGGTTCTCCCAGCTGTGACATTTGATTCCGAATATTTCTCCCCGCCTCAAGTTTAGAACTTCCATCAACTGCAGATTGGGGAAAATAATCAAAAAGAATGCTACTGTTCTTTCCTGAGTTCTTTACAATAAAGGATAGGATTTCATCTACCACCTTTGGCTGAAGATACATTAAGAGCCCTTCCATCAGGAAAAGAGTCTTAACGTGCCGGATATATCCCACGTTTATCAACCTTTGACCAAAGTCTTCAGTTTCTAAATTGCAAGGGACATAGACAACATGACCTGGCAAACTGCCAAAGATCGTTCTTATTTTTTCCATTTTTACATTTTGTGTAGCAGGATGGTCTACCTCAAAAGTTTTGATCTTCTCCAGTCCTTCGATCCGATAAGCACGTGAATCATATCCTGCACCTAATATAACCAGTTGCTCAATACCTTCATCGATTGATTTTTTCACAAAATCATCAAAAAATCTGACTCTAGCAACGATTGAGTTATTTCTTCCCGGAAAAAATCTGTCCAGTTGCTCCTGCATTATTTTTGCCTCATCTGGATGGTGAACTCCCCACTCCAAAACCTCCGGGTTGATGAAATAGACTGCATATGGGTCATAACAAATTCGTTCGTCTTTGGGCTTCTGCGATTCAAAGTATCTGACAAGTAAAACGCCCATGGCTGTCTTGCTGCCTGGTCCTGTTATTTCCTTAAACATTTTGTTCATATTGTTGAACTCTTTCTCTGTATTCTCAGGTATTTCCATACATAAGATTCCCCTTTATTATCTGTTCATTTAAAGTCAACATTAATCGATTTTTCAAATTAAAAATTTATCTTTTGTTTAGGATTAAATGGTTGTTTGATAAACCAAACAAAATTTAGTAGGGTCAAATCCAATTTTAGGAGACAAGGATAGATAATCTACCACTTTTGATAATATTCTCGAGAAAATTCAAAATTGCAAAGTTTTGAAGTAAAAGTTATGTATAATTTCAACTAACCAATTTTACGATTTTTAAATTACATTCTGGAATTTATATCGCAGATAAAACTATTATATTAACGATACTAAACAATTCTGAAGATACGTCTAACAAACTGGCTGCGCTTACATCAAACATGAAATTGCTTTTGGTTTTATGACAAATAGTTCCATATTCTTCAATGCCTTTTTTGATAATATCTCCGTTTGTAAAAATGGATGTTAGAACTAAAGAAATTTAGAACTAAAGAAATTTAGAACTAAAGAAATTTAGAACTAAAGAAATTTAGAACTAAAGAAATTTAGAACTATTGATATTCTAAAAGTGGTTAGATATGCGGGTACTTACAACGATTTTACTGAAAATTTTAGGTTTTTTTGTTTTATTGCAAATTGCATTAAGAATCATAAAAAGATTTTATGTATTTTCACCTCCAGCATTTATGGGACCTTTTTTAGATAGCGATTTTAGAAGAAAATTGCAGTCTCCTGATAAAGTGATAAAACGAAGTGGGATAACAGAAGGAATGCGTATTCTTGAGGTGGGATGCGGAAGCGGAGCGTTTACAACTTTTGCTGCAAAGGCTAGTGGAATTAAAGGAGAAATATACGCTCTTGATATTCAACCAAAAATGTTACTGCAGCTAAAGAAGAAACTATCCAGACCAGAAAACAGAGATATCAAAAATATCAAGCTTATAGAAGGAGATGTGCATAAACTACCCTTTGATGACAATTCATTCGATGTAGTGTATACGGTAACAGTTCTTCAGGAACTTCCAGACAAAAATCGGGCTTTAAAGGAGATGAAAAGAGTCCTGAAGCCTAGTGGGATTCTTGCAGTAACAGAATTTTTACCCGATCCAGATTACCCTTTCAAATCTACCACTATTAAGTTAGGAGAAGAAGCTGGTTTTATCCTGGATAAAGTTGAAGGAAATCTCTGGAATTATACTGTAAGATTTAAGGCACAGAAATCTAGGTGAAAAATTGCGTCGATTTATCCCACCTAACTGAGCCGGATATGAACTAAATTTTATTTATATGTCTTTGGTTAAGTGAGGAATCGCAATAAATTGCCTCCATTTCCACAACAGTCATTATAAATTTTAATATGCTGAGGATTGGAATTAAGTATCGATTTCATGTAAAGATGCCAAAGTTTAATCAGGATTAAGGTGCAAAATCGATAACTTCCAGGCAAGAAAATTTCTTAACCAATGACCAATGGAATTCTTTTAAACCAAACCTGCTGATATATCTGAGTTTATCATAACTCTTTTTCCCCTGAGCCTTGCATATATTCTGCGGGCGTGCTTTTTAACCAGATAATTAAAGCTTTCTTTTGAGATCGGTTTTGATTTTTTGACGATCACTATAGGTTTCTTAGAATGCCTTGCAATCCTCTGCGATAGAGTACCAAGTAAAGAGATCTTAAATCTTTCACTTGAGTCGCCAATGATTGTAAGGTCATTGTTGTTTGAGGCCTCCAGTAGAGCATCTTCTATGGAATATTTAGTCAGTACTCTAAAACTAACAGGTATAGAACTGATTTTTCCAACGAGGCTCTCTAGTTCGTCGGTAATTTTCTGCCTGTTTTCCTGAGATTCATCAGGACTAATTATACTGATAATTTCTATTCCAGCGCCTGTGTTTACAGCCAGTTTTTCTGCGAGAGAGAGACCATAGACCGAGTTTTCTTTACCATTATACCCTACAAGGATTTTGTGGATGCTGTCAGGCAGATGCCCCTTTAATAACGCGATTGGCCTTTTTGAGGACAGGAGAACCTGGTTTGTAACACCATGTGAGTACTCAAATCTCTTTGGCTCGTGCCATCCCATAATAATCATGTCTGCATGCTCAATTTCAGCCTGCTCCAGAATTGAGTTTGATATGCTGTGGTCAAAGGCAGCAATATATTCTCTTTTATGTCCGAGAATTGTAGGATAACTTTCAAATTCTTCTTTGAAACGGCAGTCCATTTCTATTTTTTTCTCATGGTAAGCTTCCTGAGCTAACTTTAAGTTTGTTTGATCCGGAACCTCGATAACATGAAGGCAAATTATCTCGCTCCCCATAAAATCTGCCAGTTTCAAAAGGTCACTCTCATGTTTCTGGTTGGAGATCGGCACAAGCACTTTGACCAGGGAAACAGGTTGCATTTCCTTCTTTTCAACAGTATTCTCCAGCAGGTCAAATAAGTTATACTCTGGAATGGCTTTGCCCCTTCCATAGAGTGAGTACCAGCCAATTCCAGCAAAAATCATCATTACAGTGAAAAGAAGAGGTAGCCCACCAAGCAGGGGAAGCAGTACTATGCTCCCAACGATCCCGAAGATTTGTGTATAGGGAAAAAACGGGTCGCGGAAAGTGGGTTCATATCCTGGCAGGTTTCTTTTTCTGAGGATTATCACTGCCATATTTAGCAGGATAAATATCAAAATATTAAAAGCTCCACCCAGTCTTGCAAGCTCCTCTATGTCAAACAGGAATAAAAGCAAGATCATTACTATTCCTGTTACAAGTATAGCGTTATGAGGAGTTTCAAATTTTTGATGAATAAGGACAAACCATTCAGGCATAAGTGCATCCCTGCTCATGGCAAAAGGAAACCTGGAAGACGATAATATAGCGCCATTAGCTGTGGAAAGAGTAGCAAGCAGCGCACCCAGGGCTATTGCTATTCTTCCGGACTCTCCTGCCATCAGACCTGCAATATCAGCCAGAGGAGTAACTGATTTTCCGGTTACTTGAGGGTTAAAGAACCCTACAATTACTATCATTGTGGCAACGTAGAATAAGGTTACTACAACGGCTGAAGCGATAAACGCCAGAGGCAGGTTCTTGGATGGGTTTTTTACTTCCTCGGACACTGAAGCAGCTTCTGCAAGCCCGAGATAGGATATGAAAACAACTCCTGCTGTCGTGATTATAGAGGTCATCCCGTAAGATGTGGCAGGTGAAAAGTTAGCCGGATTAACCATAACAGACACTCGGGCTATGAAGAGAGATAGGATTACAAGCAAAAAGATCACAATAAAGTTCTGCAGTGAACCGCTGCTTTTTGCCCCACGGTAGTTAATCACTAACAGAATCACGCCGGTTGCAGCTGCTACGAAATATAGAGGCAAGGGATAGAAGACCTGAGCGTATTCTGCAAGACCGATGAGTGCAAATGTGCCCTTGAAGATTAAAGCCAGCCAGGAGCCAAGGCCGATTACTGCACCAGGCGCAGCTCCCATCGTCCTGCTGATGTAGTAATAGCTGCCTCCTGCCAGAGGCATGCCGGTTGCTAGCTCTGACATGCTGATGGCTGTAGCTATTGAAATAATCCCACCAAGCAAAAAAGAGATTATTGCTCCAGAACCCGCATCTGCTAAAGCAATTCCCGGAAGAATGAATATCCCAGCTCCAATCATAGTGCCGGTGCCGATTGCAAAAGTTGAGAAAAAGCCAAGGCTACATCCCAACCTTTCAGTCGTTTCAACTGATGCCATTTTTTTCTCCGCCTGTATTACAGGGCTTTCAAACCGGTAAATCCGTCTTCATTTAAATCTTCAGATTACTTTTACTTTGACGATACTGAACGTAGATTTCGCCATCATACGCCCAGGCAAACAGCAGGGTTTTCAAGTCCTGTTGCACTGGATCTGCCTTTTGAATAAGATAACTGCGAAACAAGTGTTTTTCTTCTGTAGTACGGCCTCAATGTCTTTTTAGTTGAACGGCTTCAATGTCTTTTTATTTAAGCTTCTTTTTTAACTATTTAAAGGAATAATGCAACCTGCTCTTGATTAAGGCATTTCAATTCATATTTTAGTGGATTTTGTTTTCGAATAGTACATATATCTATCCGTTGGGAGGTATATTTCTTAGTATGCGGTTTGCATTTGTTAAAAGTGATATTAAAAAGAAAGTGAATAGAGAGAACAGCACAGGCAGAGAAACGGATAATGACAGTTTGTATTTTATCAGCGGCAAGTATGAGAAAGTAAATATCTAAAAAGTGAAAACGTATTGATTTATACATAGCATTGATCTTATATATAGTATTGATCTACACGTAGCGTTGACTTACACATAGCGTCGATTCATACATACCATCTGCATAAGTAATATCATTTAGTTAAGGGTTAAAACATCGTTATTGGGCGGATATAATGCAAAGTAATGATCTTATTAAAGAGCAGATACTACAGTTAAAAATTGAGATCGCGCAATTAGAAGCTGAAGTTAATAAACTACAGATTACGATAAATGAAAAAAAATATGCTTTGAATAGGTTATCTGAACTATTAGAGATACGAGGAGTAACCTTAAATGATAATAAATAAATTATGATTGTTTATTGTCAAAAATAGGATTCTTATATTTTAACCCGACTCATCAAAAGCACCCCTGGTGATTTCAAGCCCCTGATCTATTTTCTATTTATAGTCTGAATAAGGTTGCCTATCTTTATTTCTCTCAAATAACTTATTGAATATTATGATTGTCTCTATTTGGCACGCCTGAGAGAATTAAATTGAATATAAAGAGGCTGAAAAGGGAATATAAATGAAGAAAAGATAAAAAATAATAGAAAAGATAAAAAATAATAGAAAAGATAAAAAATAATAGGAAATATAAAAAGTAATAGAAATATAAGAAGTAATAGAAATATAAGAAGTAATAGAAATATAAGAAGTAATAGAAATATAAGAAGTAATAGAAATATAAGAAGTAATAGAAATATAAGAAGTAATAGAAATATAAGAAGTAATAGAAATATAAGAAGTAATAGAAATATAAGAAGTAATAGAAATATAAGAAGTAATAGAAATATAAGAAGTAATAGAAATATAAGAAGTAATAGAAATATAAGAAGTAATAGAAATATAAGAAGTAATAGAAATATAAGAAGTAATAGAAATATAAGAAGTAATAGAAATATAAGAAGTAATAGAAAATATATAGGAGTGTACAAAACTTAAAACATAAAAGAAATAATAGAAAAAAAATCAAAACTGGATAAAAACAGCAATAAAAAAAATGGAAAACTGTATTTATTTCTTTTTATACTTTATTATACTTCATTAGTTTCATAAATTTGTTAACTCTATTATAATTTGGGTACCTCCAGGCAAAAAGCTTACAGCTGAAGAACAAAATTGCTGCACAGACAGACATAAACAACAATGCACATACCGAGGTTTGTATTTCGATTGGTGACGTCTTAGTTTCTCCTATTTGCCTTCATATGGTATTGAAAACACGTTTATGCAACATCCTTTTTAACATTTTCGGTACGTTTTGATATTTAAGAATTCCAGACCTATTTTAGTACCTGCACAGGCTAAAGAGCAATTCGGAAAAAATGATTACAAGCCCAATTATAATGGTTTTCACTCATGAATATTCTAATTTTCCGGATTATTTCTTTCTCTCTGGAAAGGTTGCAGTTTCTACAGGTAATTATCTACCGGAAGATTTCAACCTCGACTTTCTCCTTTTCTGTTAGCGGGCTATGATGAGTGTAATGCTTCCTATCTTCAGTAAACCGACGTGCTGGCTGATCGGGCGCGAGTTCAAAACTTCCTATTCTTTCTACTAGAATGTCTCCTTAAATTTAGTTTCTTCTCTTAACATGGAATGTCGCGCTCTCCAATTATTGAGTCATCTTGAGTCAGTATGCTATCATTTTTCTTGTTTTCTGCAGAGTCCTGCCTATCAATACTCCATTTTTATTATGTTTTTGATAGAAAAGTGCTGAGATTAAAAATCAGTATTAATCTTAAAAATCAGCGTTTTTAAGTTCAATTAAAAAATAGAGATTTTAAGCTCAATCAAAAATATAGGTTTAGAGCTTAATAATAAAAAAATAGAGGTTTAGAGCTCAATAAAACAAAAATAGAACTTTTAATTTCAATAAAATAAAAATAGAACTTTTAATTACCTCAAAGATGTAGAACTCTTAAACTTGTAGTCACAAGGTTTTTTATGTGTTCTCCAGGGGAAATGATTCGGTTATGAATTCTTTAAATATTCTTTTGGATTTTTCGAATCCGGTATACACTCCATCCAGGCGCTGCTCCGAGAAATTTGGCTTTTTTGACAGGGTGATGCCGTCTAAAAGCTGGTTAAAGTTATTCTCCAAGCCTCTTATTTTTTCGTCCGGATCATCGTCCAGGTCGGAAAGAGAGAGTTTTTCCAGATTATCCTCGAAAGTATATTTAGCTATATCCAGGCCTTTATTAACTCCTTCTTTAAAGTCTGAATAAGCCTGATGGTCTTTATTCCTTTCAATACAGACATTAAATTTCCTTATGAGATCTTTCATTTTTTGAGTATCCAAAATCCTCGCTTCCTTCTTTTTAAGTGATTTTGATTTGTGAAATAGTTTTTAGATTGCAGATACAAGAGTTTCAAATTTGCAGAAACAATAAACTATGATTTTAAACAATGACTTATGAATCACAGTGTTAATATAATATATTTCAAATAAAAATAGCATTTACAAGTATATTAATCTTTGGATATAAAAAGTTAGACTATAGATTTTCATATAGAACTAAAAAATGGAAATGCTTTTATTGAATTTTTAGAAAATCCTTTTATTATTCGCATAAATTTCAAACAGCAAGAATCCGCTTACAACAAACCGGAACACTTACAACAAACCGGACAAATTCGTAGATATAGCATTTAGAGAGTTTTGCAAAGTTAATTATGAGATATGCAAAAGAAAGCATTCCACATCGGAAAAATACTATTAATGCTGCTCTTGCCTGAGATTGAGTATTAAGTTTGAACTCGAATGCCCGATCATGATCAGCCACCCCATTTTAAATAGTGTCGTTCGTCTTCTGGGTAACCAGCAAAAGGAGATACACTTTTATTAAACCCTGAAAACAATTATTTATTTCAATGACGGTTTTAAGGAATTTTATTTAGGAGCATAAATACGGAACTTAGATTAAAGTTATGCAAATAATATTTTTAATTTATCATAAGGTGGATATTTAGTAAAATTTGATCTCAAATACTCTTATATACAACTAACTATAAATGAAAATATATGAAAGGATATTCTATAAATATCGAAAAAGCCACTCTGGAAAACAACAATTTCCGCAAGGTACTCTATACCTCAAAACACAGCCAGCTGGTACTTATGAGCCTCAAACCCGGGGAAGAAATCGGGATGGAAGTGCATGAAGAAAACGACCAGTTTTTCCGTTTTGAGCAGGGAAAAGGGAAGTGCATAATTGACGGTAACGAATACGACCTTGAGGACGGTGTTGCAGTAGTTGTACCGGCCGGCGCGCAGCACAATGTAATCAATACTTCGGAAACGAAGGAGTTGAAACTCTACACAATCTATTCACCGGCGCACCACAAGGATGGAATCGTGCGTGCGACAAAAGAAGAAGCCGAAGCCAATGAAGCGGAATTCGATGGAGTAACTACGGAATAACAGTTTATTCCTACAGTGCCCATTGAAAATATAAATTAAAATACTTTGTTTTTTATAAAACTTGTATTTTTTCTCATTTTTGTTTTCCTCTTTTTGGAATTGTAGTATGATTTGCCCTTTTTTAGTAGATATTGTTCTCGAACCTACTTTCGGCAGGTCGACATTAAAAATTTGAATAATCCTCCTGATGCCATTTTTGAACATTCACTTACTTTATGTGAGGTTTAAAGCTGATTAACATGTGGCTCAACTCCAACGACACATATAAACACTGAATCATTTTCCATTAAAATTTAGTATGAGAGATTATGTTTGGATCATATGTGGATCATATGTAAACCTAATAACTACACACAATTAGGATGCATCATTTCAAAATCGTCATCATTCGTCATCAGTAATGATTATAGAAAATGAAATGTCGATCTACCGAAAGTCAGCTCGAACATTACCTGTTAACCGGAAGATATTCAGATTATAACCTCGGACACAGGTCTTCTCAGAGATCTGGGAAGAGACTCTGCATATCCCAGGCGTAGTAAAAGCTGGGGGTGTATGTTGCCTGCGGACAATAGCTTTTGTAACTTCTTTTTGAGTTCCGGCACTTCGCACGGCTGATTGATATGGGCGTTTTTGATACCAAGAGCTGTGGCAAATAATGCCAACCTTTCAAAACTTCGCCCTGTATTGATCCAGGAGATTATATCATTGTTTTCCGACAGTAAGACCATCAACACAGACGAGCTTCTGATGTATTTTTCATCCTTTTTCGATTGACCCTTAGCATTCAAAAAGAATTTCATGAATAATTTTCCTATGAAGCGAGGCGATGACGGGTTTCCCATGGCCTTTGAGCTAAGACCATCACGATATCGGTTTGCTTCGGCCTCGTTGAATCTTATCCATGAAATCAGTTCCTGCATAAAATCCCGGTCATTCATCTGTATGCTGTTGCCTTCCTTAACAAGCCCTATTATCCCTTCTATTTTTTCCGGTTCAGTCACAAAAAGCACCGACACTCCCTTCTCTAATGGAAGTGATGCAAGCCTTTCCAGATCAGCTCCAGGAATAGGTCTTCCGTCATATTGTCTTCGAGTACTCTGCTTTATATGGATAACATTGAAAAGCCAGTCATTATTGGCTTTACCGTCTGCAAGCTCTAGATTTACAGAAATAGCCCCGTCCTCAAAAGAGTATCCCACCAGTGCTCTGTACCCTTCATGCTCGGCAGCTATTACCAGATTCTCTAGTGCACATCCGAGGCTTATATATAGCTCCCATTCCAGGGGGTCAACAACCGGGAGTCTCCTTGAGAAATCTGGATAAATAAAAACTGCATTTTCTTTTATCCTGAACTTCCAGGGCTGTGTATTGTGCCCCGAAGGAGCCATTACTGTGTGATGTAGAAGTTCTTTCATATCTGGCATCGGTTCACCTGCAATGGTGTATAAGATATTTATAAAGAAGGTTTTAACTATTTTTACATTTCTTCCGGCAATGATGAAAAGGGAAAAATAAACGGAAAAAAGAAATGCATAATCCATGTATATATCTCAATATTTACGAGTTTGGCCTGTTATGATAGTATGTATCCAGCTAGAGATTTATCTGCTGGATATGAATTTCAATTCTTATTTTAGTGAACATTGATCGTGACCTTATTTGTGAATCTCCGGCTGAAAACGTTTTTCTGGGTTTCAATTCTTGTTTTAGTGGAGTTTTCTAACTAATCAGTTGAAAGATAGGAGCTTTCGTCCAGATGCTGACATTACCTTAAGAGCAAGACCGGGTGGATGAAACCACCAGATATTGAATCCGTTGGACAGACTTCCCAAATTTGTGGGCGAATTTTTGTAATTATCCGGTGAGTATGGTATTGAGAGGCTTGGAATCAAACTGCCACAATACTTTCACCTGAACATTCGAATGAATATGAAAATTAAGAATGCCACCAATCCAGCAAGGTATATCCAGCGAATGTAAATTCGCCGATTTGCTGTTCTTGGGTCTAACAATTTACCTGTTGAGTACAGAATAACCAGATCCATCAGTAAAATGGGAAACAGATAAATCCGTTCTAACCAGCCAAACAAAAACGGCAAGATACTTGCAGCAACTACCAGTAAGAAAGCTGCTCCGCTGATTTTCAATGCATTTTCGCGACCAATTACCAGGGCTAGAGAACGAGATCCTGCCTGTCTATCGCCTTCAATATCCATAGCATCTGCCGCAATTTCCTCTCCTAAATCTGCAAGTATTAATATAATTGCGAAAAGCCAGACGATTGTTTCAAATGGTTTGTTTACTACTATACCACCAAAAATAAAAGTCATTCCAACCGAAAAGCTGACCATTAGATTTCCAATAAGACCAGCCTTTTTGAACCGCCAGTTGTAAAGTAAACCAATTGCCCAGACCAGAATAACGACTAACAAAGCCTCTAAACTAATCAGGTAGCTTGTGATAAGTCCAAGCACTGCCACAACAATGGAGAGTAAAACGACTTCTCGTTCAGTAACAAGACCTGCTGGGAGTGGCCTTTCTGGTGCGTTTATTCTGTCCATTTCGAGATCAAAATAGTCGTTAAGGATGAGAGACGTAGCCGAAATGAAAAAAATGCTTAGAAACCCCAATATAATTTCGGTTATGGTAGGAAGTGTACCTAATGCCAGTAACTCCCCCAGTATCACGCACACTCCTGCTGTAAATGACAGTTCAAAACGGAATAAGCGGAACAGCCCTAGAATTTTCGGCCTAAGCATAAAGGTATTATAAGTAACGGGATATTTTAATATTTTTGAGTGAATTTTTAATTTTTTTGTTAATAAGGACAAGATTATGTGACAGCATTAGAAGAAAGGCTATCTAGATCTCGAAACTCAAAAAATCAAAAAATATTTAATAATTAAGTGTTAAAAAATATGAGCCTTCTAATTATATGCTCTATCCTTCTATATGATCTATCCTTCTATGATCTATCCTTCTATGATCTATCCTTCTATGATCTATCCTTCTATATGATCTATCCTTCTATGATCTATCCTTCTATATGATCTATCCTTCTATGATCTATCCTTCTATATGATCTATCCTTCTATGATCTATCCTTCTATATGATCTATCCATCCGGCGCACTACAAAAGCATTAGCTACTTTTTTCTCCTATACAACACATCCAGTTTTTATTTTCTACCAGATGTGTTTGTATATTTACGTATCCGGCTTTTTTTAATAATTCATCCAGTTCTTGCGGTGTATGTAGTTTAAGATTACCAGCCTTTACATACGGGTCATTTCTGTCCTTAAAGCTCTGGCTGGCATACATTTCGTTAAGTATCATAATCCTGCCGGAAGGTTTTAAAACCCTTTTTATTTCAGAAAAGTTTTCAATAAGGTTGGGCCAGAAATAAACAGTTTCAACCGCCAGTGCCAAGTCAAATTTATTATTCTCAAAAGGAATTTTTTCTACACTTGCGTAATGTATCTCAACTTTACCGCTGTCTATTAATTCTTTGTTAAATTCGATAGACCAGTTTACACAGTCAGTAGAATAGTCTATTCCAAAAACTTTTCCTTCAGGTGCAAGTAAAGCCAACCTGCTTACTGTTCTGCCTCCACCGCATCCAATATCTAAAATTACACTATCCCGCTTAATGTTTATTTTTCCCAAGCCCCAGCTTGTCAGCTCATAATGGTTGATATTCATTTCATCCGCAACTAGTTTACCTACCTCTCCGGCAGGCTTTCTACATTGATTCAACTTTCTAGAAAGTTCGCTCATAACTAACTCCTTATAATTCCTAATAGATAAAATATATACTAATTCATTTTCATTAAAAAAATCAGTATATTGTTTCAATTTTTGATTTAATGGATCTTGCTCTCGAATATTTCAATTTTCATCTATCTCAACTCTATCGAGTTTCAATCCCTATTTTGGTGGATCTTGCTCTCCCAGATCTGGAATAATTTGCCACGATAGAACAATATTTCCCTTTTCGTCACTTCGGCGCAGCAGAAACAATGACTCATAAATAAAGGTTTCTCTTACTATTTTGTATCAACCAATATACATATAAGGAGATCATACCCAATTTTGCATCTAAGTGGTACTATGCCAGATATGTTAAGAGGCATTACGATCGATGACGTGACAACCCAAGATATGGATGATGCAATCTGGGTGGAAATCACGGAAAACGGCGGCTTGCACGTCTTAGTTATGATCACGGATGTCGCAAAGGTAATTTCCAAGCACTCAGAGCTTGATAAGCTTGCAATGTCTCGGATCGAGACCAGATATTATGCAAACGGTAATAGCCCGATGTTACCCCGGCAGCTGGCAGACGAGAAGCTTTCCCTGTGGCCAGGAGAGTTGAAAGATGTTCTCGCCGTGGATATTGCCCTCGGCATGAACTTGTCAATCCTAAAAACACGGCTTTTGCGGACTGTTATGATCAGCGAAGCCCGACTAGCTTTTTCTGATGTCACCCGCATTCTCTCTGATAGAGAGCACACGCATCACGCCCTCATTAAGCTCGCAAGCCAGCTTGCAAACGATCTTTTAACGCAGCGCCGCAACCGTGGAGCGCTGGCATTCTATGATTTGGGACGGGGACTGGTGACAAATGAAGAAGGATCTATAAAGCAATTGAGACGCAGGGAGGATACCATCGGCTATGTCATCATCCAGGAGCTGATGATTCTCGCTAATATGGCCGTAGCAGAATATGCAGTCAAAAACGATATCCCTATCCTTTTCCGTAACCATACAGCCCGGAGCGCCACCCCTGAGCGAGGGGACTTAATGAAGTTGCTCGAAAGCGTCACTGTAATCCCCGAGGTAAACATAGCTACTGTCAGACATACCACGTACATGATGCTCAACAGAGCGGAATACGGCCCAGTTATCCTGGGCCATTTCGGACTGAACCTAGGTGCCTATACCCATTTTACCTCGCCCATCCGAAGGTATGCTGATCTTGTGAATCACCAACAGATCCGGGCGCACATCCAGAATGAACCCTTGCCCCATTCTAAAGAAGAGATTCAGGCAATTGCATCGCATATCAACCTGATGCATCTTGAAAACGACAAGGCTAAAAGTGAGTACATGAAGGAAAAGGCGTATAGAAAAGCTGAATCTGCCATCCTGAGAAATCGGATAGATAGTACGAGCGATACAGACTTCGAACGCATCACCAAACTCCTTATCCGCAAAGAGGATGACTGTCCTGAGGCCTACTACGATGCATTCCGGAGACGCCTTGGCAAGCTGCCGATCATCTGTGCTGAGCTAGTACTATTGCAAGCTCCTGATGGCAAAAGATGGACTGAGCTTAAAAGAGCATTGCTGGAGGAAATTGCAACTGCACCTCACAAGGCAGTCTCGATCTTCAATATCGCACAGCATATACCGGGCTGGCAGATGCCAGTATACAAAGTGACCAACACGATTCGTGGTAACTTACCGGTATTCGCTGCCCAGAGCGCTATCAGAGTAAATAATATAGAGTACCGGTCTGCCGTATACGAGGACTTGACAAAGAAAGGAGCGACTCAGCGGGCATCCGTAGACCTGCTAGCTGCTGTCCTGGGCTTACCAGTTCCAGACTTGAAGACCAAGATAATAGATTTGCCGGCCAGTAATGAAGAAGTGACGATTAACATGTCAAAAGACCCTATTTTTGCCTTGCAGGAATATTGTCAGGCAAAGAAACTTCCCTTACCGGCTTATTCGTTTAAGGCGGAAGGGCCTACCTGCAAACCTATTTTCACCTGTACCTGCACCTTTGGCTCCTCAACCAGCACCGGACAGGCAGGAAAAAAGCAGAGGGCCAAACGGCTAGCGGCTAGAGAAATGATATACACTTTAGTGTCCGGGAATTAATACCGAGTTCGAGACTTTAGTGAGAAGCACCTTGGTTCTTTTAGTTTCAATCCTTGTTTTAGTGGATCTTGCTCACGAATTTTGTCGCCCGATTACTTTTTTGTGTTATTTGGTAATTTTGGTGTTTCAATCCTTGTTTTAGTGGATCTTGCTCACGAATATCTGATATTCATTATAAAACAGACTCCTCTAATTTTGTTTCAATCCTTGTTTTAGTGGATCTTGCTCACGAATCTCAGAGGGTACAGCTTTCGGTTTGACTCCTTCAGGGTTTCAATCCTTGTTTTAGTGGATCTTGCTCACGAATAGTATCTGCCTCAAACGGACAGAAAAAATTAGTATTGTTTCAATCCTTGTTTTAGTGGATCTTGCTCACGAATATAATAGACTCGTGCCCATACGTTCTTTATTATAAGTTTCAATCCTTGTTTTAGTGGATCTTGCTCACGAATTCATAATCTAGAATTTTGCGTTGAATATAAAGATCTATGTTTCAATCCTTGTTTTAGTGGATCTTGCTCACGAATCTGCCTTGCCATAGGGCAGCCGTGACAGTGTCAGGTTTCAATCCTTGTTTTAGTGGATCTTGCTCACGAATGCCTAGACGTAGAATCGACATCCCTTTAGAGAATATGTTTCAATCCTTGTTTTAGTGGATCTTGCTCACGAATTAGGGCCGGTGTTGGGAAAGTCTGCATCCTGGTCTCGTTTCAATCCTTGTTTTAGTGGATCTTGCTCACGAATATCAGTTTCGTTTTTTTGTTTTATTCATTACTTAGGTTTCAATCCTTGTTTTAGTGGATCTTGCTCACGAATAATATGTGATAATGCAATTGATTGATATTGATTTGTTTCAATCCTTGTTTTAGTGGATCTTGCTCACGAATAAAAAGGTCGCTCGGGCTTACGATACGCATTATTTGTTTCAATCCTTGTTTTAGTGGATCTTGCTCACGAATAATTGAACAGTAGTTACATTTGCAGTCATGTATGTTTCAATCCTTGTTTTAGTGGATCTTGCTCACGAATCTGGAGATGAAAAAAGGCGCATTCTGGAACTTTGGTGTTTCAATCCTTGTTTTAGTGGATCTTGCTCACGAATCAGTTAAACAATATCATTGATGTACTCACCGATGGTTTCAATCCTTGTTTTAGTGGATCTTGCTCACGAATTTTTTATAAAATTCTATCAAATTTTTAAGGGGAGGGTGGTTTCAATCCTTGTTTTAGTGGATCTTGCTCACGAATGCAATCCCAGGAAATCCAAATGTATATCTAATCTTGTTTCAATCCTTGTTTTAGTGGATCTTGCTCACGAATTTTTGCAAAAGAGCACTTCGTGAAACAATTAACACTGTTTCAATCCTTGTTTTAGTGGATCTTGCTCACGAATACCTTTTTATAGATATATCCACGCTCCGCTACCAGTTTCAATCCTTGTTTTAGTGGATCTTGCTCACGAATACAGCGGCCTTGTTGGGGCACTCCTGAAGACATTCAGAAATGTTTCAATCCTTGTTTTAGTGGATCTTGCTCACGAATCATAAGATGATCTAATTCAGATTCGAGAGACATTATGTTTCAATCCTTGTTTTAGTGGATCTTGCTCACGAATTTTTAATTTTTGGAGCTGAATTACATGGCTGAACCGTTGTTTCAATCCTTGTTTTAGTGGATCTTGCTCACGAATCATAAGATGATCTAATTCAGATTCGAGAGACATTATGTTTCAATCCTTGTTTTAGTGGATCTTGCTCACGAATTTTTAATTTTTGGAGCTGAATTACATGGCTGAACCGTTGTTTCAATCCTTGTTTTAGTGGATCTTGCTCACGAATCTGGTCCACCTGCGCTCCAATGTGATGTATCAAATGCAGTTTCAATCCTTGTTTTAGTGGATCTTGCTCACGAATTCTTTATAGAAGAGATCTCAAAATCCGCTGTAATCATGTTTCAATCCTTGTTTTAGTGGATCTTGCTCACGAATTAATGTATCATGCGTAATATATAATACACAATAAAAGTTTCAATCCTTGTTTTAGTGGATCTTGCTCACGAATAACAAAAATATACTCTGAAGAAGAATATATTTTATTGTTTCAATCCTTGTTTTAGTGGATCTTGCTCACGAATAATTTCCATGTAGGAAGGCAGGGAACACTATGAAATAGTTTCAATCCTTGTTTTAGTGGATCTTGCTCACGAATAGGCAGCGTTTAACAGGCCCTAAACAGGTACAGCTATTGTTTCAATCCTTGTTTTAGTGGATCTTGCTCACGAATCTTTTTCAGTAATCTTTGCATTAATATCACAAAGTTTGTGTTTCAATCCTTGTTTTAGTGGATCTTGCTCACGAATTGTGATAGGTACACGCCTAATTTCACAGTACCTATAATGTTTCAATCCTTGTTTTAGTGGATCTTGCTCACGAATCGTCACCGACGACACCTGGACAATACAAACCATCATGTTTCAATCCTTGTTTTAGTGGATCTTGCTCACGAATAAACAAAAGGGACATGGATGTTATGAGGGTATTCTGAAGTTTCAATCCTTGTTTTAGTGGATCTTGCTCACGAATATGATGAAAATGGAGAAAAAACATGAAACTGTCAAGTTTCAATCCTTGTTTTAGTGGATCTTGCTCACGAATAAGATTCTTGGATCTGTGGAGCTTGTGCAGTCATTGTTTCAATCCTTGTTTTAGTGGATCTTGCTCACGAATTTCAAGAACAGAAGCTATAGACATATACGACCACAGTTTCAATCCTTGTTTTAGTGGATCTTGCTCACGAATACGGAGAAGTTGAAATTATTGAAAAGGAAATGGTGGTTTCAATCCTTGTTTTAGTGGATCTTGCTCACGAATCCTTCTAAAAGCCATGAGAGAAGGCAAGAAAACTCAAAGTTTCAATCCTTGTTTTAGTGGATCTTGCTCACGAATTCTCCCAATTCTCAGCCAGTACGTCCCATCCAGACAGGTTTCAATCCTTGTTTTAGTGGATCTTGCTCACGAATACGATGAAACTTGAGAGACCTCAACTTATTATACGAAGTTTCAATCCTTGTTTTAGTGGATCTTGCTCACGAATTTATTGTTTTTATTTATTTGTTGTAATATTGTAGGTTTCAATCCTTGTTTTAGTGGATCTTGCTCACGAATTGTAAGTATCACGGAAAGAGAATTTACACGGAGATAACACAAGTTTCAATCCTTGTTTTAGTGGATCTTGCTCACGAATCTTTACCAGTACTTTTGAGCAGTCCGGTTTTATAGTTTCAATCCTTGTTTTAGTGGATCTTGCTCACGAATTGATATCAAAGGGAAGCGTACCGGTCACGACACTAGTTTCAATCCTTGTTTTAGTGGATCTTGCTCACGAATAAACAGAATCAGAGCACCGGCAAAGTTCCTGTGACGTTTCAATCCTTGTTTTAGTGGATCTTGCTCACGAATTGTGTTAATCCAAAAAATCATACAGGTATTCCCTGGGTTTCAATCCTTGTTTTAGTGGATCTTGCTCACGAATGCCAGGTTTTACCGTGCCTGCAATTTCTTCAAGACACAGTTTCAATCCTTGTTTTAGTGGATCTTGCTCACGAATTACCCAATAGCACCAAAGAAGACTCGGAGGTAATATGTTTCAATCCTTGTTTTAGTGGATCTTGCTCACGAATCGTTTATTATTTTGGTATTTGTTTCAATATTGGTTATGTTTCAATCCTTGTTTTAGTGGATCTTGCTCACGAATCAACAGATTGGTGGACTTGCAGATCTATTCAAAGAGTTTCAATCCTTGTTTTAGTGGATCTTGCTCACGAATTTCGTTTATCAATTGAAAACAACCGGGCGTGTTTAAGTTTCAATCCTTGTTTTAGTGGATCTTGCTCACGAATTTTCTGGCAATGCTCGTTACTGCATACCCAAGGCTCTAGTTTCAATCCTTGTTTTAGTGGATCTTGCTCACGAATAACTGCAGGAGGAAAATGATAGTAAAACCTGCGACGGGTTTCAATCCTTGTTTTAGTGGATCTTGCTCACGAATTTGATACTGGAACGCAAGCCGTTGGTGTGATGAAGTTTCAATCCTTGTTTTAGTGGATCTTGCTCACGAATATTTCACGAAATTTGGTGATTACCTCCCGGCTATGTGTTTCAATCCTTGTTTTAGTGGATCTTGCTCACGAATACTATCGAGAGACTTAATAACCATCGAAAATGGGGAAGTTTCAATCCTTGTTTTAGTGGATCTTGCTCACGAATCAGAGGATTGTGAGTTAAAATTTGTTTGGAGAATAGTTTCAATCCTTGTTTTAGTGGATCTTGCTCACGAATCATCCCCCAACTTAGCCCATCAAAACCAAGATCTCTGTTTCAATCCTTGTTTTAGTGGATCTTGCTCACGAATTTTTTAAAGTCGAAGTGAAAAATATAGATGTGTTAAGTTTCAATCCTTGTTTTAGTGGATCTTGCTCACGAATCTTTTTTCCATATGCTTTACTGGTTGCCACACTGTTGTTTCAATCCTTGTTTTAGTGGATCTTGCTCACGAATAGTTAGACTTAAACAATTTTATACGGGTCTTTTTTAGTTTCAATCCTTGTTTTAGTGGATCTTGCTCACGAATCAAACCGTTTTTTTTTGCGGCAACCCAGATAAGTATTGTTTCAATCCTTGTTTTAGTGGATCTTGCTCACGAATCCATCGAATCTCTGGTAACTGTTACACCGTCCATTTCGTTTCAATCCTTGTTTTAGTGGATCTTGCTCACGAATTTCTGCCCTATCTAGAGTCGCGAGACAATTGGGTGTTAGTTTCAATCCTTGTTTTAGTGGATCTTGCTCACGAATATAGTTTCGACAACATCTTCAAAATGCTTCAATTTTTGTTTCAATCCTTGTTTTAGTGGATCTTGCTCACGAATCGGCACAATTCGAAAATGGATTGTATTCAGGAACAAGTTTCAATCCTTGTTTTAGTGGATCTTGCTCACGAATGATCTTTATTCCTTTGCTATATAGAAACCCAGTGAGTTTCAATCCTTGTTTTAGTGGATCTTGCTCACGAATTGCTATGCAGGAAGTTTCAAATAGGTTGTTCATGGAGTTTCAATCCTTGTTTTAGTGGATCTTGCTCACGAATCTTCAGGCGGCCCCAGTGTTCAGGGATGGGGTATATAGTTTCAATCCTTGTTTTAGTGGATCTTGCTCACGAATAACAGGCACGCTCGCAAATACCGATTTTAGTCAAGCGGGTTTCAATCCTTGTTTTAGTGGATCTTGCTCACGAATCTTGAAATTAATCAAATCGAAGAACATCGTAAGATGTGTTTCAATCCTTGTTTTAGTGGATCTTGCTCACGAATTTTTGATTGTGTGTTTGAAGGGGGAGAAAATGAAGCCGGTTTCAATCCTTGTTTTAGTGGATCTTGCTCACGAATAGAGACAACGGAGGTGTAACGTGGATAAATTCAAAGTTTCAATCCTTGTTTTAGTGGATCTTGCTCACGAATATTATCAAGTATAGAGGCAGACACATCAACTTCTAAGTTTCAATCCTTGTTTTAGTGGATCTTGCTCACGAATCAGGCCAACTGGAAACAGTGTTTAGGCTGAGAATGTTTCAATCCTTGTTTTAGTGGATCTTGCTCACGAATAACTTGGTTTGATGATTGATAAATCATGATGATAAGTTTCAATCCTTGTTTTAGTGGATCTTGCTCACGAATTGATAAAATTATTGCAGAAATTAACAAGAGGTGTGCAGTTTCAATCCTTGTTTTAGTGGATCTTGCTCACGAATGAGCCAATGTGTGGGGTTTCTTTGTCGAATTTCAGCTGTTTCAATCCTTGTTTTAGTGGATCTTGCTCACGAATCCATCACAAAAACGATGAATGCAGAATACAACACGTTTCAATCCTTGTTTTAGTGGATCTTGCTCACGAATAAAAGTCAGGGTCCACAGCACAGGCCGCCCCTAGAGGTTTCAATCCTTGTTTTAGTGGATCTTGCTCACGAATAATCAATTACACCACCAACTATATTTTTAATTGAAGTTTCAATCCTTGTTTTAGTGGATCTTGCTCACGAATTGTAGCGAATCTTCAGACTATGATACGTAATCAGAAGTTTCAATCCTTGTTTTAGTGGATCTTGCTCACGAATTGTTGTATATTTTACTTTAATATTTTTGTGGAGAAAGTTTCAATCCTTGTTTTAGTGGATCTTGCTCACGAATTTTCAATTCAGAACGCATTTCATCAATCAGAGATATGTTTCAATCCTTGTTTTAGTGGATCTTGCTCACGAATAAATATGCTGGATATCTCTCGAATACGATGGTCCAGTTTCAATCCTTGTTTTAGTGGATCTTGCTCACGAATTTTGATCTAATGATCAGTTTGTTACAACAAACCGTGTTTCAATCCTTGTTTTAGTGGATCTTGCTCACGAATCCGAAAATACAATATTATTGTATCGAGTAGGTGATTGTTTCAATCCTTGTTTTAGTGGATCTTGCTCACGAATATAATCACTTATATTAGTCAATCCATTTATTGTGTTTCAATCCTTGTTTTAGTGGATCTTGCTCACGAATACCTGGAATAATCAATGGAGTATACGTGATGGGTTTCAATCCTTGTTTTAGTGGATCTTGCTCACGAATGTTTGGATTATACCAGGAAATTCATTATTAGTTATGTTTCAATCCTTGTTTTAGTGGATCTTGCTCACGAATCTACCAACTGCTAAATCAAGAACATCTTTAACAGAGTTTCAATCCTTGTTTTAGTGGATCTTGCTCACGAATTGGATTTTTATTAAAATCAAAAAACGAAGATAATGATGTTTCAATCCTTGTTTTAGTGGATCTTGCTCACGAATTGTTACTTTAAATCCTTTCAGTGGTGGATATGCTTGATGTTTCAATCCTTGTTTTAGTGGATCTTGCTCACGAATGGTCGACAACAAAGCTTTGAATGAAGAAAAACTCATGTTTCAATCCTTGTTTTAGTGGATCTTGCTCACGAATAAATAATGCATCTATCTTCTAAGATATCAATCCTGTTTCAATCCTTGTTTTAGTGGATCTTGCTCACGAATTTTGTATTAGGTTATACCGAATCATGGATTGCAGATCCATCTAGTTTCAATCCTTGTTTTAGTGGATCTTGCTCACGAATCAGACTCTGCTGGAACAATTTCAGTTGAATTATCAGTTTCAATCCTTGTTTTAGTGGATCTTGCTCACGAATATTTTTTAGATCGTTATGCTGAGTGGATTGAACATATGTTTCAATCCTTGTTTTAGTGGATCTTGCTCACGAATTGTACACGGAGTTGAATATGCATGTACAGATATTGAGTTTCAATCCTTGTTTTAGTGGATCTTGCTCACGAATATGAAAAGTTTAGGACTTAATGAAGAAGAATAGTTTCAATCCTTGTTTTAGTGGATCTTGCTCACGAATATATATAGCAGGACAGGATTATCCTGGTGAAATGTTTCAATCCTTGTTTTAGTGGATCTTGCTCACGAATATCCTAGAGTAGTTGTGTGGGGTTTAACAAGTGGTAGTTTCAATCCTTGTTTTAGTGGATCTTGCTCACGAATCTTGTACAAACAAGATTGACGAATATTGTAAAGTTGTTTCAATCCTTGTTTTAGTGGATCTTGCTCACGAATAAAAAAGGTATTGGTCGCTTAAATGTCGATAGAAGTTTCAATCCTTGTTTTAGTGGATCTTGCTCACGAATTCTAACCCTCTTTTTTTTGGGTCCATGACTAGATGTTTCAATCCTTGTTTTAGTGGATCTTGCTCACGAATGCAGACCCTAAAGGCGGTTCACTCTGGGAAATAAAGTTTCAATCCTTGTTTTAGTGGATCTTGCTCACGAATTATCATATACAATATCATCCGAAGACGACGGAGAAAGTTTCAATCCTTGTTTTAGTGGATCTTGCTCACGAATAAGCGTCAACCCTAGCTGGAAAATCGACCTGAATTAGTTTCAATCCTTGTTTTAGTGGATCTTGCTCACGAATAATAACTCTTTCTGCTCATCTCACCAGTCATACAAGTTTCAATCCTTGTTTTAGTGGATCTTGCTCACGAATCTGGTGGCAAAGTATTGATGATGGGTGGAACATTTTGTTTCAATCCTTGTTTTAGTGGATCTTGCTCACGAATTCTTTTTATTCTACCCGTTCTAAGCTTCAATATGTTTCAATCCTTGTTTTAGTGGATCTTGCTCACGAATGTAACACATACTCCGGAGTTAGAGACCCCTTTATAAGTTTCAATCCTTGTTTTAGTGGATCTTGCTCACGAATTTATACGCCATGCGGACTTAAAAACGACAATATGTTTCAATCCTTGTTTTAGTGGATCTTGCTCACGAATCGCGGAACAGTTAGGCGTATCTATGGCCGATGTCGGGTTTCAATCCTTGTTTTAGTGGATCTTGCTCACGAATACAGTAAATGACATTCCAAGAAAACCTATGTAAAACCAGTTTCAATCCTTGTTTTAGTGGATCTTGCTCACGAATAGCAGGAACGGAGGCTTAATATGCCTCCAATAGATTTGTTTCAATCCTTGTTTTAGTGGATCTTGCTCACGAATAATAAATCATACAGGCAGTAATGCCTACGAATCAGGGTTTCAATCCTTGTTTTAGTGGATCTTGCTCACGAATTAAGTGGTCTTTACCAGAGTCTATAAGAGCCTTTATGTTTCAATCCTTGTTTTAGTGGATCTTGCTCACGAATCTCATTTAGTAGAGCGATTTCAAGTGGGAAATTTGGTTTCAATCCTTGTTTTAGTGGATCTTGCTCACGAATAGGGCAAAATTTTCCGTTATTTGGCTAGAAAAGCCCTGAAATGAGCCCTTTTTTGGGGCTAAAATTCTTGCTGGAAAATTATCAAACCCTTTATAAATACAAGAAAAATCTCTTCATACGCAGATATTCCTGTAACAGCAATCTACGCATTTTCTAGATGATTTGGTAGTTTTGGGATATAAGCCTTTTTGAACGATATCGAGTATTTCCCCAATAATTTTCTCAGCTTTTTTGAAATCAGAAGTAGTAATTTTCATTTCTTTAACCAGACTGTTGCTTCTGGTGAAACAGATATAAGCACGGTTTACTTCAATATTATAGTTTTCCCGGATCAAAAGAGCCTGCAAAACCAGCTGAAACTTATAGGTTTTAAAAATCTTGTCTTTATACTCAGCAAATTTATATTCAAGAGGAGCAGCAGTCCCGTCTTCAAGAAAAAGTACTTCATCTACTATTCCCTTTATATGATGCTGTTTTGAAGCAATGAATACGTCTCTCTCTTTCCTTATACAGTTAAGTTTCTTCCTCACGTAATCCCTGTTGGTTAGTTTCCTTGTTTCATGGACCTCGCGGCCTTTAATAACCTTGAACCTTTTCTCTTCATGCTGGGAAATGTCGAGACAGTACATATAGTAGATAAAGCGAGAGCAAAAAAGGTATTCAAGCACATCTGAAATTCGGATTATTGATTCAGAATCGTTTTCAGACTCAGGTTCAATGTATGTCTCTTCTTCATTCTCGGAATCATTTTCAGGAGCTATATTTTTTTTACAACCGGTTTCAACCCGCTGATCACTTCCCGCACACTCAGAAGAGCTACCTTCTTTGAGAGCAAAATTCGTCATACTTCTTACCTCAAAACTCAGAAGAATTTGGTAATCACTTCATCACTGACAAGCTCTTTATCAAAAGCCTGGCCGAGCAGCTGGACTTTCTTGAATGACTGCTCATCCATTGGAAAAATATACACAGAATCACGTTCAATGTCAATCAGTTCTTCACATTCAAGACCCAGAGAGTCTCTGTCATTCGTATTTAAGTCTCCCAGAAAAACACTTTTCTGAACTCTATAAAGCCCATAGCTCTTACAGCGATCACTTACTTTCTGGCGAACCCTGTTCTCCGTAATGTCATATATTACCCAGACAAGCAAACCCAAACTCCTCCATTCTTATTTTCAACCGAATCACTTTCCGGCTTTCTCAAATCAATAAGTTTCTACTTTCTCGAATCAATAAGTTACTGAGTGCCGGTCTTATCGCATTGAAACTTTCATTTCCCGATAAGGTTATTTGCAATCCTGTGGCAGTCAAACTGGATTGTATTTCCAATTTTGATGTTCCTTCCCCTGTAGCTTATTTCTTTATCAAAAGTTTCATTGACAGCCTGGATAAGAACGGCTTTACCTTCTTTGTTAAGAGTCATGCCATTGGGAATTTCATCAAAAAAGTTGTCTGAAACCTGTTTTTTTGAAAAAAGGTTGAAAACTGTCCTGTCAATGTGGATGCGGTACATTTCTATCAGGTCAAACACAAAAGATTTCTTGTTATAGTCGTCTGTGTGGTTAAAACCAACATAAGGGTCAAGCCCTGCTATAATGCATGCTTTTTCCACTTTTGAATATAAAACCCCATATCCATAATTCAAAAGGCAATTGAACCCATCTTTTGCAGGGTTTCGACTTCGACCATTGAATTTCCACCTGTCAGGCAAAAGAAAACTCAAAGCCTCAAAATAGTGCCTGGAAGCCATTCCCTCAAGGCCCATTATTTTTCCCCGCATCTCGTCAAGTTTTCCTTCAAGTGCTTCAAGCTGGGATTTCATGTCTTCCATTCCGGAAATGTAGTCGTCAAGTTCGTCTTTCTGATCAGGCCTGTTCTTTTTGAGGTCTTTCAAAAAAAGGATCTGGCTGTCAATCTTCTGCTCTATCCAGCCTTTTGCAAGCCTGAACCCTTCGGGCTCGTCTGAGATTTCAAGCTGCCTTCTTCTTATGTAGGTTGTGCTCCCGAGTTTTGAGTGCCAGACCCGCCCGAATGGATCGCCAAAATTGTCCAGAAAAACGATATCGATATTGTTTTCGACTGCAAATTTGATGGCATCGGTTGTTATTGTTGCAGAAGTTGTAATCAAAATGCTGTCAACTTTCTTTTCAGAGACCTCGAAGGTCTTATCGTCAACTTTTACAAAAAAGCAGTTGTTCTGCTTTTTTAGAAATGAACCGCGGGTGTTGATTACAAGCTGCATCTTTTCACCGTTCCAAAACCGCGAGATACGGATTTTCCAAGACCGAAATAGTCGGGGAGATTAAAATTGGATTTGAACCCACCTTTAAAACCAGCCATTTTTTTACCTTTGAAATTTACTCTGATTGGTTTGACATCCAACTTAACTCTAATTTTATCTTCAATCCGGCAATCCAGGTATTTAGCCATGGACAGTATGTTTCCGATCAAAATTTTTGTTAATAATTCGTCTTTCTCTATTTCGTCTGCAGCATTATAATTGTCTATGTTTTTTTGATTCAATGCAAACCATGGAGTTTTAAAAACATATTCCTGAATCTCTTTGGTGACACCAAAAAAAATGGATTCAGTGTTTATTTCTGCTCTTTCAAGACAAAACCGGGTACCCTCAATATTTATTTCCTCCTCACAAATGCCAATATCCAGAATAAGGTTTGCACCTTCTCCCAATCCCACAAGAGTAGGTATGCCATCAATGACTTTGTACTGGACTAAAGGGTACCTGTAAATAGGTCCTTTTTCTCCATGATTATGCATGAGCTCTTCAAAAGAGTATTTTTTTGCAAAAAAACCTCTGAGTTTTGAACCGTCACGCATATGGAGCCGAACATCCGGATATTGTACGCAGCTGTAATTTATATGCAAAAAAACACCTCAAAAAATTTCAATGCTTTGTGTGTCTGAAATAATACCCTTATCTTCTGAATAAAGTTGTCTGGTACCTCGGGTCATTGGAAGATATTCAACATCAAATCCTTTTATTTCCTGAAGATCGTCACGAATTTCCGAATAAGTTTTTTCGTTAATGGATATTCGATATTGATTCAACTGACGGAACAGGTTTTTGATTTCAAAACTATATTCCCATGGGTTCTTAGACGCTTTTTCTTTCTTTTTGATATCCCTGAGTTTTTCAATAATTTGAGAACATTCTGGGTCCGCTTCGATAATTATGTCTCTTTTAAAGGCATAGTCCTTTTTAATCAACTCAAAAGAATCTCTTAGCTTTCTTAAATCGAAATTCTCCACATCTTCGAGCATTTCTTTGGAGATATCATGACTAACCTTTTCAATTATCTTCTTCGCATAAGTTTCATTCAAGAAATAGATCTCTTTTTCCTGGATTACCTCTTTATTTTCAAGAATGTCCAGAGTTATATCGGTCAAAAATACCGGGTATATATAATTATGAAAATAAGCATCTGTTTTTTCATGTTTTAGCCTATATACATGAACTTCACCGGGTTCCTGACCAACTCCATTTCTGTTAGCTCTTCCTGCAGTTTGGTTTATCGAACTGAGAGGTGAAAAGTCCCTGTAAACGACATCAAGGTCAATATCAACACCAGCTTCTATTAACTGTGTCGAAACAACAACTAATTTTTCAGGACTATTTTTTATGAAATTGATCTTTTCAAGCCTTGCTTTTGGATATATTTCGGTTGAAAGATATAGACAGGTTCTGCCAGTATTTTCTTGAAGAAATTCAAATATTTCCTTTGAAGACTTGATTGTATTAAGTACAATCAAAAAACTTTTTTCTTCCCGATCCTCGATGTCTTCAAGTAGTATATTTTTGAACTCATCCAGCGATTCTTCCTCATGAATGTGGTTGCAAATCTTTATTCTGTTAAGCTTTTCAAAATAAGTTTTCTTCCCAGGTACAAGCTCATGAGTGCCTACTAAAAAAGGCATCGTTGCGGTTACAAAAATGAACCTTGTATTATATTTCCTTGCCAGTAATTCAAAAAATTTCCTTATTACGGGATAATATTTTTCATCTACTGCCTGTATTTCATCGAGAATAATGATTGAATTCGTGAGACGATGAAAACGATGTGCTATGGAATTATTTCCTAACTTAAAAACAGTATTGAACAACTGTACGAAGGTAGTCGTTATAATTTTGCTTTGCCAATTATCATAACAAAACCTGGCATCATAATTTTTGTATTCTTTTTCATCAGATTCATATTTTATTTCAGAAAGAGAGTGATGCTTTAGGATTTCTGTATCCTTTGGTTCTTCATTACCTTGATTAAATTTTATGATGTTTAGTAATTCATCATAATTTTGATCGATTATACTCATATAAGGAAGAGAATATATAACTCGTGATTCGTTGCCATAAAGTCTCTCAAGTTTGTCGGCTAGGTAAAGGGCTGAATAATATGCAAGAAATGTTTTCCCGGATCCCGTTGGGACATTGATCGAAAAAAAGTAATCGGAATTCAAATCAACAAGAGCAAGTTCTTTTTTTATTTCCTCAAATATCTCGTCTCTCATCTGGAATATTTGAGAATCTGCAATTGCCTCATTCTTAGATAAGAGATTGAAGCGTATATGATCCTTATATTTTTCAACAAACCAGCTTGGTTTTTGGGCCGGCAACTTTGGGGACTCGGAGATCAACTGCATTTTGTCTGCAGTAAGTAGGAGGGAATAAACATAATTGAAATCTAAAGTATCTTCTATTGAAAACTTATTTAATTGCCACCTGCTACGAAAATGCTTTTTTATTTTTTTGATATCCCTCTCATTGATAAATTCAAAAAAATCATTTAGATCTAAATCATAAATCTTTTCGAGCTCAATCTGACTATATTTCTTAATATCCCGTATCTGCTCCTCAATTATATTATAATTATCTGTTAGATTGAATTCATCCCGAGCATCTTTTACACTCCCATGATGGCGCTTTACAATTAAGTAACCAAAAAGCTTGTATTCTTCTGGAAGCCACCAGTATGCAAAAATGGCAGATAAAAGAGAATGATTCTTATTTGGCCCAAAGTGTTGATCTTTTCCCCTGTACTCTCCTTTTTCTTTCGCTTCATGATATGCAAGATATTCCTGAAAAAAGGAAGTTGCCTTCCCAAAATCATGTGCCATGCAGATTTTTCTTATAATATCTTGCTTTCCCCCGTTTTTATTCTGAGAGGCATAAATATCAGTTGCTATGATTGTAACTCCTTCCAGGTGATCCTTTAGCAACTGATGTGGATGCGACTTTAAAGTAAAACCATCATTCGAAGAAGAAAACGGCATTTCCATCAATTCCGTATATATCTCTTTTTAACTTGCCAATTAATGAGCAGGCTTTACCTTCTCTGAAAGCAAATAATACTTTTTCATAACCTGTATACTCTCTTTTTTCGTTGTTGCAAACAGGAATATTGTCTGTAAATATGTGGTAATCAGAGTGCTGTATATTTATGAAACGGGAGGGAATTATGCTCTCCACGCTGTTTGCACCGTTTATTATTTCTGTATCGCATCGAGTTTCATAACTGAGTTTTGCAATATATTCACTTACCCCCAGATAGGGCGTAAATACAGGTTTTTGCTTTTTTAGCCTCTCCTCAAGTTCATCGAGCTTATCTGGAAGCCACGAAACAAATATTCTGTACTCTGGACCTCTTAGAAATTCGGCATTTACTGGAAAACTGAACAGGTCTCTTTCCGCTTTCATACTCACTAATTTCAGAGTCTGCATATCTTTACGAACTGGAGAAAGAACTTGGATGCCGATTTTCAAATTGGAGGTTTCTTTATATAGATCTATTTTGTCGATACCCATTACCGCTCCGACAAGTCCTTTTACAGCTGGAGGGTGGATACACAAAAAAGTGAGAGCTGATGTAGTGGTATACGGTTTTCTAAATTTAGCATACTCACTTTTTGCCCTAAAAACCAAGCAATCCATTAAAGAGCGCCTCTGTTATCAAATATCAATTACCTCAAAATCATCCAGGAGATTTTCTACTTTTACACTGCCGTGCCAGTAGATACGTATGGTATCTATTGAATCTTTTTTATTTTCGTAATATTTGGCAAGTTTTTCAAGGTCAAGGGTGACCTGTGAAATATCGCGCACCTCCTCTTTGTCTGTGTCAAAATTAACATCAACATAATTGAGTTCACCATCAATCCTGTGCTCTTTGTATACGACCTCGATAAGTAACCTGGGCATCTGGTTTTTTGATGTACTCCTATAATTGATAAGTCCGTTAATTAGAGCTTTAGTGAACTCATTGAGGTCTTCTTCACTAACTTCTATTCCCTGCCTCTTTGCCGTGTTATCGTTGTAAACGGCATAAGTTTTGAAAAGTGCATAGGGAGATATGTATTTGGACCAGATTGTAGACTGGCTTTTCCCTTCCCCGCTGGAATAAGCAGAATTGCCCTGCATGAATTTTATTTCTGCGGGATTGACGGATTTGCTCCACATGACCTGCAGAGGACCTGTGATATCGTACTTGGGCTTGGTGATTACTGCACCAAACAGCCTAACATCGATATATTCACTCAGAAGGTAGGCGGGCAGGTCGTTCTCTTTTACACCGGAGTCAGTCACGATCTCTTTGATCAAACTGGTGCATGACATTACTTTTCCTGCATCATCTTTTTTTGTGCGGACAAGAACATTGTGTCCAGTTGCTTGCCACTCGTCCCTTATAAATCGCTTTATCCGAACGTCGGAAACTTCAAGCTGACCCGTAACTTCGTCATGTCTGGGTTTGTTATCATTGAGCATATCCCCGTTCGGATTTGCCATAGTGCTGTCCCATATAAGCAAATATTCTCTTGTGTTAGCCATTTATTCATCAGCTCCTTCATCATCTGCAGTATCATCTTTTGATTTCCCAATCCATTGCTGCATTCCCCAGAAAAAAATGTATTTAGCTTCGTCACTGGATAATTTTTCATCACCCCTTCCCATAAGCTCTTTTGAGGAAGAAATCAGGTCTTTTAAATATCCTTTATTCTGCACTCCATATTTGTACATCAGTTCTGAACATTGGTTTGTGAAGTAAACAAATGTCTTGAAATCGTACTTCCTTCCGAAGAAGAAATTCTTTTCAAGGTATGACTCAGTATTTTGTTTGTCGTCTCCTCCCTTGTATTTTTTAGATTCGTATACCATATTTCCATAAAGACGACCTAGCAAAAACCACGCTTTTTTCACATCACTATCAAAGAATTCTTTGTTTATTTCAAAGAACTCTTCAACATTTTCATATTTTACCATACTGTAACCTCTACCATCTTGTTCAACAAAATTCCAACCTTTGTCAAGACAACCACAATCTACAAGGAAATTATATACCCGATGGATCGTGAAGATGTTCGATTTGTATCCTGCAAAATAATCATGCTTGTATTTTCCCATTGCTCGGGAAAAGAAAAGATTCCGGTTTATTTTGTTTCCATGGAATATATTTTTCAGGAAGTTCTTAGCTTCATTCGTGTTGAAAATTTCACCTGGTTTTGAAGAATTCCCAAGTAAATTAGAGAGCACCTGCCAGATAGCTAGATGATTTCCGGATCTGGTCTTGTATTTTCTTTCAAGTTCTGCGATGGTTGTGAACCTTGAAGGCATTACATCTCTTATGTTGTAGGTTATTTTCCATTCAGATTTTCCCGCAGGAGCTGAAATGAAAAGAATATCAACATCAGTATCACATTTTCCTACCTCTTCCATGACTTCAGCTTCGTTTTCCCGAAGGTTACTAAGAAGATTTCGACCTTCTTTTACATCTCCTATATTGGAGAATTCAAAAATCATTTTGACTTCTTCATTATAATCATGAGGCAGGAATAAAATTTCACTTCCACCCCACCAGGTCTTAAGAAACGTGTCTACGTGTTGCCTTCCGAAAAGTATGTGTTGAATGCAACATTTACAGATGCCATAAGAAAGGCCATCTGTATTTGAAAAAATTCCTTTGTCATTAGTATAGCATTTATACGTAATGCTATCATACAGCGTGTCCGTGTGCTGACCACATATATGACAATTTCCGGGTGAGGATGTTTTTCTCAATCCGTTTTTTTCAATTTCATCCAGAAATTTCTGTTTCGAGATTTCGATTGGTTTTTGGTTGTTTTTCATGAAAAGTACAACAAAATTTACTCCTTCATACTCTTTAACTTTAGAATCTAGTAATTGTTTGACTTCATTGAACCTTTCAAGAGAAACGTCAATAAATTTTAATGAATCTTTGATTCTGTTATCTTTTAAAGAATCTTTTTTGACAAGGGCTCCAACAAACCAGTTACCCTGTGTATATAGCAGTCCATCCCTGAAAACTCGTTTTTCAAAATCTCTTGTATCTATAGAAACAGAATCATCGCATATATTGACATCAATAATTAATTCATAATCACCATTTTCTTCTTTTTGCCATAAATCGATCAGATCTTTTTCACCTTCAATGTCCTGGATCGTCTTCCCGATGTTGCAAATAGTTTCAATCATTATCAATCCCGCAGCAAAATCTTTTTGTGAATTGAATTTTTATTTTTTCAATAACATATTCACCGATTTCTTTCATCGCTTCGATCACAGAAATTACACCCTCTTAAAATAATACAATAAACTTGAGATTTTGTCTAGTACAATCATGTATAATTGAAATTAAACCCACGAATTATAAACTTTAAAGTTTTATAGCGAAGGTTCAATATATAAATTTCTATATAGGGTCATAATTATAAAGATTTAATATTAAGAATCAAATAGAGGTATATATTGGAAAACATCTACTCCACCCAAACAATAAATGCATTTAATGTCAAAGCTTACACTCATCTCTACAATATATTCCCTTGAGCCTGTAATCATCTGCGTGACCAGGCTTTCCCCTTCAAAAATTATACTGTTGTCAGAGGAAGGGGCACCTGAAAAGAAGGTGCAGTCTGAAGAAATGATCGAAAAAACGTTTAAAAATGCTCTCGAAGTTGAGAAAAAGTATACGTCTGTTTATGACACTGTGCGCGTAGCAAAAGACGTTTCAGAATTGATTGAACAGGAACATGCCAGTGGCAATCAGGTAATTGTAAATGTGTCTGGCGGACGAAAGCCACAAGCTTTTGGAGCGCTTTTTGGGGCGTATGCAAGAAACGATATGGTACAAAGAGTTGTGTATGTGACCGAAGAAGACAGTTTCATGATTGATTTTCCGGTGTTGAGCTTTAACCTCTCGGAAACAAAGAAATTGATACTTGAAGAGATCCAGAACGGAGTTTCTTCGGTTACCAAGATTGCGGCGACTGCCGGAATTTCTAAAGGAATGACTTACAACCATCTTCGGGAACTGAAAGCAATGGGATATATAATCGATGGGGAAAATGGATATATTATAACGGATGCGGGAAGAATCGCCTCGATTTGAGTTTAAGAACCAGGCGTAAAAATCATTTTGATTAGATCAATCAGAGAATACCTCTTATGATCAGATAAAACTTTTAACAGCCTGTTTTCTTACTATTCCCCCTGATCATTCACATTTTTTCTCAAAAAATGAAACTCAAGGCTCTTAAAAACCATGTACAGTTAAAAGAATTTTTAGAGTAAATCGAGCTTGGAAGAGCGTTATTATTAAAACGGTTAAAAGTGTTAAATTCGTATCATGGCTGGGTAAATAGAACAAAATACTTGTGAAGAGATCCTTTTAACTGTAACGTAGACCAAAATTGTGTGAATGAGCTCCTGCAGAATTGAGTTGCAGGCAGAAATACAGGAATAGAGGGGAACACCCGGGGAGTAAGGGACAAAGATACAATATGGGGGTATTGTATAGGGAAAGGACCTTACTCCCTTCTACCTATCACTTTTCGCTTATAATTTTCTAATATTTTCTCATTTTTGGATTCCTATAACATTTTGTGATTTTTGTAAAATTTTTTAGACTTACCGTGGATTTGTCTCGGATTCGTCCTTGATTAGTCCCTGATTTTCTAATATTTTCTATGATTTTTTATGATTTTTTATGATTTTCCATGATTTTCCATGATTTTCCATGATTTTCCATGGTTTTCCATGATTTACCATGATTTACCATGATTTCTCTTGGACTCAGCTTTATTTTTTCCAGTTTTTTTCCATAGCTCTGGCTCTCAAATCTGGTGGCATTTTCTCGATTGCATATCTGAGGGCGGTTCTGGGCATCTCTTTTTTGTTATTCATCACGTATTCGAAGACTTCCTGCCTATGGGATTTGCTGGCTTCTTTGAGCATCCAGCCGTAGCCTTTCTGGACCAGATCATCTCCGTCTTTGAGCAGGAGATCGGAGATTTCAAAAACCTCGTTAAGGAAATTGCCTTTTCGGGCAGGCAGGATCAGAGTTACTGCAGCCGCTCGTCTTACCCACCTGTTGTCCGACAGAGCCCAGACCTTGAGTTTTTCCACATACTCTGGGAATTTCTCTATAAAAGAGCCCACTGCATGGTTGCAGAGGGTGTCACACTTTGCCCAGTTGTTAACGTAGTTTTCAATCCAGTGCTCAAAGGTAAAGAAGTCGTCCTCAGAGTAATCATTTCTGATAAGGTAAGCCCAATCGGCTGCAATAAAGGCTTCCTCGCAGTAATCGGACCGAAAAAGTTCCTCACACAGGTCAAAGATTTCTTTTTTGTCTTCGGACTTTATTTCATTATAGTAATTTTTCGCAATTCTTCCCACAAGCGCAGACTTTACTCCATAGCAGCGGATTTCTTCTTTAAAAAAGCGAGACGAACTGGCTTTTGTTTTCTCATCAACGTTGAGGGATAGCTCCTCTCTCATCCTGGGTATAATATTGTGTTCCACAGTTTTCTATTTAATAAGAGGTGTACTTATATTTTATTTATATATATTTACATTTTATTTACATGTACAGTTCATTTATATTTAGACATAGTCATGTCGATTCTGCTTAGATATTACTTTCAAAAATTTTTAAAATGATTAGAAAGTATAAATAAAAATAGAGCCTGAAAACATTTTTCATAAGGAAATTCAATTTATATTTATGCCCAAAGTAAAAATTCGCCCTCAGGAACTCTTTGATTCCAAATGTTTCTTTGACATAATTACACGTACAAATCTCGAATTCATTGAGTTTCCTATAAAAACACTTGAAGAAGAAAGGTATTTTCTGGGTCTAAATGAAGCTAAAAGAAAGGCTAACTTTGAGTACAATTTTTCCGTTCTCTATTACGGAAGACTTGTAGGAGCCTGCGGGATAAAGATCGACCAGCACAGACCCTGGATAGGAGAAATTGGGTACTTCATTGACAGAGATTATCAGAGAATAGGGACTGCAACCGAAGCTGTAAAACAGCTTGAAAAGATCGGGTTTGAGCAACTGGATTTACATAGAATTATCATCCTTATGGACACCCGGAACCTTGCAAGCGAGCGCGTAGCTCAGAAATGTGGGTACAAAAAAGAAGGTACAATGGAAAAAGTCCACCGCATAGGGGAAGATTATTACGACTGTTTCCTTTATGCGAAAATCAGGTAATGAAAAAATTGTGCAGGGCGAAAGAAAAATAAGATATGTCCAGAAGGATGCCCGGGGAGAAAATCAAACAGGGTGGAATCAGCTGAAACCAGCTTAAATCAGCTTAAATCAGTCGAAATCGAGTGAGATTGGTTAAAATTTGTTGAAATTGACTGAAATTATTTGGAATCAACTAAAATTAATTGTAATAGGTTGGAATCAGCTGGAACCGACTGAAATAAAGATTCAGTTCAGCCTGTAAGCCTTGTAATAAGAAAAGGAAAAAATAGGCAGGTAACGCAGGCATGACTGAATCAGACAAGCCCGATAGCCTGTATAAGGCTATTCCCATACCAGACAACCATAAGATTATTTGCTGTTACAAAGACCCCAACGGATTCTATAATACGTTTTGTGAGAAACCATTTTTCCCCCGACGTTTTTATCAAAGGAGCTGCATAAAAAAGCAGGAGAATAAAACCTATTTTTACAAGCAAAAGATGATATATCCCGTAATTTTCCAGAATCATTGCCGGAACAGGATTATATTCCGTACCCTGATTTAAGGCACAAACCGTGGAGATCCAATCTCCGATTACATAGAAAAGAATAATGAAACGTATCTCGTAGAGATAAGAACTGAACGAACCCCGAGTATTGTAGACTTCCAACAAAGAACCTCCCAAAACTCCCCATTTTCCGGTAGAGGAAAACTATATTATAAGATTATATATACGTAAGAAACAAAAACAAGAAACTAAAATAGAGATTAATAATTTTTAGAAAATACGTACTAAGAATTTTTAGATAATTTAGGACACGAAAACACATTAAATAGATGTAAGTATATAAGCGAACTTGTTACAGTTATTAGATGATTGTACTTAGATAATTGCACTCAGATGATTGCACTCAGATGATTGTACTTTAGATGATTGTACTTTAGATGATTGTACTTTAGATGATTGCACTCAGATGGTTGTACTCATAGATTTATTCAGGTTTAGTATTATTCAGGTTTAGTATTTCTTATTATGATATTTTAAAATAGTTAGCTGTAAACTGTAAACAATTATATTTAAAAGTGTATGGTGGTACATCCATCGAAAAACTTGAGTTAAATATAAAACTGTTGGTATTTTGATTCGCAGCGTTCATGAAACTTTTATCCAGATTATCAGATAGATGGTAAAAATGACTCAAAACGTGGACTTTTCAGGGAAGACTGATTCTCCTTCCTTGCTGGAAATGAAAAATGTAACCGTCGTCAGAGGCGGGAGAAAAATCCTTGATTCGGTGTCCCTGTCAATTGAGCAGGGAGAACATGTTGCAATTATCGGGCCTAATGGTTCCGGAAAATCCTCCCTGATCAAGACATTTACAAAGGAATATCACCCGCTTGCAGCAGCCGATGGGCTTATTCTGAATATCATGGGCAAAGGGACCTGGAATGTCTTTGAGCTAAGAAAACTGCTCGGGATAGTCTCAGGAGACCTTCAGCAGACCTACTTCCGTCAGGTTAGTGTGCTGGATGTCGTACTCTCAGGGTTTTTCAGCAGCATAGGAATTTACTATAACCATGAAGTTACCCCTGAAATGGAAACCAGAGCAAAGGAAGTGCTTGAGTTTCTTGAGATTTCCCACCTTGAAGACAGGATGATGTCTGAACTTTCTTCAGGAGAAGCCAGGAGGGTACTCATAGGAAGAGCCCTTGTACATGACCCTGAAGCCCTTATTTTAGATGAGCCTACAAATAGCCTTGACCTCAAAGCCCTTCACAGCTTCCGCGAAATTATCCGGAAAATTGCCGGCTCGGGAAAGAGCATTATTCTCGTTACTCACGCCCTTGAAGATATCATTCCCGAAATTAACCGTGTAATCCTCATCAGAAATGGAAAAATCTTCATGGATGGAAAAAAGCAGGAAATACTGACCGACTCAAACCTCTCGGAATTGTTTTCTCTCCCGGTCGAAGTTGTGAAGAAGAATGGTTACTACCAGGCCCTGATCTGAAGAACAGGCGTGGATTAAAACAAAAAGCTGACAAAATGAAAATATTATATTAACGCCAGCATATTAAAAATCCAGGCCCATCGACATTTCAGGCTTCTCAACATTTCAGGCTTCTCAACATTCAGACCTGCCAACATTCAGACCTGCCAACATTTTAGGCTTATAAACGACTCCGTAGTATCAGAATAAACTGATACTGAGTTCTGCTTTTTATCAATATTCTCAACAGATCCCGCATTTTTTATATTTTTCCTTTTTTCTCTTTAACCTTTATCTATCTCCAGTTCTTTTAACAGGCGTAGTCATAAACTTCAATCTTCTAGTCGCACATAATACATTCCTTACAACTTTCTCTTCTGATTGATACACTTTAATACTTATACGTGAATTAAAACATAAACTATAACTGAATGGCTATAAATGAATGACAAAAGACCCTGGGGGATTAAATTTGGGAAAGCATTTTGTCATAATTGCCGGAGAAGAAGCAGGCCCTAAATCAAATAAAATGGGCGGGATCTGGAATGTTATTCATGAAGAGGCACAAACCCTTGCTGCTCTTTTCGATTCGGGGCAATTGGATACAAAAGAAGATAAAGAAATACTTGTTGTGGGCCCTTATTATGCGCACAGGGGCGCGGACTGGAATCGGGGGTTAAATCGAATTACGGAGATGAAGGAATTTGACTCCCTTAACCCCGGCGAAGAACTTCGTAAAAGCCTTGAATCCCTTGAAAACTCAGGTATCAAGGTGTTTACAGGATCCAAGTTCGTGGGGAGAACGAAGATAGGTTATTTGCAGTTTCAAACCTCTGATTTTGGAAAAATACGCTCTATGTATAAGGGAAATGAGATGAACCTTGAAAGTAGGATCAAATCTGAAGCCTACGAGCACCTTGGGCTTGACTCCCTGAGATACGAGAATATGTCAAACGGGCCTGAGTATACCCATTACCTATGCCTGTCCTATGCAGTTTCAGAGCTTGTCAGGCTCCTGCTAAGCACAGCTTCGGAAAGTTCCGAAATTCCCGACGCAGCTTCAACTCATGCTTCAACTCATAGTTCTATTCCCTGCCCAAGAGTCTCTCTGCACTGCCATGAATTTGGGGTGTTTTATGCGCCAGCTAGACTTAAGAAACTCGGAATTCCAGTAAATACTGTTGCAACTCTACACGCAACTCTGCCTGGAAGGACTGCAGGATACAATACTATCCAGAAAAGAAGGAATAATGACAGCACATGGCCTTCAGGTGTGCCTGAAAACCTGGCCGCCCTTGAAGCGCTGGCTGCATATGCCGATACGGTTACTGCAGTAGGAGAATCGACTCGACAGGAAGCAAGGCTCTTTTATGGGATTAATGGAATTGTGATCCGAAACGGAATAACCATAGAATCCGACAAGATAGACTGGGATCTTAAAGAAAGCTCCCTTAAACGAATCAGAAAATTCCTTTCCGAAAACCTGTATAAGTACCATGGAGGGGAAAGGATCGAACCCGAAAAGATAATCCCGATTTTCACAATCTCTCGTCTGGAGGTGGAAAATAAAGGATATCCGGATCTTCTCGATTCCCTTGTTGCGCTTGAGCACATAATAAAAAATAACATTCTCGAAGGGCATATGCAGGAGGAAATCAGGGTAATCTGTTTCCTTGTTACGGCTGAAGGGTCAAAAACAAACCTTCCGTCAGGATTTCCTGTAAACCTGCCAAAAGAAGTGCTTGTAGGAAACGAACTGAGAATCCAGCAGATGATTGAGGATAGGGGGCTGGATTTTTCGAAAATGGTAAGGGGAAAACGCTCGGTTGCAGCACTTTTATACCCCCAGATTCTTTCAAGCTCGGATGGAGGGTTGGGTATGGAAGTTGAGGAATTTATGGCAGGCTGCTGTGCAGGTATTTTTCCCTCGCGTTATGATCCCTTCCTGCTCACAGGGCTTGAAGCCGGAAAAGAAGGAACCCCAAGTGTGGTCAGTCGGGTATGCGGCTTCAGTGATGCCATAAAGACAATTGAGTCCCTTAAAGAAGCGCTTGGAGGAGTGATAGTAGTGGACAATATCGGTCTTTCCTACTATGAAATAATCCTTGATTATGCCCTGGCAGTCAGTTATTTTACACGGAATTTCATAGAAGATAGGGTAAAGTATAAACTCCTCTGCAGGGAAGCATTCCTCCTTGCAAAAGATATGGGCTGGAAAGCTCCTACTGAACAGTATTATGAACTGATAAGCGGGGCTCGGTTCTGCAAACAGTAAAATACTGCTGGTAGAGGATAAAAAGAAGTTAAAATATCAGGAGAAAACGAATATCAGGAAAAATGAATATCAGGAAAAATGAATATCAGGAAAAATGAATATCAGGAAAAATGAATATCAGGAAAAATGAATATCAGGAAAAATGAATATCAGGAAAAATGAATATCAGGAAAAATGAATATCAGGAAAAATGAATATCAGGAAAAATGAATATCAGGAAAAATGAATATCAGGAAAAATGAATATCAGGAAAAATGAATATCAGGAAAAACGAAAAGAAATATGGTGAGGTTTTCCTGAAATGTCAGAAATCAGAAAGCATTACTTTCTTTCCGAGTACTGTATAATTGCCGAAGAAAGAGCTAAAAGGCCTTCGGATTTTGCAGTCGCAGACGAAAACAGCGAGAAACACAGCTCTAAAAACTGCTTTTTCTGCGGAGGAGCCGAGGAAAATACCCCTCTTGCCACTGCTGTCTATAAAAATGGGAAAATCTATTCAGATACCCCTGAAAAAAGGGTACGAGACTGGGATTTCCGCTGCTTTCCTAACCTTTATCCTGCCCTTTCACCTGTGCCTGAGTCCCCAGAGCAGGAGGAAAACGAGCTGCAGGCTGAACCCGGGTATGGGTTTCACGAAGTTATCGTAGAGACACCTTTGCATGGGACAAGGCTTGAAGACTTTTCTAATTCTGAAATTTCAGAACTCATGCAGGTCTATAGAGACCGTACATGTAATTACGCAACCCGTGAAAATATACGCTACGTTTCCCTGTTTAAAAATTCCGGGGAAAAAGCAGGGGCTTCTATTAACCACTCTCACAGCCAGCTTCTTGCCCTGCCGTTTTGTCCTTCTCCTCTAGTAAGGGAATTGAAGGTTATCAGAAAAATAGAGAAATGCCCTTACTGTGCCATTTATGACCTGGAAAAGGCGTCTCCACGTTTAATATCTAAAAACAGCGAATGGATAGCCTTTACTCCTTATTCCTCAATGGGACCATTTGAAGTGTGGTTCCTTCCCCAAAAACATGTCAGTTTTCTTGGTGATTGTAGTGACAAACTTCTTTTTGCTCTGGGGGATATTCTGAAAGCCACTCTCAAAAGTTATGGACGAATTCTTGGAAAACCTTCCTTTAATTATATGTTTTACCAGCTTTCCGAATCTCCTGAATATCACCTGAACCTCCGTTTGCTCCCCAGGATTACTGCTCATGCGGGTTTTGAACTCGGTACAGGAACCTATATTAATACGGTTTCTCCGGAAAGGGCAGCCTCTTATTTGAGATAAGAACTTAAGCATGGAGAATGAGGCTTGTAAAACAAACTGAAAAAGATGAGTCCATTAAACTGTTTTTATTTTTATATTAAATTGTAACAAAAATTTACAGATATGTTTATCTACCATTAAAAAGGAATAAAGTTAGTAAAATATATAGGAGTTACGCAGTTGGCTCCTAGCATATTGTTTTTTCCAAACTTTCAAATATTTGAATTAATTTAACGTGTATTGGGGATTCCTTAAGTATTCTGTCACTGCCACTCTTCTAATTTTCATAGCACTTTCAAACCAGGATATTCCACTTTTGATTCTTTGTAATTCCAGTCTAAGAAAAGCTCTTAATGAGAACATTATATGTGCTCTTTGTGATTCTTCCTTTCTTGCCTGACATTTTTCGACACCACAGAACTGTTTTATTCCCCTATGATATTCCTCAATTTTCCATGACTTCTTTGCCAAATCTTCACGTTTTGCTTCATCCATCTCTTGCACATCTGTAACCCAGTGTTGCGTGTCTCCATTTTTTGAAACTATCCTAAACACCTTTACAAATCCATATGCTTTGAGGTGAACCACACGTCCTTTTGGAGGAATATCTACTGTTTCAAGTGGCACATTTCCCTTGTTGTCAGGATTTACCAAACGATTATTTTTCAATCTTGTAAGGAAATGCCACTCTTTCTGTCTAATGGCTTTAAGGTTTTTCACACTTGCATACCATGTATCAAATAAAACGAATTTGGGATTAAAACCACGTTCTTCGGCCTTGTCAAGCATATCACGGAAATGGTCATTCTTTGTTTTGTCGTCTACATCGATGTTATAAATTCGAAAATCGATAGGTATAACGGTTGTACCGTCAGTCCAAACTAAGGTAACCAGGCCTATTCCCTTTACAGTACGATGATGTTTTCCACTCCACATACGACGAACAAAAGCAATTTCTTCTGCGTATGGTTTATCTAATGTTGAATCATCAACAATTAGGTATCCTCCCTTAAGCTTGACATAACTTTTTACTTCCTCCCATAGTGCTTCCGTGTCTGGAGGTTGCCTTTGAAGGCAACGAGTAAAAGCATCATGAGAAGGAGCATTAGCTATGTCTGGATAACATCTAGCAGCTTCAGTACAGCTAAAAACGTTAGAAGCCGCAATGAGAAAATTAATGTAGTCAATGTCGGTACACTTAGGTGGATTTATGTCCATAACTCCGTACGTTTTTAGAGAAACACTAAGCCATAAGTATATTTATAAAGATATCAAGTTTTCGGCATTTTAACTGCGTAAGTCCTAATATAAAAAAACCAGATTCTTAATACAAAAATTATCTTTATGTCACGAAAATTAAAGTTATACTCCTTTTGCTTATACGGCCAGTTGAAGGCTTAAGGGGCATAGAATTATAGAAAATTATGGCGAGCTAGATCAGTAAACTTGAAATTAGTAATATGACTGAATTCAGCAAACTAAAAAATCTACTTATTAGAAAGGCAAGGGGGAGCCTGCATTCTTTGTTACTCCTTAACTCCCATTTTGATAAAAATGGATAAGTGAGCTTATGAAAAAGATTCGAATAGGAATGTTTGCCTGGGAAAGTTTGTATTCGATACGTGTAGGAGGGATTTCACCCCACGTGTCCGAGCTATCTGATGCTCTTGCAGCAGAGGGGCATGAGGTCCACCTGTTTACACGAGACCATGAAAACAAAGATGAGGTAATAAATGGGGTTTATTATCACAAAATTGCCTGTGACCAAAATGGAGGAATCATTGAGCAGATGAACCATATGTGTGATGGTATGTACTGCCGATTCCTCGAGGTGAGAGAAAGTGCAGGAGAATTTGATGTTCTACATGGCCACGACTGGCACCCTGTAAATGTGCTTTGCAGGATAAAAGCCCAGTTTGGACTGCCCTTTGTACTGACCTTTCACAGTACGGAATGGGGGCGTAACGGAAACCGCCATGGAGACTGGTGGGAGGCAAAGGAAATATCACACAGAGAATGGCTTGGAGGCTATGAATCTTCGGAGATTATCATAACCTCAACCATATTGAAGGAAGAAATCAAGCAAATCTACAAAATTCCCGATTACAAGCTATGGGAAATTCCTAATGGCATAAACGTGGGAAAAATAAAAAGGCAGATCAACCCCGGAGATGTGAAAAGACACTATGGTATCCATCCATGTCTTCCAGTAGTGCTTTTCACGGGAAGGATGTCCTATCAGAAAGGACCTGACCTGCTGGTGGAAGCTGCTGCTAGAGTCCTGAAGAAAAGGAATGCACAGTTTGTGCTTATAGGAGAGGGGGAAATGCGCTCTCAGTGCGAAAATCAGGCTCATAGGCTTGGCATTGGAAATTCCTGTAATTTCCTCGGGTACGCTCCGGATAATACCGTAATAGACTGGTTCAATGCCTGCGACCTCGTATGCGTGCCCAGCCGGAACGAGCCTTTTGGAATTGTGGTGCTTGAAGCCTGGGACGCAAGGAAACCTGTAGTTGCAAGTGACGCAGTTGCCCTTGTGGAAAATTTCAGAACAGGCGTTATTGCACATAAAGAGCCCTCTTCTATCGCCTGGGGACTTAATTATGTCCTTGAAGGGCTTGGACGCAACCGAATGGGAGAGAAAGGTTACGACCTTATTAAAAAGCGGTATAACTGGAAAACCATAGCTGAAAAAACTTTTGAAGTATACAAAACAGTAATCGAAAAACATGAGGTTGCGGCAGGAAAAGTCAGCTGAAACTCAGGAATTCGAAATGAAAGTAACCTTTAAATTTTAATTTTTTAACCACTTTTTATCAATAACGTTTAATTTTTTGAATTGATTTTTGAGCTAATATTAGTTTTCGGGCAGAGTATTGAGTATTTTAAGTATATTTATTTCAAAAAGTACTTTTTTATTTCAAGATTTACGTTTTTATTTTGAAAGTTACTTTTTTTATTTTGAAAGTTACTTTTTTTATTTCGAGGTTTGTTTTTTATAAATATTCAAAGGACTTCCGCATTCCTAAAAACTGGAAACGGAATCCTTTGTTTAGGATAGTTTATATATCCTCTTCATCCTCTTCATCAAATTCCTTGTAGCTGTCGCTTCCTACCATTGCAGCCGAGATGGAATCAATTCCGTCAAGCCATTCTGCAACAATGCCGTAGGGAAGATCGGCCATAACCTCTTCAGGCAAGCTATTTCCTTTCAGCACGAGCGCACCGCATTGTGCAGTATAGTCAAGAGCAAGCTCAAGGTCGTCCGAGGATTCTGCCTCAATGGCTGATTTTACAAGCTCTGCAATATCGGTTCCTTCATCATAGTCGCCCATAACATAGCATTCGAAGGCGATAAGAGCCCCCATAAGAGAGGTCTGGACAGAGTCGATCATAAGGTTGATATCTTCAGAAATTGGCTCGACATCGGAAAGTACAATGTCCCGGATCTCAGCCAGTATCTCCAGAGCTGTTTCTCTGGAGAGCATACCCTTATCAAAGCGTGCAACCACTTTCAGGCAGGCCAGAATCACATCATCAACCATATTTACGAATATTGCACTTTCTTTTCCAGCTTCGTCTTCCGACTCCTTAATCTGGAAACCGCTCTCTCTTGCCCGTCCGAGCCAGTTTTCCCAGCGCTTTTGGGTATAAAATTCATAGGGGGGGACCTGGTTCATTTCTTGTTCAGGCACTTATAACACCGCTTCTTACCTTTTTTATTAATTGATAATCAATCTTACTATTACTAAAATGTGTTTGTTTACATTCACCAGGACAGTTTTACCTTTTTCAGTGAATAGTTGGCTTCGCACTTGGAATCAAGGTTTTCAAGGACCTCTACAATTTTACATTTATCGCCTTTTAAGAGTCCCTCTGGGTGACAGATATCATAAATCTCACATCCTCTCTTGCCACATTTTGGAGGCTCATACATAATTCTTGCCCCGTCGACTGCTTTTCTTGACTCCAACGTAGTCAGAATAGGCGCCTTGCTCACATCTACGGCAAGCACGCCGCTATCATGCAGGAAACATTCATGGATGTCTTTGTTCCGGATTTTTTCGACTCTGTACCTGCGTCCGGGTTCAAGGTTAAGACAGGTATTTTTCAGCCGGCATTTCTTACATTCAGGCATCTCACCTTTAAATATGAATTCCAGTCCTTCCCTTGCAAGCCGTGATCCGATAAGTGTTATTTTAGTATCGCTTTCTGTCATAATAACTCTTCCTTTTAATTGTTTTTGGGCCTGTACCCCATTTCTCGGGGCCACATGGAGCCTATTCCAAAATAATTTGAAGTTCAATATCAGGTTTGATTTGAGATAATTCTTTAATTGGAAATTAAGTAATTCTTTAAATTGGAAATTAAGTAATTTTTTAATTGAAAATTAAGTAATTTTTTAATTGGAAATTAAGTAATTTTTTAATTGGAAATTAAGTAATTCTTTAATTGGAAATTAAGTAATTCTTTAATTGGAAATTAAATTGACTCCAGATTAACCGGATTTTTTAACCGGTATAGGTTGTTGGATTTCTGAACTGAAACCTACCTTAAACTCTGGTATCTTGAACAGGCGTTCATTCTTGGCTTTAGACTGAATAAGAATAACTTTTTAATTTATGACCTTTGTGATTCTTGCAACTTTCTCAGCAGCAGAAGGATTAAGGCCGCTACCTAGAATTGTATAACGCTCTGGACGAATGCTGTGTGCATTTAACAGGGCTTCGATTATATATTTATCTTCTATACCCAGTTCTTCAGCAGTTACAGGAGCTCCTATCTTTTTTAAGGCTTCCCTGATTTCCTGCCAGTTTCCTCCGTGGAGGTACATCATCATAATCGTCCCTACTCCACATTGTTCTCCGTGGAGCGCGGGTTTTGGAGCTATCTTATCAAGGGCATGGCTGAACATATGTTCCGAGCCTGATGCGGGTCTTGAAGAACCTGCAATGCTCATCGCAACTCCGTTAGATACAAGAGCCTTTACTACAAGCCTTGCCGAAGTCTCGTGCTCAGGCTTAATCGAATCCGCACACTCAATAATAACCCGGGCAGCCATACGGGAAAGAGCCGCAGCATATGCCCCAAAATATTCATTCCTGAGCCTGCTTGCAAGTTCCCAGTCCAGTACTGCCGTATAATTAGAAATTATGTCTCCACAGCCAGCCGCAAGAAAGCGGTAAGGGGCTGCTGAAATAATCTCCGTATCTGCAATAACGGCAATAGGAGCCTGGGCCTGTGCAGACGTACTTATCCCATTATCCACAATTGAGGCACGGGAAGATGCGATGCCATCGTGGGAAGCTGCCGTCGGCACGCTAATAAAAGGAAGTTCAAGTCGGGTCGAAGCAAGTTTTGCAAGGTCAATAGACCTGCCGCTTCCAACCCCGAGGAGAAAATTAGCCTCTACCTCAAGAGCCTTTTCCATAACCTTTTCGACCTCTTCCTTAGTAGCTTTGCACGTCAAAACCATTTCCGCACTACAACCTGCACTCTCAAGGAGGTTACTGACTCTCTTACCTGCAATATTCTTTGTAGTACTTCCGGTCACGATCAGCGCATTTCCTTTCATCTTCAGGTCCCTGCAGACATCTCCAATCTCCTCAAGCACGCCATGCCCGACAAGCACATCTCTTGGGAGCTGCATCCATTTTGCGCTGTTATTGTTAATGGTCAATTTCATACCTGCATCAGTATTCAATTATGATAGATTGTAAATTGGCTTTTATAAACTCGAATATACGTACGAAGTCATAAGTTTAGATTATCAGCAGACTGCGGCATATCAGGTACATTCAATTACGTTAACTCTTAACTTACGTCAACTCATAATTTACGTTAACTCTTAACTTAATTATTTATAATTCTAGTCTGGAATATGTCTCAAGTTAGAGATCTTATTAATGTTTAGAAATATTTTCAGGTTTAAGATATCGTTTCAAGTGTTTTTCAGGTTTGATATATTGTTTCAAGTGTATTCAGGATTTTATATATTTTTATAAGTGTTTTTAGGGGTTTACATATTGTTTCAGGTATTTTTCAGGTTTGATACATTGTTTCAAGTATATTTGAAATCTGAGATCATATTTAAAGTGTCTTTGAGGGCCGAGATTTCAAAACTCATAATTTATAAATCTTTACTCAGAACTTATTTAAGACTATTTCCATGTTTATATTAGAATAATCTTTATGTTTACATCGTTATAAATTCTCGATTCTTACCAATATATTATGTATGACAATTAACCACTAGAATATTATAAATAATTATAAAAATACCGTAATACATTAAAGCTTATATAATATTGCTAACGCTTATTGGGTGGAACCCTTCGGAAAGAAATATCTTACATTAGAACGAAGATCGCACACTGGAGAAGAATACTACCCTCTTGACTAAGGAAGTAAGTTCGGCGTATACATTTTAAGTATTGATTGTATTAGGATATTGCCATTTTGAATGAGTGATAAGATGAGTTTTTCAATAGATAATGTCTCACAGTTTATTAATACCTATTATCTTGACCCCATAAGAGGCGATGAAGGGTATAATCCAGTAAACACCATTACCTGGGCAATAATATTGGGTATTTGCATATTTGGGGTTTTCAGGCTGCTCGAAAAGCTTGAGGTAAAAATAACTCCCCGATTTATTGCGTCTGTCCTGCCTTTCGTACTTGCAGGGTCTTCCCTGCGTGTAATTGAAGATTCTCCTGCAGGTATCTTCCACCCGCCATTTAGCTATCTTCTCATAACTCCCAATATTTACTTCCTGGTTTTTGCGATAACCGTAGGCTGTCTCTGGATTTCAATCCGGATGCAGAAAGCAGGGCTTGTAAAGGATTTTCATCTCACCTTTGCAGGCTTCGGACTCGCATTGTTTTTCATAAATCTTGCTGTCCTCCTCCATTTCGATAATATAGTATATCCTTACGTTCCCGTATTCGTAATCGTGGCAGGAACAGGTTTAACCTTTATCTTTTATCTTATTGCCCGTCATTTCAAGTCTTCAATATTCACCAATCCCCTGAACCTTTCTATCCTGATGGCTCACTTGATGGATGCTTCTTCGACATACATAGGAGTAGATCATCTTGGATACTTTGAAAAGCATGTAGTGCCCACCTATCTTATTAACTTGACCGGCACCGCATTGGTTATGTATCCATTAAAGCTTATTATCTTCGTAGGGGTTCTTTATGTTCTTGACACTCAGTTTGAGGATGATGAGCGTTCCTTGAACTTGAAAGTACTAATAAAAATGGTCATTTTGATCCTTGGTCTCTCTCCTGCAACCCGGAACACTATCCGGATGATGATGGGAATTTGAGATAAAAAGATATTTGTCAAGCGTTATATGTATTTGAAACAGGAAAATAAGCTAAGAATACGTGGGGATAGGTATGGAAAAAGAGGACGATTATAATTCAGAGGAGAGAAAAGAAGGAATACAGACTACAGGAACTCCTGAAGGAGAGATAGAAAACAGGGGATATGCTACAGAAGAGAAAGATTTATTTCCCGGAAGCAGCGCAGCAGAAACCTGGCGTGACAGCAGAAAAGATCCAAAAAAAGGGTCTAGATATCTGCGATTTATCTGGCCTTATGCACTTCTTATGGCCTTTATATTTTTTGTATTTTTAGTCGTAGGCTATTATTCAGCTGCAAGTTTCCCTTCTATGGCTGAGACTCTCAGAGAAAGCTTTAGCTCCCGTTTTTCGTCAATTATGACAATGAACCCTCTTTTTATAATGTTTACAATTTTTCTTAATAATGCATTTTTAAGCCTGCTTTTTCTGGTACTCGGGTTGGCTCTGGGAATTCTTCCGATACTTTTTATCGCCTTTAATGGATATGTTGTGGGAGTCATCGTTTATCTTATAGCTCAGGAAAGAGGACCGCTTTTTATTTTGCTTGGTCTTCTCCCTCATGGGATACTGGAATTGCCTATGGTCTTCCTTTCTGCAGGAATAGGGTTTCGGCTCGGGTACCAGGTATTTTCTGCCCTTATAGGGAGATCTACCCAGATAAAAAGTGAATTTAAAGAGGGACTTACGTTTTATTTCCACTGGATCTTGCCTCTTCTTCTGGTTGCAGCTATAATTGAGACTTTTATTACGCCTGTTATCCTTAGTTCGGTTTAAGAGTCGGGGTAATTACTGAAAAACGTAAGATCTGAGGAAAGGTTCCCAAATCTTGATAATGATTGGAGTTGTGTCCGTAATATAAGAATTAATCAGCCAGAATTAATCAATAACTCACGGACACTACCCATTTTTGAGACTTTTTATTATTATAGGACGATCCAATATTCGAGGTTTACGATATTATCCCCTGGTAATGTTCAAACTCATCTTTCAAAGATCATGAAAAAACGATAACATTAGATTGCACAGTTAATGTTGTAGATGAAAAATAGTCTGTTTGATAGCGATTTTATCCAAATTCAATAATTTTTTGTTTTTTAAACTCGCTATGCATCGAGCCCGTAAACTTCATACAATTTTGGGATTATATTTACATACCAGTATCGTAGCTACTAATTTTAGACAATTTTGGATTTATTTTCATTAGACACTACGACTTTCGTTATCTAACAATTCATTCTTGGTATATCTGTGAAAGTCAAGTCAAAGGTTATTCCGAGATATATTTATCCGGTCACTGAAATGCATTTTGTATATTTTTATGCCGATTAAATATAAATCAATTACTAATATATTAATAATGGGCGAAAGGTCCGGGATTGGAATAAAAGAGGTGAAATGATATGGTAAAATGTGGAATTTGTGGAGGAGAAGCTCCCAAGCAGCCCTGTATTACTGAAGAAGGAAAATGCGATATTTGTGGGAAGAAGGTCACTCTCGCAGAAGAAAAGAAGCAGAAGTGATGAATAAATAATGGAAATGTATTTTAATTAACTAACACACCACATCGAAAGGAGAAATTTACAGTAATTCTTACCTTTGAACAGGGGGTAATGATTACTATCTCTTTTCATATTCTTTTAAGCTTGTTTCAAAATTACGATGATTCATATTTTTGACCATAAACAGGTATTCCATTCATTTGTATTTGGTTAAGGAATTTGGTAGTGTGTGTGAGTTATTGAAAATCATAAGCACAAGAATATCTCTATATTTTCCTCAAATGATGGGGTTGTACTTGCTTTTTCTGAAATAGTCAATAACTTACGGACACGACTAGTTTAAGAAAGTGTCAAAAACTATGGAAACTCAGAAACTGGAAACTAACGGGAAAGTTTCAAAAATGGAGTAAACTCAGAAACTGGAAACCAGTGGAAAAGTTTCAGATGTTTGTTCTGGCCTATCTTTTTCTGGCTTTAGTGCTTTCTTGTTTTCTTTCATTATATAAATGGTTACTTATATTAGAAAGGGATTTAATAGGTAAAGCCGTTAATGGGGAAAACCTATCAGGATTTTTACTTCATAATACCTGGCAACTAGTCGCAAGACCTGCGTTTCGAGGAATCTTCATCGAGTAGCAGGTTTGAAAGCCATATCTATTACCATTTCATTGAAAGGAATCATTTCCAAGACCAAGGAACATCAAATATGATTGACAGGAACGAAATTAAGGAAATCGTTGAAGGCTACTATACCCACGCTGATGAGATAAAAATCGGAACTATAGGCTCTCACTCAGGACTCGACATCTGTGACGGGGCAGTTGAAGAGAAATTCAGGACTCTTGCTGTATGCCAGGCTGGCAGAGAAAAAACATACAGCGAATACTTCAGGGCTCAGAGAGACCTTTCTGGAAAAGTAATGAGGGGGATTGTTGACGAGGCCATTGTTTTCAAAAAGTTCAATGAAATTCTCCTGCCCGAAAACCAGCAGAAACTGGTTAATGAAAATGTGCTTTTTGTCCCGAACAGATCCTTTACTTCATACTGCAGTATAGATGAGATCGAAGAGAACTTCAGAGTGCCTCTTGTGGGAAGCAGGAACCTTCTCCGGAGCGAGGAACGCAGTGAGCAGCAGAGCTATTACTGGATTCTGGAAAAAGCAGGACTTCCTTTTCCGGAAAAAATCGAGTCTCCAAAGGATATCAATGAGCTTGTAATGGTCAAGCTCCCGCATGCAGTAAAAAAACTCGAACGGGGATTTTTTACCGCTTCAAGTTACAGAGAATATACGGAGAAATCCGAGTCTCTAATTAAGCAGGGAGTTATCACACGTGAGGCCCTTGAGAATGCAAGGATAGAGCGCTATATCATAGGTCCTGTATTCAACTTTGATATGTTTTATTCCCCAATCGAGCCGAAAATGAGTAAGCTGGAACTCCTTGGGATTGACTGGCGCTTTGAGACCAGCCTTGATGGGCACGTAAGACTTCCTGCCCCGCAGCAAATATCCCTGGCCGAAAGCCAGTTAACTCCTGAATACACGGTATGCGGACATAACTCTGCAACACTGCGCGAGTCTCTTCTTGAGAAAGTCTTCCAGATGGGAGAAAAATATGTAAAAGCTACACAGGAATATTATTCTCCCGGAATTATAGGACCTTTCTGCCTGCAGACCTGCGTTGATAAGGATCTTAACTTCTATATTTATGATGTGGCACCAAGAGTAGGCGGCGGGACCAATGTTCATATGTCAGTAGGTCATTCTTACGGCAACTCTCTCTGGAGAAGACCAATGAGTACAGGAAGAAGACTGGCCTTTGAGATCAGGCGCGCCCTCGAACTAGAGAAGCTTGACGCTATCGTCACATAAATTTATTAAGGCTTTCCGGCATTAGTAGATATTAACTATGCAGGATACCGTAAACTTTAAAAGTATCACCTGAATCTGCAAGCTTTAAATCGTGATACGAAAACACAATAATAGAATTTACCCAGACTCCCAATTCAGGAAATCCAGACTATGGACTGGGCTGAGGAATATTTTCGTTCCCCAAGACCCGCTTTAATTCATAATTGCATTTTGAATTACAGACCAGATGAGTTAAGGGTTGGAATCTGCGGATCTACTGGAAAAAGTAATTCCAAATTTTATGGTTCAGGTTTAGGATAATAGACCTGTCTTATATCGGATCACTTCACTTTACTGGAGGAAATTACAACTTGAGTCAGCCTTGCGTTAATATCGGCATGGTAGGACATGTCGACCATGGAAAAACCACACTTGTTAAAGCCTTATCAGGCTTTTGGACAGATACACATAGTGAGGAAGTAAAAAGAGGGATTTCTATCAGACTGGGGTATGCAGACTCCCTATTCAGAAAATGTCCCAAATGCCCTTCTCCCCAATGTTATACTGTAGAAAAGACCTGCCCTAACTGTGGAGAAAAGACGGAAGAACACAGGACAGTGTCCTTTGTAGATGCTCCTGGACACGAAACCCTTATGGCTACTATGCTCTCAGGTGCTGCTATTATGGATGGGGCAGTACTAGTAATTGCAGCAAATGAAGACTGCCCGCAGCCCCAGACAAAAGAACACCTTATGGCACTGGATATTATAGGAATTAAGAATATTGTTATAGTGCAAAATAAAATTGACCTTGTATCCAGAGAACGCCTTCTCGAGAACTATCGCCAGATAAAAGAATTTGTTAAAGGCACAGTCGCAGAAAATGCCCCTATCATCCCGATCTCGGCTCAGCAGAATATTAATATCGATGTCCTTATCGATACTCTGGAAACCGTGATTCCCACTCCTGTCCACAAAGTAGACAAGCCTGCCAGCATGTTGATTGCTCGTTCTTTTGACATTAACAGGCCAGGAGCTTCAATTGAGGAAATGCGTGGGGGCGTTATCGGAGGAACTCTGACCGAGGGAGTACTTCATCCCGGAGACGAGCTGGAAATAAGGCCAGGAATCAAGGTTACAACCGAAGGCACTACAAGATGGGTTCCGATTATGACAACGATTTCGTCTATCTTTGCAGGTGAAACAAAGGTAGAGGAAGCAACTCCCGGAGGCCTTCTAGCTGTTGGAACTTATCTTGACCCTACCCTGACAAAAGGTGACTCTTTAACAGGACAGATTGCAGGCGCACCTGGTACCCTTCCTGAGACCAGACATCAGTTCGTTATGGAATTACACCTGCTCGAAAGGGTAGTGGGCGTTACAAGAGAAGAAAAAATCAATGAAATCAAAACCAGTGAACCCCTTATGCTCAATATAGGAACCGCAACCACAGTTGGTGTGGTTACAAGTGCAAGGAAAAATGAAGCGCAGGTGGCCCTTAAACGCCCGATTAGCGCAGCCATTGGGTCAAGGGTTGCTATCAGCAGGAGAATCGACTCTCGCTGGCGGCTTATTGGAGTAGGGGTAATTAAGAGTTGAAAGTTATAATTGATACTAATGGGTTCATGATCCCGGTCCAGTTCGGAGTGGATATTTTCGAAGAACTGAAAAGACTGGGATTTGACGAATTTTTTGTTCCTGAGGCTGTAGTATTCGAGATAGAAAAACTCATAAAGCGGGAAAGAGGTTCGGACAGAACAGCTGCAAAGGTTGCTAGGTCCATGATGAATAGGTGCGAGCTTATAACTCCTGCTGTAGGCCCTGCAGATGATGTAATTCTCAGGCTAGCAAAAGAAATGAGAGCAGCTGTTCTGACAAATGATATCGGGTTAAAGCGCAGGCTTGCCGAAAAAGGAATCCAGACCATATCCCTGAGACAGAAAAATAAACTGGACTTTGTCTGAACCATGTTATTTTACCGGGCAGCATTAAATTGATTGTTTTTACGGGTGATTAGCAGATGTATAAAATGATGAAGCTCGTTGATACGGTCCGTATCCCTCCTACCCTTTTAGGGGAAGAGGTGTCGCAAACTGTTAAAAACGCGTTAAGAGAAAAACTCGAGGGTCAGGTTGACAAAAAACTTGGTGCCCTCGTCGCAATTTGCAAGATAGTCGAGATAGGAGAAGGGCATATCCTCGTAGGAGACGGAGCAGTATATTACGATGTTACATTCGAAGCAATAATGTTCGTGCCTGAGCTCCAGGAGATTATTGAGGGTGAAGTTGTTGAAACCGTTGGTTTCGGAGTTTTCGTAGGGATGGGACCAATGGACGGCTTGCTTCACGTCAGCCAGATTACGGACGATTTTATTTCATACGACGCCAAGAACGCAAGGCTTGTGACAAAGAACGGAGGAAAATCCATTGCTGAAGGTGACCATGTAAGGGCCAGGGTTGTCGCTGTAAGCATTAACGAGAGAGAACCCAAAGAAAGTAAAATAGGCCTTACTATGCGTCAGACTGCTCTTGGAAAGCTGCAGTGGATTGAGGAAGCCCGTAAAAAGAAACAGTCTCATGAAGCTGTTCCTGAAGGAGCTGCCTGAAAAGGAAGAGGATTTGTATGGCAGAAAAAGTATGTCGACATTGCATGAGAGTTCTGGAAGGGCAAAACTGCCCGATCTGTGGGACTTCAGACCTTGCAGAGGAATGGAGTGGGCTTGTAATTATCCTGGACCCTGAACGCTCAGAAATAGCAAAAAAGCTTGGGGTTGACATTCCTGATAAATTTGCTTTGAAGGTGCGCTGATTTGAGTGTTCATATCGAGCTTCCAAGAGAACTTCGTCCACTGATGAAGAAACCCCTAGGTACGCTTTACAGGGGCAAGGGCAGGGATACTATAGAGAAGTTTGAAGGAGAACTTGGAAGCCCCACAAAACTTATATCCGTAGGGGATGTTACTACCTTCCACCTGCTTGAGGTCGGAATTATTCCGGATATCTGTATTGTGGACAACCGTACCAAAAGAAAGCCGGTTTCCAGTGATGTCTCAGCCCGGAATATGGACAAGGTTTATAGCGAAGTATCTGTGGACAACCCTGCAGGAATTATTACCGATGAATTAATTAAAACCCTTTGTGAAGCGTTTGCTTCCGAGAAGCCTCTCAGGATCTTTGTAAGGGGAGAAGAGGATCTGGCAACCCTTCCTGTAATCCTTCTGGCTCCTCTGGACTCTGTAGTCCTGTATGGACAGCCCGATGAGGGTGTGGTCTTTGTAAAGGTCACTGAGGAGAAAAAAGGGGAGATAAGAACTCTCTTTGAAAAACTCATCAGCAAAAATCAGAATTACGAATTGGATAAGCTACGGAGAATTTTAGATGGACATAAGAATTCTTAAAGACAAGGATAATGCACTTTTAAATCGAAGGGAACTGGATTTCATTGTGAAATATGAAGGTTCGACTCCTTCCAGAAATGATGTCAGGAATAAACTCGCTGCAATGCTGAACGCCCCTCTTGAACTGGTGGTAGTCCAGAAAATGAAAACCGAATACGGAATGAAAGAAGGTAAGGGCTATGCCAAAATCTATGAAAATGCCGACCGTATGAAGGAAGTAGAACTGGAATACGTCATGAAGAGAAACACTACCCCGGGAACGGAAACTGAGGGAGAAGAGGCTTAAGCGAGGTGCATATAAATGGCAGTAAAAGATTACTATAAAGTCCAGGGCGACTCCGTAACAAGAATCAAACAGTTCTGTCCCAGATGCGGACCAGGTACGTTCCTAGCCGATCACAAGAACCGCCTCGCCTGCGGGAAGTGCGGCTATACCGAATTCAAGAAGTAATCCATTTCAAGAATTAATCTGACTCTTTTTCAATCCGAGCCGCAGGAGATTGCCTGCGGTTCATTTCACTCACCCGAATTCCGTCACCCGAGTTTTTTTTGGAGGAAAGGGACATTTTTAGATCACTTCATTAGCTCAAGAGGACTGAATTACTCGAGTTTCGGGGTGGAAGGAGACATTTTAGATCACTTCATTAGCTCAAGAGGAACGAATTATATGAAGATATTTAACTGAGCCAAGAGAGCTAATTTTCCATCGAATATCTTTTTATGATAAAATGTCCAGGCCTAACTATTCAGGCTTAAGTTTAAAGGAGCCGGCGAATTCCTGGAAACTAAATCAGTAACTATCTTCTACGCCCGTATTTATAATAGGTATCGTATATAATTAAATGAATTTTAAATTTGCTAAATTTTACTAAAAGATTCCGAGGGCTTATGAATTTTCTTTATGCCAGAGCCTGGTACAGTAAAGCTCTTGCTCTTTTGAACTTGAAAAACCAGATCGGTGCAGAGAAAAATTTTGAGAAGGCACTTGAGGCTTTTGATGCCGTACTTAAGGTAAATCCTGAGAATAGCGTCGCCTGGCAGTACAGGGGAAATATACTTCGCTATCTGGAACGTCCGGAAGAAGCGCTGCAGGCTTTTGAAAAGGCACTTGATTATGATCCTGAAAATATTCCTGCCCAATACTTCAAAGGGCTTACCTTCGGATACCTGAACCTGCCAGAACAGGCGCTTGAAGCTTTTAATGGTGTACTTGGGAAAGATGAAAAGCACATCGGTGCCCTGTACTACAGCGGGCTTGCTTTAAAACAGCTCTCACGAGACAAAGAAGCACTGCAGGCTTTTACCAGAGCATCCGAGTTAAATCCAGAAAACCTGAAGATCTGGTACTATAGAGGAACAACCCTGTCCGTGCTTGGGAGAAATGAAGAAGCACTTGAGGCTTATGGAAAAACCCTGAAACTGGAACCTTCGCATTCAGGAGCATGGGAAGGCGAGGCAAAATCATACCTTGCCCTGGGAAGAAGGAGAGAAGCTTTGAGAACCTGTGAAAAGGCTCTGGAACTCGAACCCGCATCTGCTGCGGCCTGGGAAACTCAGGGAAGAATTCTCGAAAGCATAGGAAGAAAAGAGGAAGCACTTTCAGCTTTCGAAAAAAGCCTTATCCTTGAGCCAGGAAACGTAAAAAACAGGCTAGAAAAAGGCAGGCTTCTCGGACAGCTTGGCAGGCCCCAGAAAGCTCTTGACGTGTTTGAAAGTGTGCTTGAACTGGACAACTCTATTATAGAGGCAAAAGCCGGCAAAGGAAAAGCCCTGCTGGCACTTGGAAGATACCAGGAATCTCTTGATGCTTTCAGGAAAGTTCTTGAGACCGAGCCTTTAAGTTAGGAAGGATGGAGAGGAACAGGCAACTGCTTTCTAGCTATGCGGATGCCTCATGAAGCTTTGCAGGCTTATAAAAAAGCCCTTTCCTCTGGAACTGAAAATTGCGGCATTTTTTGCGGTCTTGGAAAGGTATATTATACGCTTGGGGATTATTCAAGAGCTTTTGAAAGCTTCGAAGAGGCTCTCAGACTTGATTCAGAAAACCTTTTTGCGTGGAACGGAAGGGGAAATGCACTCTATAAGCTTGGAAGATACAGTGAAGCTCTTGAGACCTATGAGACCCTCCTGGAACTTGACTATGAAAGCCTGCCTGCACGATATAACCGTGGTGTCACTATTTCCAGACTTAGGCATCAAGATAAAGACTTTGATGAGATTCTTGAAAGTCAGCTTCAGACAGCTTTTAAAAAATATCTGGAATTATCTGGAGGGCTTCCTGAAGGAGAAATTGGAGGTGAGAGCTGGAAGTACCGGGGTTTTGCTTTTGCCGAGTTGGGAGAGTATGGGGAAGCTCTTAAAGCTTTTGAAAAGGCCACAAAAAATGAATATGAAAGCTCTTTTCCTCGGGTTTGCAAAGGAATCACCCTTCTCTGCCTGAAAAATTATGAAAAAGCCCTGGAAACGTTTGAAGATGCCGAAAAGGATCTTTATGCAGCCACAGAAGCAGAGAAAGCAATAAAAAATGGGAAGTACAAAGAACCTGGGAGTTTAAGCCCTGATGAACTAAATTTCAGGCTGAAAATTCTCTGGAATGCTAAAGGGCTTACTCTGGATGCCCTTGGAAGATATCAGGATGCTTTAACAGCTTTTGAGAGCGCCAAGAAACTTACTGAAGCTGAGAATATTGCATGTTCTGGAAAAAGCCTGGTTTTTGCGCACTGTGGAGAGTGGGAAAAAGCCCTGAAAGCGTTTGACAGAATCCTTACCCTCGACCCTCAAAACACCCAGGCTTCAGTCATGAAAGCTTTTGCCCTCATAAGGCTGCAAGAGTTTGAGAAAGCCATTTCAGTCCTTGAGAATCTGACAACTGACGAGATTAACTCGGATTTACCTTCGTGCCTGCTGGGCTTTGCCTGTTTCCGGCTGGGAGATTTTGAAAGAGCTCTTAAGGCATACAGGAAAGCAATCTATATAAATCCAAAAAATTCTCACGCAAAAAACGGGCTCGCGGAGCTTTACTTCAGGCTTGGGGACAGCAGGAGTGCATTAAAAGAACTCGAAGCTTCCATTGCAGAAGCCCCAGAGAATTCATTTTCAAGAAACCTTAAAGGTCGGGTAGAACTTGAAGAGCAGGCGTGTGAGGAAGCACTTGAGTCCTTCAGGCGAGCTCTTGCCCTGGATTCGGAAGACCAGAGACTGCTGCTCTGGGATGTGTACGCGAGATATGTGTACGCAGAAGCATCTTTTGAGGAAAATAGCGCACGATTCAGGCATATGCTTCTTGCAGCTGCAGGAAAACTTGAAAAAGCAGCCATCTGGCAAAGGTCCGAAGATAATGAACTGAAAGCTTATGCCCTTTATTTTCTGGGACTTTTTTATTGCCGAGTGCATTACTTCCGAAAAGCCGCCGATCGGCTTAATGAATGCCTGAGATTGAATCCCCCAGCCGAAGTTAAAAAGCCTGCAGACTTGCTCCTTAAAAATCTTCGTACAGGTCCTCTGAAACCTGCCTGGTGGAAATGGTGGCTTGATGCAAGAACAAAACGCCTGCTTAAAAAGCTCAGTTTCGGGTTAATTTTCCTTATTATATTTGGTCTTCTGCTGTCCCATCCGGCAGCGTCATCCCTTCCAATTATCTCCTGGCCCGCAGCTTATATAAATCACCTTTTTTCTCTCACAGGGAATATTTCATGGCCGGTTTACGGTAGAGAATACATAGTCTTTATCCTGTTTTTGTTTTTCATCCTGCTCCTACCCGGTTTCAGGCAAGGCAAACCGAACGAAGAAGAGCTTGAACCTCTTACGCCTCCATACCCTGATCTCGATATTCCTGAATCCATACTTGAGGAGTTTGGTGAAAAGCTTGAGAAAAGCCTGTTCTCTCCCGAACCTATGGAAGAAAGCGTGAGAAAACTCGGAGATTTTTGAAGCGAGATTTTTGAAGCTCTGGAAAAAAGTAAAAGTCCGCTTAAACGAGTGAAATGAAATCTATAAATTCTATAAATTAGCCCTCTTGAGCGCAACCGTTGCGCCGGTTGATCACGCCGATAGGGTTCGGGAATAAGTTCCTCGAATTCAAACGTTGCCAGAGTTTTCTGTCAAGCCTTTTTTGAAAAGGCTTGCGGTTAAACAGTTTTTTAAAAAGGCTTGCAGGTAAATCAACCCATTTCATCGAGTTGAAAAAACAACTTCTCTTGTCCATAATTCAGCCCTCTTGAGCGAAGCGAAAAGGGCTTCGTGCTGTTGCGATTACATCGCAACTCCCAGAAACTCTACGATTTTCTGTGATCCCGATGCGAAACTCGGGCAGCGAAACGACCCCGTCCTCCCGAGACGGAACTCGGGTGACGGAACTCGGAAGATGCAAACGTATATAAGTTCTCTCCTGTATTATCGAAGGCAGTGACAGCAAAAAGGACTGGAAGGAGACCGTAAGCCTTGAAAAACACGTTCATCCTTGGAATCGAGGGCACTGCCTGGAACCTGAGTGCCGCAATCGTGACCGAAACCGAGATTATTGCCGAGGTCACAGAGACCTATAAACCCACAGCCGGGGGGATTCATCCCAGGGAAGCAGCCCAGCATCATGCAAAGTACGCAGCCAGCGTTATAAAAAGGCTTCTTGCAGAAGCAAAAGAAAAAGGAGTCAAGCCTTCAGATATTGATGGGATAGCTTTTTCCCAGGGGCCTGGACTTGGGCCGTGCCTGAGGACGGTTGCAACGGCAGCCAGAATGCTTTCCATATCTCTTGGAGTTCCACTGATAGGGGTCAATCACTGTATCGCTCATATCGAAATTGGGATCTGGAGAACTCCTGCAACGGACCCTGTCGTTCTTTACGTAAGCGGAGCCAATTCTCAGGTTATTTCCTATATGGGAGGACGGTATAGAGTCTTTGGTGAAACCCTGGATATAGGGCTTGGAAATGCCCTTGATAAATTTGCTCGGGGAGCTAACCTGCCGCACCCCGGAGGGCCAAAGATTGAAGCATATGCAAAAAACGCAAAGAAATATATCCATCTCCCCTATGTGGTAAAAGGCATGGACCTTTCCTTTTCCGGACTTTCCACGGCCGCCAGCGAAGCCCTAAAAAAAGCTCCTATTGAGGATGTCTGCTATTCTTATCAGGAAACAGCTTTTGCAATGGTTGTTGAGGTTGCAGAGCGAGCACTTGCTCACACCGGAAAAAAAGAAGTCTTGCTGGCAGGAGGAGTTGGGGCAAACACAAGACTCCGGGAAATGTTAAACGATATGTGCGAGGCCAGAGGCGCGAAGTTCTATGTGCCCGAAAAACGCTTCATGGGAGATAACGGGACAATGATCGCATATACCGGGCTTCTGATGTATAAGTCCGGAAACACTCTTTCCCTTGAAGACTCTCGCGTAAACCCCAGTTACCGGACTGATGACGTGAAAGTGACCTGGATCCAGGAAGGAAAGATGAAAAGGGTTCCTGAAATTTCCCCCGGAACTTCTCTCAAGCTCGGGGAAATGCTGGATAACGGAGCCGAGGCTATTGTTTACCTGGAAGAAGGACCTGAAGGGAAGAAAATACTTGTTAAGGAAAGAGTCCCGAAAGCTTACAGGTATAAAGAAATTGATGAAAGGATCAGGGTCGAAAGAAACCGGACAGAAGCCCGCCTGATGTCTGAAGCCCGGAGACATGGAGTTTCTACGCCGATTATCTATGATGTGGAAGATTTCAAGCTCAAGATGCAATATATTGATGGTGTCCCCATAAAATACCTGGTTACTCCTGAACATTCAGAAAAAGTAGGAGAACTTGTAGGGAAACTCCACAGTGCGGGTATAGTACACGGAGACCTTACAACCTCAAATCTCCTGCTTGCAGGCGAGAGGCTTTATCTCCTTGACTTCGGGCTTGCATATTACGACAAAGGACTTGAGGCCAGAGGAGTAGACGTTCATGTACTATTCCAGACTTTTGAGAGTACACACCGTAACCATGAGGCCCTTATCGAAGCTTTCAAAAAAGGGTACCAGAGAACTTTTATAGATTCAGAGGATGTACTCAAGCGTGTTGAAGAGATAAAAAAGAGGGCTCGTTATGCATAAAATCGTATTTGTTACGGGAAATAAAGGCAAATTTGCCGAGGTAAGGGATATCCTCAAGTCTTTCGGGATTGAAGTAGTTCAGAACAAAAACGGCTACCCTGAACTTCAGGAGGACGACCTTGAGCCCATTGCAGCCTATGGGGCGCAGTATGTTGCAAACAAAATGAACATGCCTGTAATGGTAGATGATTCCGGGATTTTCATAAAAGCCTTAAACGGCTTTCCAGGCCCTTATTCTCGTTTCGTAGAGGATAGACTCGGAAACCCTAAAGTGCTTAAGCTCATGGAAGGGGAAAACGACAGGACAGCGTATTTTAAGACCGTTATCGGATACTGCGAGCCCGGAAAAGAGCCTCTGGTTTTCCCGGGTATAGTTGAAGGGAAAATCGCGTATGAAGAGAGAGGTACAGGCGGTTTTGGGTACGATCCTATTTTTGAGTACCAGGGAATGACTTTTGGAGAGCTCGGCGATATTGAGAAAAATAAAGTTTCCCACCGACGCAGGGCTATTGACAGTTTTCTGGAATGGTATAAGGGTAAACTTGAAAAAACCTGAAAGTAAGACTTGACAGTAAGATTTGACGGTAAGATTTGACGGTAAGATTTGACGGTAAGATTTGACAACAATTATAACAGTAAGAATAATTAATCTGCAACTGCAAAAAAATTGACTGGAAAGGATTGTTTATATTAATCCTTCCCTATTTCCACGCTTACTCATATTCTTTTAGTTTATCTTTAAGTAGGCTAAGGGCTACACTGAGCTGGTTTAGACCCAGTTTCAGAGCGATAGTTATAATCTTATTGTTTGAAATATTACCAAACTCTCGTTTGATTGCAAATAAATCCATAATACACTGCTGATCCAGAACAAGTGGCCCATCAAGCAGATCTTTTGAGGTCGAATTCGGCTTTTGACCTTTGAACTCAACTTTCCTTTGCCCTATGTTTATCCCAATCTCCGATTTTGCAGTTCTTCCTGCGGCCTCAGGTAGTCCTGTCTTTTCCCCATAGAGACATTCCATTTGCTGGAGACAGTGAGCCAGGCAAACGCTCTTTATGAATTCTTCAACTTCCATACCACTGATACCTGCATATTTCTTTATTTCGGCAAGTTGTTCTTCCGAAAAACAGATACAGAGCAAGTTTTCGTTAGACTCTTCTTCTATCCCAAACCCTCCATATATTTATCATTGTCTCTTGATTTTCTGTATTTTTATCCTTTGATGATTTTAGGAGTTACGCAGTTGGCTCCTAGCATATTGTTTTTTCCAAACTTTCAAATATTTGAATTAATTTAACGTGTATTGGGGATTCCTTAAGTATTCTGTCACTGCCACTCTTCTAATTTTCATAGCACTTTCAAACCAGGATATTCCACTTTTGATTCTTTGTAATTCCAGTCTAAGAAAAGCTCTTAATGAGAACATTATATGTGCTCTTTGTGATTCTTCCTTTCTTGCCTGACATTTTTCGACACCACAGAACTGTTTTATTCCCCTATGATATTCCTCAATTTTCCATGACTTCTTTGCCAAATCTTCACGTTTTGCTTCATCCATCTCTTGCACATCTGTAACCCAGTGTTGCGTGTCTCCATTTTTTGAAACTATCCTAAACACCTTTACAAATCCATATGCTTTGAGGTGAACCACACGTCCTTTTGGAGGAATATCTACTGTTTCAAGTGGCACATTTCCCTTGTTGTCAGGATTTACCAAACGATTATTTTTCAATCTTGTAAGGAAATGCCACTCTTTCTGTCTAATGGCTTTAAGGTTTTTCACACTTGCATACCATGTATCAAATAAAACGAATTTGGGATTAAAACCACGTTCTTCGGCCTTGTCAAGCATATCACGGAAATGGTCATTCTTTGTTTTGTCGTCTACATCGATGTTATAAATTCGAAAATCGATAGGTATAACGGTTGTACCGTCAGTCCAAACTAAGGTAACCAGGCCTATTCCCTTTACAGTACGATGATGTTTTCCACTCCACATACGACGAACAAAAGCAATTTCTTCTGCGTATGGTTTATCTAATGTTGAATCATCAACAATTAGGTATCCTCCCTTAAGCTTGACATAACTTTTTACTTCCTCCCATAGTGCTTCCGTGTCTGGAGGTTGCCTTTGAAGGCAACGAGTAAAAGCATCATGAGAAGGAGCATTAGCTATGTCTGGATAACATCTAGCAGCTTCAGTACAGCTAAAAACGTTAGAAGCCGCAATGAGAAAATTAATGTAGTCAATGTCGGTACACTTAGGTGGATTTATGTCCATAACTCCGTACGTTTTTAGAGAAACACTAAGCCATAAGTATATTTATAAAGATATCAAGTTTTCGGCATTTTAACTGCGTAAGTCCTAGATTTATTCTTTTCTTCTTTATTGTTTATGTTTTAATCTATTCTTTATCCTTCAAGTTTTCCTTTTACTTTGTTATTCTCAAAGTTATCTGTTAATCAAAAATATTTTAATCAAAGACGTTTTAATTAAACCTAGATTCGGCAGGTCGACATAAGGAATTTAGATATTTTTTTGATATCGTTTTTGAATATTTGATAAATTTGCATTAAGTTTAAAACTGGTTAACGTGTAGCTTAACTTCCACGACACATATAAACACTGAATCATTTTTCCATTAAAGTTTAGTATGAGAGATTATGTTTGAATCATATGTAAACCTCACAATTGCATATAACAAAGGATCATCATTTTAAAATCGCCATCAGTAAAAATTATCGAAAATGAAATGTCGACCTGCCGAATCTAGGATTAAAGATGTTTTAATCAAAAAGATGTTTTAATCAAAAAGATGTTTTAATCAAAAAGATGTTTTAATCAAATTTTGTCCATTGTTAAAGGTGATCTATTAACCAATGACTATCTGTTTAAAATATAGGTAAAATTTTTTATTATGTGTAGCATGTTACTTGTGTATGAGAAATCTTGCTTCCGATACCACTGCTGCGGATACTATTCCTCTAAAAATCGTTGTGTATCTAGGTCTGATTGCAGTTGTGCTAATTCTGGCAGTTCAGGCCTGGCATACCATGAATCCTGTTCTGGAAGATGCGCAAATTAAAGCTCAGGTTGAGGCCGCTTCTTTGTCTATCCATTCAATTCAGGAAGGATATGCACGAGATTCTGCTGAGAGTTACAGTCCTGAAGGGACGATGTGTAATCTCAAATTTACCTTTCCTGCGTCAGTCAAGTATATTAGTTTCGGAGTGGACCCTGATCCCGAATGCAATGGGCAACTGCACGATTCGGAATGGGTTCTTGAAAACAACACCATTATTTACCAGTATAAAAACGGAGTTAAAAAGAGATTATTTCTTGAAGGAAAGCCGGTATACTTTATAAAAGGTGAGAAGGATTCAGAAGGAATATGGATGCCCTCAGGAAGCCAGGAAAATTCTCTGACGCCGTTATCTCTTGAAAAAACGGGAGTTTTAATCGAGTATCCTGTTTCAGGAGAATTTGTGTTGGAGCTGGTCATGCAGAACGGGATAAGGTATACCATGTCTCATTTTTGAAGGATGAAAGGATATTCTGAAACAAAAAAAATCAAAAATGAGAATTCAAGAATAAGTAACTAACAAGGCTCTTGCAGGTGCACCATCACAACCTTCAATTTTGAGGGGCAGGCAGATGAAGAAATAGGTTCCGGCTTCTATGTAACTGAGTTCAAGACATTCTACTATGTTCACATTACCTGAAAGAAGGATATGATGGGCAGGTAGGTTTTCGGAATAAAAATTATCCACAGAAAAACTATCAATCCCTATCGTCTTGAAGCCTTTTTCTACAATCCAGGCTGCTCCGCTTTTGTCAAGATATGCAGAGCCGGATTTTTCCTTCCCAGACTCCGTGTTTTGAGAATCTGACTCTTCGCCAGGGGGACTAACCTTACATGCGTTTCCTTGTTTCCGGGAAAAAGCTTCTGTCTTCAAAAGTAGGATAGGGATATTTTCAGGAGCTCCCATGTTCCGGAAGGCCTTTTCAAGGATGAAATCAGTCAGTTCACCTGATTGTGATGAAAAATCGAGAATCAGGGCCTTGCCCATGAGGTTTTTGAGTTCCAGTTTGTCAATAGTCAGGCCATTTTTCAGGATATGAGAAGGAGCATCAACATGGGTGCCGGTATGACTTCCAAAACTTAACTTTGAAACAGCACAACCTTCTTCTTCAATAGTAAAGACCTTCTCTATTTCAGGTATCGGGTCCCCAGGAAAAATCTGTGTAAGAGGGGAAATTGAGGTTGTAATATCTATAATTTTTCCATAAATTGAAATCTTATTCACCTCAACTGGAATTTCTTCACACTAATAGAAATCCCTCTACATTAGTAGTAATTTTTTTATGATAACACTTTATTCCATATTTTTTTATATTAACACCTTATTCCATATAGATGATAGCCTTGTTTGGACATACGTCTATGCATTTCATACAACGGGTGCACTTATCTTGATCGATTTTTGAAAGCTCGTTTTCCTCATAAATTGCATCCACAGGGCAGACATCTTTGCATTTTCCGCACCTTTTACAACCGAAAACCACGACGTATCCATTTTGTTCTGACATTTGTGAACCTTTGGCACTTATGAATATATTAGTTTCTGAAAAAAGCTCCTCCTTTATAAAGCTGTCTCCATACTTTTAATCTGGAGACAAAAACAAGTTATATATAAAAAAAGAATATGCAGGTTCTGGTATGGAAAAGTTCACTGAAGATAAAACCGGCTCTTTTTACAGTTATCTTTCTGAAGGGTGCAGACTCTGCCAGGAGGGTGCCAAAATGGTCCTTTTCGTAACAGGTCTTTGCCCTAAGAACTGTTTTTACTGTCCGCTTTCCGATAAAAGACGAGGAAAAGACCTTGTTTTTGCGAATGAGAGGCTCATAAGCAGCGATGAAGATTTACTGAAAGAAGCTGAGCTTATGGATGCTCTTGGTACAGGAATTACAGGCGGAGAGCCCTTGCTGAAGCTTGAAAGAGTCCTGCATTACATCCGAATGCTCAAAGCTTCTTTCGGAATAGAGCACCACATCCATCTTTATACTTCCCTGGCTCCTGGCAGGCAGGTCCTTGAAAAGCTTGCAGATGCAGGACTTGATGAAATCCGTTTTCATCCGCCTCAGGAATGCTGGAATGATCTTAAAAACAGTCAATACGCAAATTCTCTGCAAAACGCAAAGGAGCTTGGAATCGAAGCCGGAATCGAGATTCCTGCCCTTGAAGATGCAGAAAAAGTTTCAGCTTTTGCGGAAGAAATGGGAGTTTTCCTTAATCTGAATGAACTGGAATTTTCCGATAATAACTCCGAAGCCCTGCTGAAAAATGGCTTTTGCCTTCAATCCGACACATCCAGTGCGGCTGCCGGATCCTGTAAATTTGCCGGGATTGCCTTTGAGAAATGTAAAAAGACCCATTTTTGTTCCTCAATATATAAGGATGCAATCCAGCTCCGCAAAAGATTTCAGCGAATCGCAAAGAATACTGCAAGAGAGTTTGACGAAATCACTGAAGACGGTACACTGGTATACGGAGTAATTGAAGGAGGAGACCAGAAACTTGCAGAAAAAACTTTGCAGGAAATGGAAATCCCATCTGAACTGTTTGAAATAAAAGATGGAAAAATCGAGATTGCATGGTGGGTACTTGAAGAGTTAAAGGAAGACATTAAAGAAGAACTGGAACCTTCCGGATCAAGGCTTACCATTATTGAAAGATACCCATTTGAAGACGGAATGCTTGTTGAGCTAATTCCTCTTTAAGCTAATTCCTTAAACTAATTCTTCTTTAAGACAGTCTCCGGGCAAATAAGCAGGCAAGGAAAAAATTCATTCCTGAATTCATAAGTCGTCTTTAAAGTTAATTAGCTCCTGCAAAACTCTCTTTTAAGGAGAAATATTACCGGCGTAGTGTTTTAAAAAATTTTAAATAGTATGTGTGCCAACTTTAACTAAATTTAAAAATTTTTATGAAATAAGTCGCTCTCTAAATTTAAAAATCATTACCTTTAGAAAATCCTAAGTGTTTTCTTATGCCCTACCCGGTTGTACATGTGCTATTCTTCGTATTCTGTATAAGTGCAGTAGCAGTTTTTGCTGCTGTCAGATCGTTTTTTCGAGGGGGGCTCTCTCATAAAGGCTTAACGAATTTAATATTTCTGCTATTCGTAGGCAGTATCTGTTCCTTATTTCCAGATATCATGATCATTCACAGCCTGCTCATAAACGGTACTATGGAGCATTGCTGGGCCGGCCCGATTCCAACACATTCACTTTTATTCAGTTTTCTCGCAGTCCTGTTCGGAACCGTTGCAGGATATGCTAAATACAGGGAGCCTGGCAGGGCAATGTATCTCGGACTTTTTGCAGAGGCAGCATTTGCATCTCACCTGTTGCTCGATGACATCAGTGAAGGCGGCTGTGAATACCTTTATCCATTATACGAGAAAAAAATCAGTGTATTTTCAATGATGGACGTGGGTTTTCGGGGAACCGGAATCTTTGATTACTTGATGGCATCTTTTGTGTCGGTCTTTTTTGTTTGTTCCATAATAATGATGGCACTCTTTGCCCTGAGTAAGTACGATTTTGAGCTAAACTACAAAGCAGAAAAATAAAATACCTAAGGTATTAAAATCAGGTTTTAAGTTCACCTACGCCTTCAAGTTTTTTAACAACCCTTGCAGGATAGCCCAGAGCAAGACTATTTGGAGAGATATTGCGGTTAACTACGGATCCAACCCCTATTATTGAGTTATCCCCGATTTCAACACCCTGCGTGATTATACATCCTGGATTCACAGAGACACCACGTCCGATTTTTATGGGAGCCATAGTTCTCGGATATGCCTGCCTTGTAGTCAAACTTCCTCTTGTATGTGCAGATAATATGCACCTATCACCGATTTCAGAATAATCATCTATCGTAATTAATTCGGGGTGTATCCTATCAAAAATCACGTCATAACCGACATATACATTCTCCCCGAGATTTACACCCCGCATCCTGTGTAATTTAGTTCTCCAAGAAGGAACGGGAGCGCTTGAGGCAAGCCGTTCTAGAATCCAGTTTTTAAAATATTTAATGCCAAAAAGAAGTTTATTACTGTGGTAATGTTCCGCAATTTCGCAAAAGGTTACCTGGTCTCTATTAGACACTGCAGTAGTCGTGCGAATACCCCCCATTTCCCTATAAAATTATTTTATATTTTTTCTTATCTATGCTATTTTTTAATCAAATTTTTTTACCATTTATCTTTAAAATTGTTTGTAATTATTTTTATCAGATTATTTATATTTATCTTTCAATTGGTATTTTGATAGATGACTAAATTTCCATAATTATGCTTAATGAATTTTAAGAATGATAATCTGCTGAGTACATTAATTCCCAGCCTGCTTAATAAACAGACGTCCAGACGACTTTTCCGTTAACTGCAACTCTCCCATTAACTTTTGTTTCTGCTTACAAGCTTCATAAGCAGTGATTTTTTTAATTCTACCGCATCGTTGGGGCAAAGTTCACGGCAGCAATAACAGTGAATGCATTTTTCCTCGTTAATTTTGAGTGTTCGGTTTATTTCTTCGATGGCATGTGCCGAGCAGTTCGAAACGCAGGCTTTGCAAAGTGCACAGTTTGAAGTGTTAATAATGGGTCTTACAGCCAACTGCTTTCTAAGGATTCTCATAAAGAAAGCTGGGATATAAGCAGTTATTCCACCTTCAGGGCTTTTGAACCTGACCTTTACTTTTTCCAGAGGTACTCCTACAACTTCAGGATGCTCGGTCCCGAAACCTCTTTCGAGTGCAGCTTTATTTGTAGGGACCTTTAAGGGATCGATTCCTATAAGCCCAGAGGCCACAATATCCAGGGCTACACAGTCATAACTAGCCATAATCACGCCTGCAAGGACAGGTGTACCATTGGATGGACCATTTCCTTCCATTCCGACTATCCCGTCCATAACTACAAGCTGGGGCTTAACAACAGAATATATATCAACAACTGCTTCTCCAAAACGGCGACGGTCTTCCAGGAAATGAACTTGTTTTCTGGTTTTTTGAGGTACGGCGCCGAAGAAATTTTTGACTGCCCCTGTATACAATGTGAGTTCATGGGTCTTGAGCTTTGGAAGCGAGATTACTATATCTGCCTCAAGTACAGCTTTTGAGATGTACAGATGAGAAAACTGCCTTGCTCCCGGAACATCAACCTCAACAAAACCTGAAGTCTCAAAATTGATAAGCTCAACCCCATGATCGGAAGCAACGCCCTCAATGCCAGACACTTTAAGCGCCTGCGAAGTCGTAGTCGATCCGGGTTTTACAATACCGGACCCGTCTCCTATAACTGGGATGCCTCCAGCTTCTGAGACAAGTTCGCACATAGCGGACACTATCGCCGGATGGGTGGTAACGGCATCCTCTGGCGGACGTATAGAAAGCACATTGGGTTTGAGGAGCACGCGGCTGCCAGGAACTATAACCTTCTCAAGCCCACCTATAAGGTTCAGTGCTTCTTTTACCGCTTCTTTAGCATTCGAGTAGTCCTGGCATTCAACAATTGAGACCCTTGTATCCATATTCACACTTTTGGATTAGTGATTAAGTTTATTTTCTCACAATGATATTGTGTGAAAGCATCCTGCCAGAAAGGCTTCCAGTAGTTTACAGGCAGGTACTTGCTGCATACAAAGCCCTGCCTTGATTTTAAGCAAAGCCCTGAAGTCCTGATTTTAGCAGTATTTTAACCGGTATAACTTTTTTTACAGGTGCTTTTGCAATTTACCTGTTAATGTAGCAAACAGGCGGTGCCGCTCGTATATATTCTGTGGTATCTTTTATTCTATTGATATGCCTCTGAGCTTTTTCTATCGTTTCTCTGGATAGCCCAGTGCTCTTTTCAATTACCTGCAGGGACAGCCGGTGCTCCTGTGCATACAACAGCTGGTCCATGATCTGAATCGGCATGCGCCAGTAAAATTCCTCGTCAGTTGTGTAATGGCTCCAGGTATCAGCACTTGGAGGCCGCTTTATGATCTCTTCGTTAACATTGAGCAGCTTCCCCAGAGCATAAACCTGAACTTTATAGCAGTCCGCCAGAGGTTCAAGATCTACGCCACCATCCCCATATTTCACAAACTGGCCAAGGACCGTCTCGGTCTTATTGGTCGTACCGCAAACTGCGTAATTCATCGTTTCAGCATACATATATTGAACAAGCATTCTGGATCTCTGTTTGACACCCTGTAATCCTATTAATTCAAGATAATCAGTTGCTTTTAGCCGGTACTTTCCAACAGTTTCACCATTGTTTACTAGACAGATATAAGGAACATTTAGCAGGCCAGTGTTAAGGAAATCAGGTAGTACCAGCGACGTTTTATGTATTCTGGCATCATATTCAGGGCAGATTCTCTTTAGAATCTTTTCTTTCTTATTATAGATATTAAGCGATCTCAAGATTGGAGAGATAGGCACTTCTTCATACGACACGCCAAGGCTTTCACAGATCTCCGCTCCCAGAACCTTACTGGAAGGGGCAGATTCTTCTTCAGGAAGGAGAAGTCCATATACGTTTTCTTTTCCGAGTTCCTGTACACATAGTGTAAGTATTACTGATGAGTCAATTCCTCCCGAAACCCCTATAACAACTCCTTTTTTCTTAAAACTCGCTACCTGATCTCTAATAAAACCCCTGAGCTTTAAGGCTATATTCCCAATATTTCCATTGAGTTCTTCTATTATATTCATGCTCATTTCTTCTGCGACTTGCATAACATTCCCCCTGAAATAATCATACTTTAGAATTACACTGTTCAAATTACACTGTTCAAATTACGCTGTTCAAATTACACTGTTTAAATTACCTATTTTACCTCAACTCGTTATCTTATAATCAAATTTTAACGAGTATTTTTTGTGATTTCTTTACTTTCAGTTTTAACGAGTATTTTTTGTGATTTCTTTACTTTCAGTTTAAGCTTTCTTGCGGCCTCTTCTATCAATGGCTGTGACAATTCCTGATTAATTTTTTCAAGACCTTCTTCTCTTGACATTTCCCCGCTTCGGACAAGCCCTGCTACGTCGAAGGCATATGGATGAAACCCATATTTCTTCAGATGGTTATAACAGGCAAAGGAATTCAATGTACAGTTGGTTGAATTGCTGTCATTGATTCCCGGAAGTTCCCACCCGATTTTCAGCAGGGTCTCAAGCACTTTATCTTCACTGTAATCCCAAAGGCATAGAGGATGCAGAATACTCGGAAAGTTTTCACCTATGCTCTCAAGAACTTCTTGTTTCAGGAGGAAAATTTCGTCCTTATCCTCGATACCTATTTTCTGAAGCTGTTTCTCAAATAAGCTTCTGGACCACTGAATAAAATTGACTGATAGGTTGATTATGGGATTAGGAGACTGTCCAGCTGTAAAGGCAAATACGATAAAAGGCGCTTTTTGAAGAATGGCCTGCTCTATCAGCTTCTGTTTAATGATAGTGATGCAAATGTTGCATATGTCACTGGCTCGATATTTGGCGAATCTTGGAAATGCATCATATGACTCTGCAGCTTTTCGGAATGTGTCATATAGAACTTTCTTTTCTATTGTCAACTGGAAATAATCACATTCTGTGATTTCACACATTTTTTTTGCATTCATTATTGCGTTTTCCGAAATGAACCCGTTATCGAACTGCACAGCCAGTACCTTAAGGAAAGGATAGTCTTTTTTGAGCTTGTAGAGCGTATAAGACGAATCTTTCCCACCTGAAAGTGCATAAACTACATCGTAGTTCCCTTTTCCCCCATACTGCTCAAAAAGTTCTTCAATTCTGGCCAGATATTCATTTTTTTCCTGTGAACTAAGGGGAGTATATGTCGCACAGAAGTGGCAGAGGCCAGTTTCCTCATTAATTTGTATACCTGGAATCTCGGAATCCAGAACACATTTTTTACACACTAGTTTTGACATGTTTGTACTCCTCTATGATGGATCGATTGGATATTTTCCCATTCTCGCTCAAGGGAAGGTGATCAATGAATAGTATTTCTCTTGGACATAGATATCCTGGCAGGCTTTTTCGGCAGAATGCATACAACTTTCCAATTTCTGTCCCTTCTGCAGGTATGACCATGAGGCTAATTGCGGTCCCCATAAGTTCATGGTGCACAGGTACGACAAAAACCCTGGATACTTCGTTATTTTCCTCTATGTTTCTCTCAATTTCTCTAGGGTTAACGCGATGATCACCGATTTTTAGAAGGTCATCCTTGCGTCCCAGCAGTTTGATATATCCGTTGAGTAATTTCTGTGCGAGATCGCCGGTATGCAGCCACCCATTTATAATTTTCTGTTCAGTGGCAAGTTCATCATCCAGATAACCCAGCATAATGTTGTCTCCTGTAGCAACCAGTTCACCTGTGATGTTAAGTTTTGCTGGTCTGTACTCGGAATCAAAGACATCCAGTATAACCCCTGGAATTGCTTTTCCTATAGTGTCAACGAACTCATCCACATCTTCTACTGGTAGGTAGGCAAGCCTTGCCGTAGCTTCAGTTTGCCCATACATTGGTAGAACCTCCAGATCTGGAGCTAATCCCCTTATGTCTTTTACAATATCCCTATCCATTCCTCCACCTGCTGATGCAGCAGTTCTAACGCCTGCAAAAGCCTTTTTGAATCTATCCGGATATCGAAGGAGTATACGGTAGGTACTGGGTACCCCATAAAATATGGATACGTCTGATCTTATAAGGTTGAAAACAGAGTCTATAAAATTCATATTTCCAATCCTGACTGTGCTGCCAGATACCAGATGGGAGTTAATTATGGAATTTCCAAAAGCGTGATGTGGGGATATCACCAGTGCTCCTTTATCTCTGGAAGTTATCCTGAGTACCTTTACTATTGACTCTGCGTTTGCTACCAGATTTCTGTCACTTAACATGACCCCTTTTGGGGTACCTGTCGTGCCTGAAGTGTAAAGGACGAGCTGCATTTGTGGATTATTCGTTTCTGTTTCAATCTTCTTGCACAAAAACTCTCCGAAAGTATTGCTGGAAATAACTATTACAGTTCCAAAACGCTCAAAAAAGTCTTCTCCAAATCTTGAGTACTGTGTATAAGTTGTAATGATATTGTTGACATGGGCAGCATCAAGAATTGTTTCAAGACTGAATTTAGGAAATTCTATAGGTAGAGGAATTGCGATATTGGCAGATCGATATACTGCCATGAGCACTTTTACATATAACATGCCTGATTCTGCCAGTATTGCAAACCGGCAGTGGTTAAAATCCATTAAAGGTGAAGCAATAGCATTTATATCATTGTCAAGGCAGCTATAGGAAATTGAACTTTTTCCCTCTTCCAGGGCAATGTTTTGAGGAGTCTTTCTGGCGTACTCAGTGATATACGCATCAATTCGCATACCTTTTCACTTCGCCAGTTTGATTATCATATTAGTAATTCCCTGCAGTGAATCAAAGTTTTCCGGTGTCAGCATATCTTCAGGAATTTCTATCGAATATTTTTCACAGATATAGTCCATAAGTTCAAGCAAGCCAATGGAATCTATAATACCGGTTTGAGTGAGAGAATCATTATCTTTCAAACTGCTGTTACTGTCCATAAAAGAATTAGCCTTTAAGTAATCGACTATATCATTCTTTATTTGTTCCATGTATTATTGCCCCCAAAGTGTTCGTTCAACGGACCAGTGGTCATAAATAACGCATTTCTGCCCATAATGACGTGAGTACCAAATGATAATTACGTAATACAACTATATAAATAATTTGAGTTACTGTGTGGCCGACAAAAACACTGGTAAAGACAAAATGTGAGTAAAATCAATTGCCTGCATCCGTATGCATAGGATGATACAACTTAATTACTCAATAAAAATATAGATTTAGTCTACTATCCAGACAATCGGGCATTCACATGCGCACAGATAAACCCAAAAAATAGAAAAAAGTGTACAGAACTTTAAAATCCTTCTTTAAACTTTAAATTTCATCGAAAATCTTCAGTCCCAGTTACAGTCAATTTTTTGAAGATGATTTATATCAATAATATGCGACTCCGAACGGGTTACAATAGAGAATAAATATTTGTTGTCTAGAACATAAGTTAAATGATTAACGCTGTTGATGTCCAGTTCTTTGTTAAAAATAAGATACATGTTTTTGTTTGAAAACTTGGAATAGGCTTCTTTTAAAGTCCATGTTTTTAAAATATCGGTTTCACCTACCATTTCGTCCATGAGTGAAATTTTCTTATACAAGTTTTTAAAAGTGCTTTTAAGAACCAGCTTTCTCGCAAGTTCAATATCAATACCAACATCAACCTTTGAGATTGCAAGAGCTGCAAGGCTCCCGGTATAAGATATACAAATGCATAGTTCATTGTGATTAAGAACGCAGACCTTCCCATTCTCATCTTTGTATGTGGAGATTTCGGAAGCGGATCGCTCATTAGCAACCTTGCATATGATATGTTTTAAAACCGTTCGGGAGACAATATATCTTTTCTTAAAGTTATTTGTCTGCAGCTTCTCTAGATATTCCAGTTCTATCCTGCTGAGGTAACTTGCATTGAATATATTATAATTATCCAGGTCAACAAGAAAAACAAGAACATCATTCTGTTGCCACAGATAAGGAATATATTCAAGAGAAACGGAGAAAGGCAACATTAAATACTCATTGTACATGCAGTCCACTTACATATGTTAATTTAGTATATAAATTCCATGTTCTTTATTAATTGGAAGTCTGCTGGATAAAGGTCCAAAGGCCGGATCGAGAAAAATTCCTGCCTTACCTCTATCTTGTCTAAAAATACCTCCAGAGCCGCAGGGACCTTGTCCATATGGGGTATTTCCACTTTTATGTAATGTATCTCTGTCGTTTATGCTTAGATTTATAGCTAAGTTTCGTATAAATTATTCCTAATTCTTTAACATACTTTACAGTTCTCAAACTTTCTTAAACATTGAGATCTGAGAATTTTAATCCGCGAAAAACGTGGATTATTTACTGTCGCTGACAGTGCGCTGAAACTCATGTATTGGTATTAAATTTGTACTTTATATAAATAATTTAAAAAAGCAATCCTAAAATATATAAACGATAAGGATATAGGGTATTCGATTCTTAGCGCCTCTACTAAGAGGTCGCATACTTTTTAGAATTAAAAGAATAGTGAGCAATATAATGCTAAATCAATACAATTCAATCATTAACTGAGGTGTCCGAAACTGCAAACTGCGGAAGAAAGGGTAAGAGCGAGATTGATTAAGTATCTCGGCCGGGATGAAAACGGGATACGCAAGGTTGTGCTCAATCTCTTCCTGACAGGAGACAAGTTCACCACCGGTGAAGTTTACGATTACCTGGATAAAGGAAATTTTGAGGTAAGCTACCGGGGAGTCTCGGCTATGGTCGGGCTTATGAATACAAGGCTCGGGATCTTAAGCATAAATGTCACCGGAGATCACAACGTCTATTCCCTAAAAGAAAGTTATAAAAACATTGTTGGCTCTGTGCTTGAAAACTACTGAGCCACTCTTCTCGCTATCTGTTTTTAGGTAACAATTTTGAAATTGCTTACTGATTCTGTTAAAGCAGCGAAAAGAATGGAGTGACTACAGGCTTTGAATCTTGCTTCGAGATACTCTAATTTACTTAAAATTCCAATCTACTTAAGATATATAAAGTTGAAAGGCTGGAGGCTTCTAAAATTTAATTCAACAAAGAGAACTGTAGTGCATGAAATTTTTACGTCTGACATAGATTCTCAGTCCAACAACCGATCCCAAAACTCAAAATTACTTTTCTGAATGCCATGTCCCGAATAATCAATCAATTTTCTGATCACAAAAATGGTTTTGAAGTTTTACTAATTTGAGGGCAAAATTGGTTTTGGGATGGACTTGATAAATAGAATTATTAAGCAAAAGAGATATTAATATCTTGGACAAGAGAAGGTATTAAACTTTATTAAGCGAGAAATCTACGCGGATAGTTTTCAGATCTGGATATTTTCAGGAGGAAAACGCATAAAAAAATTAAATTTTATACCTAAGAGAAGGGGAATCTTTCGTGCAGGACTTCGTCTTTTGAAAAACCGTATCTTCAGTATATTTTATCATGAGTATGAGCGAAGACTTCAGAGAAAGATTCTGAATTCAGAAATTCCGCATCATATAGCTGTGATTATGGATGGGAACCGCAGGTATGCAGGGCAAATGGGAAAGGATTCAAGTTTCGGGCATGTAATGGGGGGAGAAGCTACAGAAAGAGTAATTGAGTGGTGTTATGAGATCGGGGTAAAGCAGCTTACTCTCTACGCTTTTTCTACAGAAAATTTTAAGCGCTCCGAAGAAGAAGTCGACGAGATCTTCAATGTTATTAACGAAAATTTACTGAAACTCTACTCTGATCCAAGAACACACGAAAAAGAGACACAGGTTCGCGTCATAGGAGATAGGTCAAAATTACCTGCTTTTCTGAATGAATCAATTGAAAAAATAGAAAAAGCAACGAAAAATTACGGGAAGTTTTACCTGAACGTTGCCATTGCCTATGGAGGCAGGCAGGATATCATTCAGGCAGTCCGCGATATTGCAGGCTGTATTTCCAATGGGAAACTATCTCTTGATGAAGTGAATGAAAGCCTAATTTCAAAACATCTTTATCCGGCCCCAGGGGCCTCGGTTCCAAATGTGGATCTTGTCATCCGCACTGGAGGCGATGAAAGGGTTTCAAATTTCCTTCCCTGGCAGGCTAACGGAAGTGACTGTGCAGCTTACTTCTGTGCTCCTTTTTGGCCAGAATTCCGAAAAATCGACCTTCTTCGCTCGGTCAGAGTATATCAGGCCAGAGAAACCGAAAAAAAGCAGGAGCAATCATATAGAGTCTCAAAGGTTGTAAATTTCCTGGAAATGGGAACTCGTGAGGAAAAAAGCGAAGAGATTGGGCAACCTCAGTCCATTTAAAAGCAAGCAATCTCTTGAAATATCAAGTAGCTGCAGCTATATAGAAAAAGTAGCATAAAATAGTGCCATGTCAGTTAATTAACTTTTTTTTAAACAAAAGTGCGGTAACTTTAAAATGAAATGAATTTACATATTTCGGAAGTTTCCTACCTACATTGCTTTAAAAATAGCCTGACCTGACTTATTAATTTACTAGTAAATAAATTCTCTTAGAATACCGATATATTGATATTCAGGAGACAAGTATTTAAAGTGGGGAAATTTGGCTGTACCTAATTTTTCAGTTTAAAGGCTTACAAGAAGCTTGAGAAAAATTATCATTGTATTGAGGATATCATTGTATTGAGGATATCATTGTATTGAGGACAGATTAATCTGTTCCAGAGTTGGCCATATTTAGAATGAAATTTATGGAGATAGGTTTAGATCAGGGGAGTTAGAATGGATATTATTAACAAGTTAAATTTGCGTTCCTACAGGACTTATTTTCAGAAAGCATGGAAATCGAAACATACCAGATATGTAAATTCGGGACAAAGTCATCGTCAGTATCGTTTAAAACTACTGGAAACTGAGAAAATCAGAGATAAAAAAACTGCTATGACGTCTCTTTCAGGTTTGCAGGCAATGATGAATTTCAGAATCTTGGTCAGGGAAAACGTAGGGGTGTCCAAAATCTTTAAAGACAGAATACTTGCCTGGCAAGGAATAAAAGCCTGAAGAAAAGCCGGAGGGATTTTACTGGGAGAAAATTACAGAAAACCTAACCGTCTGATAAATGAAAAGAGCCCATATCTCCTCCAGCACGCATATAATCCTGTGGACTGGTATCCCTGGAGGGAAGAAGCTTTTGAGAAAGCCAGAAAAGAAAATAAACCTATTTTTCTATCAATTGGGTATTCCACCTGCCACTGGTGTCACGTAATGGCACATGAGTCATTTGAAGATGAAGAGATAGCAAGACTCATGAACAGGGCTTTTGTTTGCATAAAAGTAGACCGCGAAGAACGGCCGGACATTGACAACGTTTATATGACGGTCTGCCAGATTATTCTTGGAAGAGGGGGCTGGCCTCTTAACATCATCATGACACCAAACATGAAGCCTTTTTTTGCAGGAACCTATATCCCTAAAAATTCTCGCTTTAGTCAGACAGGAATGCTTGAACTTGTGCCTCGAATAGAGGAGATCTGGAACCGGCAGCACGAAGAGGTCCTTGAGTCGGCTGATAAAATCACATCTGCTATCCAGAATATGATCTCAGAGTCAGCAGGAGAGGGCATAGGGGAGTCAATAATGGAGGAAGCTTACGAAGAGCTACTTACTTCCTTTGATAATGAATATGGTGGCTTCGACGGAGCTCCCAAATTTCCTACCCCACACAAAATATTCTTTTTGCTCCGATACTGGAGACGCAGTGGGAACCCTGAAGCTCTTCATATGGTTGAATATACCCTGGAAAATATGTACAGGGGAGGAATCCATGACCATCTGGGCTCAGGTTTTCACCGTTACTCTACAGATAATATGTGGATTGTCCCCCACTTTGAAAAGATGCTATACGACCAGGCTCTTATTGCAACCGCATACACAGAAATTTATCAGGTTACCGGAAAGAAACTGTATAAGGAAGCAGCAGAAGGAATTCTTGACTATGTGTTAAGAGATCTGAGATCTCAGGAAAGTGGATTTTATTGTGGGGAAGATGCTGATGTAGAAGGAGAGGAAGGAAAGTACTATCTCTGGACTTTAGAAGAAGTCCGAAAGGTTCTTAGTCCCGAGGAGTCGAAACTGATTACAAAGGTGTTTAATCTCAGCGAAAGAGGTAACTTTGAAGAAGAAATAAGAGGTAAAAAAACCGGAACTAATATTTTTTATATGCCTCGTCCTCTCGAATCGATTGCTGCCGAACTGAAAATTCCCACTGACGAAGTTGAGAGTCGGGTGAAAATGGCTAAAGAAAAACTTCTGTTAACCCGAAATAAACGTAAAAGACCTGCAAAAGATGACAAGATTCTAACTGATTGGAATGGACTTATGATTGCAGCTCTTGCAAAAGGTTTCCAGGCTTTTGGCGAGGAAAGATACCTGAAAGCTGCCGAAAAAGCCGCGGATTTCATTCTCATGAGACTTTACAGTCCAGATGGACGATTGCTTCATAGATATCGAGACGGAAAATCAGGTATTTCCGGAACTGCCGACGACTACGCATTTCTGATCCACGGACTCCTGGAGCTTTACGAGGCAGAATTTAAACTGGACTATCTTAAAGCAGCCCTTTGCCTCAACAGAGAATTTCTTAATCACTTCTGGGATCCCGCTCAGGGAGGATTCTTCTTTACTGCTGACGACAGCGAGTCACTTATTTTCAGGAAAAAAGAGTTTGCGGATGCAGCCATACCTTCAGGAAATTCTGTTGAGATGCTAAATCTTCTTAGACTTTCCAGAATAACTGCAGATTCCGAGCTGGAAGATAAAGCTCAAGGGTTGGAGCGTGCTTTTTCAAAACTCATCAGAAAAATACCTTCAGGATATACGCAGTTCTTATCAGCTCTTGATTTTGGTCTGGGTCCAGCTTATCAAGTGGTAATTGCCGGAAAGCATGAATCCCCGGACGCTGGACAGATGCTCGAAGAACTCTGGACGTACTTCATTCCTAATAAAGTGCTGATTTTCAGACCTGAAGGAAAGGATCCTGAAATTACAAAGCTGGCAAAATATACGGAAGAACAGGTTCCTATAGATGGAAAAGCTACTGCGTACGTCTGCCAGAACTTTCAATGTCAACTTCCTACTACTGAGGTTAACGAGATGTTAAGAATGTTAAACGTATGACTGCAATTGAAACTGAAGGCTTTAGTCAAATGAGTTATTAAATTAGAGTGGAGAGATGGAAATTGAAAGAATACACACTTGAAGAACTTGCAGAGTATAACGGTAAAAATGGCAAGATTTATGTTGCCTATCAGGGCCAGGTCTATGATGTTTCAGACAGCTATTTATGGGAAAGTGGCACACACCAGGGACTTCATGATGCAGGAAAAGACCTTACTGAAGAAATGGACGAGGCACCTCATGGGCCTGAAATGTTTAAGGACTTTCCTGTTATTGGGACTTTGAAAGAATAAAATGGTTTGGGCTAACATCTCTGGATTGGAAATATGTTGTTGAGTCTTTTTCCCGAAAGGTATAAACTGACGTATCGGAAAGGTATAAAACTGGCGTATCATGAAGATTTAGACTGGTGTATTATGTAAAAAATGTTTTTTCAAATAATTTTTAAAGGTTGCATTAAGTATAATTGATATAAATCCATTCTGTTCTCCATGTTAATAGGACTCACCGGTACGCCAGGGACTGGAAAAACCTCGGCAAGTAAGTTTCTTGAAAGAAAAAGGCACTGGAAAGTAATCCATCTTAACGAAATGATCAAAGAAGAGCATCTTTACACTGAGATCGATGAGAAGAGAGATGCGGTTATTGCGGATATGGAACTTGTCAGGCAGCGTCTTGAGAAGATTATTGGTGGAAAGGAAAACGAGGTAATAATTCTTGAGAGTCATCTTGCTCATTACATCGCAGACATCGTGATTATACTCAGGGTATACCCTCCTGAATTGGAAATGAGGCTGAAAGCACGCGGCTATTCGGAAGAGAAAATAAGAGAAAATATTGAGGCCGAAGCTCTCGATGTAATCCTGGTTGAAGCCTTTGAATGGTGTAAGAAAGTTTTTGAGATAAACACGACAGGAAAGAGCATTGAAGAGACAGAACAGCACATAGAAAAAATAATGGATCATATTTTAAGCGGCAGTGAAGAAGAGTTGTCGGAATATAAACCCGGATCAATTGATTGGATTGATCTTGTTCCATAACTATTGTGAATTAAAAAGGTAAGGAAATTGGTAAGGGATATGGGGATTGAATCCCCGGAAAAAACTTCCTTTTCCCTTAAATTACTGCATTACAACAGTCAGGAAAACTGCCTGAGGGCATTTTTTAGCAGGTAGCACATTTGAGTTTCAGTGTAACGGTTGCACAATCTTTTCTTCCATCCTTACCTTTTACACAGTAGTTGAAAGTGTCCGTGCAAGAACATTTTTTATAACAACATGTTGATGGTGCTTTGTAGCAGAATTTACCGTTACTATACATTGTCACTTTACCACCCAGTTTGGTAGTAATAGTCTTTGTAGTTATAACTTTAAGGTTACATCCTTTGTCGTTTTTCAGTACAGTGTTTAAGCAATAAGTAACTTTGGGACATTTTTTGAGGTTAATACTATACGAATCATTTCTCGCATCTGTTTTTGTTTTACAACTGTTACTGCATGCTGCTCCTGTCATTGACATGACAAAAAAGACTAATGTGAAAATACATATTGTCTTAAATACAATCTTTCGCATTTTATACCCTCCATAGTATACACTCAATCATAAAAATTTCCAAAATTATTGGTTTTTAAATCCGATTTTCATGGCAATGAAAATATACTCTTCCGGATTAAAACCCCCGATTTATCAGGGAGATATATTTTCATATGATTGAATGATCTTTCTACGTTATTTCTTAACAAACAGTTAAAAAATAAACTATTTGTTTTATGCTTTTATTTAACTCTTACTTCTTCGAAAATATAGATGCTCTTCAATGTGCTCAGTAATAGCATCAATTGCAGTAATTAACCTTATATGCCAAATTAAGGTTAAAAGTTGAGATGCAGTATTACAAAACACATCGAAAGCGATCCGATGTCAGTATGAAAAAGTATTAAGAGTTTACAATTAGAAATAGCTATTCCTTTTATTAAAAATTATCTCTTTAGTTTACATTTGATTGTTGACTGTGTGAACTTATTAAAAAAATTAAAATTGTGGAAGAAAGTATTAATTAATACATAAATAGAGACAAACAATCGTGTGTAATCATACGAGTAACCATTCTTATAACGAAGAATTGTTATCACTAGCAGAAACGTTCCTGAGGCGGGTTACTCCGTCTATTTCCTTTATTACTTCGACGACTGACTTCGGAACGAGGTGTTCCCATTTTTCCCCTGCAACCATTCGTCTCCGGATCTCAGTTCCGGAGTATCTTTCCCGGATATAAAGAGGAGATTGTTTTACGCAAACTCCAGCCTCTCGGAAGAGCTGAATAACCAGCGGATTATTCGAGTATACTACTTCGAAATGAGGCGTTCGGGACGCAACATGATGGACCCAGATAGAGTTATACTTGATATCTTCAATAGGGAGAACATAGTGTCGGATAGGAAGATTTTCAAGCGCGTTGTACACCATCAAAACCCTTTCCCCTGCCGTAAAAGGATCAGTTGATTCGTGACTTTTCTGAGCACTTCCTATGCCTACAACCAGCTCATCAACTTCTTCCGCAATCTGCTTGATTATGGTATGGTGACCAAAATGATACGGTTGAAAACGTCCAATATAAAAAGCTCGTGTCATCCCGTATTTCAACCTCCAACAATGCATTTATTATTTATTCTTGATATATTCTAATTTCATACAGTTTCGTCGCGGATTCCCGTCTCAAAGCTGAACTCTTTGCAGACCTCTTTGAAATGTTCAGCATTATTTTTACGCTTCATATCAATAAGCTTTCTTACAAGCTCAAGGCCAGGCTTGGGATCTTCCATAATCTCCATTTCTTCGTGGACCATATCGAAGTATTCTTCTCCGACATCTGTCCTTATAAAGACCGAGTTCCATCCATCCGGAGCACCAACCGAGCCCACAGAAATGTCGGCAAAAACTGAAGTGTAATCACAGCAGTGATGGCAGGGGTTTCTGGAATATTTGGCTACGTCCTTGATAGGCACGGAGTGAACCTCACCTTCACTGGTGTAGACCCAGAATTTACCTTTAGTGAACTCCATCTTCCTGACGTCTTCGATCTTGACTTTCATAATCTCCGGGATTATTTTATCAAGCATTACATCATGATAAAAACTTTCCATACATAGTAGTCCGATGATAAGCACAATTTTCTCGCTTACATTTTCCCTGATCAGGCGCGCAGAATGAGCCTGGCAGGGTACCCCGACAACTGCAATCCGATCATATTTTTCGAATGCCTCCCGGAGGGCTGCAACAACTGGGTCAGAAGTATACTTGGTTCCTCTTACCTTCTCAACATCTTCAGCACTTGTCAATAAAACGACTTTTGGTTCCCATTTTTCGTTTTGAGTGATTCCTACTGCGCAGTCGATTTTGTCCTGCTTGAAAAGAGATTTAAGGATGCCACTGGTAACTCCTCCATCCTGGCTGCCAGCATTTTCCCTGGATCTTGCGGCAAAAAAATTGCGCACATTTGCAAGCTCGTTCTCAATAAAGCCGTCTACTACTGGACAGATTCTGCTGCAGGTTAAGCAACCTTCACAGACCAGATACCCAGCTCCTTTCTCATACAGGCTCAGATCGTTTGGATCACGGATTTCTGCCGCCTTCTTTACAGTTACAGCTCCTATAGGACATACGGCCTCGCATGCTCCACAGGCTGCGCATACGTCATGTTCAATGACTTCTGCAATCTTTGGTGGCAATTAGTTACCTCCAACACCTTGATATACTTGCCTTGCCGGCAAGACGTTTTTTAAAAACAAAATAAAAAAATTAAAAAATTAATAAAATTAAAAAATTTATGCAGAATGTAATAAACTTACATCTTTGCAATGATTTCTTTACCTATAAGCTTTATTGCTTTCTCTTTGGCAGGACCTATCGGAGATCCAGCAACGATCTGAGTAACTCCGATTGCCTCAAGGTCCTTGATTCTCTTCATGCAGTCATCAGGAGTTCCACAGATAGAAAAGGCCTCGATCATCTGAGGGGTAACAAGTCCACCCATAAGAGCTCCGAAATCTCCCTTGGCAATGGCTGCACCGATCTGGCCCTTGGCTTCGACCGGAATTCCATGGCGCTCGAGAACAAGATCAGGGGAACCTGCAACAATGAAAGCAACCACTACTTTTGCGGCATTGACCGCTTTTACAGGATCCTTATCAATTGAGAAACAAGCGTATGCTGTAACATCAACGTCGCCCGGGTCACGGCCGGCTTTCTCGGCTCCTTTCTTAATCTGTTCTACAGCAACTTCGAAGTCCTTCGGGTGGGAAGCATTGATAAGGACACCGTCTGCGATCTCACCGGCAAGTTCAAGCATCTTGGGGCCCTGGGCACCCATATAGATAGGGATATTTCCGGCTTTGAAAGCGAGCTTGGCACCTGCAAACTTAATCATTTCTCCGTCCATGGAGACCTTCTTGCCTGAAATAAAGTCTCTGATTGCCTGGATTGCTTCTTTGGTAGTTGCAAGGGGCTTGTTCCATGAAATGCCCATTGCGTCGAAGGTCGCTTTGTCTCCGGGTCCAAGGCCGAGAACTGCCCTGCCGCCTGATATCTCGGCAATTGAGGCAATGCTGGATGCAGTAATTGCGGGGTTTCTAGTGTAGGAGTTTGTAACACCGGGACCGATCTTGATACTGTTAGTGTTCAGGGCGAGAACGGCAAGAGTGGAGTATACATCACGGTTGTTGTAGTGGTCAGTGATCCAGACATGGTCGAATCCCTGCTGTTCTGAGAGCTTTGCGTAATATGCGATCTTTAAGGCGGGATCGCTCGGCACAAATTCAATTCCGAACTTCATCTCAAGTTACTCCTGATTACTGTTTAAAATAAATGGGTCCGTTTTTTGTCCCCAAAATATTTCTTTTAAATAATAATTAATATCCATTATAATAGACATTAATTATAAACCTTATAATTTCACATAACAGTATTTAAGAATCTATATATATTTAACTGTATTAAACAAGTTATATAAAAGCATCGTAATAAAATAGTTGATTCATCTTCCTCATAGTGAACTTTTCAAACCTGAATTGCTCAAGAAAGATAATCATACCTGGGACTTACGCACTTATGCGGTAAAATCAAGTATAGTAAACGTCATAGTTAAATATTGGAGTTTAAAAAGTTGTGAGTTTACTGTTATTGTTTTGTGCTTCAAGTGCGTAAGTCCTAATACCTTAAAAACCTTTTCCAGAAACTTGCACTTGAAACCGCATTTTCAAAATATACTAACTTAGGCCATGAGAAAGAAAACGGAAGAAACTGGGCTTTTTCGAAGAAAAGTATTCTTTCGAACTGGCAAAAGGTTTATATTGGAAAATGGCATGTGATGAACATCCAGCAGTTTTCAGGTGAATATTAACTGTAGATATATAGTAAGAAATGATAAAGATAAATGAAAATAAACTTGAAGAGCAGTGCAAATGACCTCTTCAAGGAGTTAAATTTGGAATAAAAAAGACTCAAGGAAAGCGCTGAAGAAAAGGAAAGTCAGTGAAATACACCAAAAATTTGCACTCTAATTAAAAAGCACTGAAATAGATCACTACTCCCCTTTTACGTTTGTATTTTAAAAATATAAGCAGTGAAATCGTTACTTTACTTGCTGCTTTACTTCACAATAATGCTACTTTACCTCACTATAATATATTTACTCTTTATAGTAGTGTTGACTCCTTCTGTATTTTCCACTATTAAAGCAGCATGTTTTTCCAGTTCTTACATGGTCTGAGTTGCAACGAATGCATTTTAGAGTTATCTCATTTCTGGGGTCCGGTTTCCAGCGATTCGCGTTTACGGCTGATTCTTGTAATTATTGTCAACAGTTCAACACACAGATACTGCCAGAATCAGACCACACTATAACATTGCCGGATATAGCTGGGGTTTGTGCAGTATTGTCAGATGTCAACTGTTTACTCTTTCCGGTATACGTATTGTATATGTATAAATCACCTGAATCTATATTTGCAAGGTTGTCATGCTTCAAGTACACAATCTTCTTGCCACTTATGCCAGTTGAACCTCCAGTATCATAACCAGTTTTGTCATCCCCTGTTGTGACTTCGGTTTGTTGTCCGGTAATAATATCATACATGCGGATATTACCCAGTCGGTTATAGAAATCCGACCATATCACTTTGTCGCCATAAATATGTGAAAACATGTTATCACCATACTGACTGACATCTATTGCTTTTTTAGTAGTAATGTCATATACATAAATTTGCGGCGTGTCCTCGGTAGAATAAGAGTCATAAGAGATCCTGTTAGCATAGATATCAGGATTGTTTCCAGCTGCGATTTTAATCTGCATGGATGTAGATATGTCACGCATGTAAACACAGGAATCTGCGCTCCATACTATCCTGCTGTCGCAAATAGCAGGAATACTACTGTTGTCTACATCTTTTGTGACGTGAGATCTCGACCTGGTTTTTATATCATATACAGTAAGTCTGGGGACTCCACTGCTCTCGTCATGCCAAACTAACTTATTGCCTGAAATCGCTGGATAAGATGCTGCGGAAGAGTTAACTGTAGTTTCTTTTTTGGTTTTCAGGTCATAAATGTAAATAACACCATTACTTGTCCACACTACTTTACCATCATCGATAGCGGGCTCAGCCCCACTGCCAATTTTTGTATATTGTTCAGCTGAAGCCACTGTCGATATCAAAATAAAAAATACAAGAACTAATGATACTGAAAATAATTTCCTTTTCACTTTTACTCCACCGTATGCCGTTAGTAAAACCCCAAGCTATTCTAACTTTATTATAACAGCACAATCCATACGATTTTAATATATATTTGATAATTTGATATATGTTGACTTATAATATTAATTATTATATAAACAGAAGCATTCCGCAATATATAATTATAGAAGTAAAATATATTCTAATTTAATTTACATATCAATGTTCATTGGATTTTACTACCTTTTTATTTTAGGAACAGAGGATAAGAAAATCTGGGACTTTTCTGACCAGGCTCTTACACATAGTGCCAGACGAGAAGGAATTAAACTTCTAGTATATTACACATTTTTGATGAATATGGTATAAAAACAAAGCAATAAACCAGAGATATAAGACCAGAAACACTAAAAATATTGTAAAACACTTATAGGACTTATAAATTTATTTGATATAATACCAAAAATATTTTATAATAAGATCACATAACCACGTGTGTCAGCTCAGAAATTCAATAATGATGAATCAGACCTTTTTAAAAAGGAGAGTTGATCTGGCTAAAGGCCGTATTAGATAAATAAATGATATTGACCAGAAGACTACTATCCTGTGGTCAGTAGCAGTTTTGATTTGTAGAAGCAAAAACTTCTAGTTTCCGGCCACCTCCAGTGACTAATCCATATACGTTATTGGAGAGTGGATACTCTGTGTGCAACGTGTCCGCCCCGCTAAATAGCAGAGAACCGAATTGGATAGGTTCAAAAAATATTACGCAGACGTAATAGGAATCTAAATACCCGTATAGATCCGACCTGATCAGAAAATTCCATTCAAGAAGTCAAAATCCCTAATTGATTAGATTAGTTCGGAAAAGTAAGTATTACGAGTACGTAATATGAAATTTTGAGAATATTTGGGAAAGAAGTACCTTACTGTATGTTTTTTGATTTCACTTAAATCCCTATAAAAATCCAACCCAAAGGTGATACGATGCAAAAAAGACAACTAGGAACCCTATTCCTGGTAACATGCCTTATTTTAACAACTATACCGGCTGCGTTAGGCGTTCAGAGTACAAAGGTAGTAACTGTTGCAGGAGACGGAAGTGGAGACTACAATTGTGATGGAAAAGCCGATGATGTCCAGATTAACCAGGCTCTTGAATTTGCTGCACAGAATCCGGGCACAACTGTCCACCTTAAAGGCCCGTTCACATATGATATAAGTGATTCTCTTCGGATCGGCAGCAACACAGTCCTTGAAGGAGATTCCGGTACAAAGATTAAGCTTGCCAAAGGACTACCTGTCTGGGGTGGGCGTGAGAGCAGTATTTCAGACAAGAAAGCCATGCTTATGGTTAGAGGCAGTTCTGCAAGCGGCGTTACAATAAAAGGCATAACTGTTGATGGCAGTCAGTCCGACTATTATTCTGGTGTCAGGCTCGGAACCTCCTGTTATAACATGGCAACTATAGTAAACTGCAACGGATTAACAATTCAGGATGTTACGTTCCAGAATGGATGTAATGATGCAATGCTCATTTCACAATCCAGCAACGTAGTGATAGCTTCCGTAACTGTAAACAAATGTGGACACGATGGTGTATATGCCTATCATGTAAACGGCATCACAGTTAAGAATTGTAATTTTATCAACCGGACTAATTCGTCCGTTAGATTCGATTCCGTTATCAATGGTGTCATGAAAAACAATGAATGTACTACATCTGGCGGTGGATACGCAGGCCTGGAATTACAGGGAACTCTTAAAAACATAGAAGCTTCTGGCAACTATTTCCATGACTTATCTGCCCCTGCAGTAGTGCACTTAAATACAAAAGAAACTGGTGTAAATATCCACGATAACAGAATTGAAAACTGTGGATAAGATATTTTCTGATTGGAAAACTCTCAGTTAATCAACTGAGATTTACTCCAATTTATTTTCGAATGAGATCAGGATTAATATAAGATCAGTAGTTAAAAATTGGCTGTTTTCCTGTGAACTTCTAGATTTCTATAATCTTGTGCCAAAGATATCTACTTTTTTACCTAGATTAACAGCATATTCTTGTAATACTCCTCTTTGTTTGAAATCATCCATTTTGTTTGAAATCATCCATTTTGTTTGAAATTCATCCATTTTGTTTCCAAACCACCTGTCTTTTTTGAAATCATCTGTTTTGTTTGAAATCATCTGTTTTGTTTGAAATCATCTGTTTTGTTTGAAATCATCTGTTTTGTTTGAAATCATCTGTTTTGTTTGAAATCATCTGTTTTGTTTGAAATCACCTGTTTTGTTTCAATCACATAATACCTGTTTTTGTTTTCATGAGTGCGTCACGTCTCCGAACGAATACTTTATGACGCCTATACTTTACCAGTTTTTGAAACTTAATAGGTCGGCGTCTCAATAACATCTAGATAAACTTTTCGGTGAAGAAACTTTCAACATATCCTTGATTTGACATGACAATTTATCCTGAAAAAGTGATATACAATCCTCGGATACGGAACAATTTGCTTAGTCCACCATCCGATAGCGTTATACAGAAGATTTAAGCTGTAAAAGAAAAATTAAAAAAATTCAAGCATATAATTACTCAGGCATAAAATTATTTACCCGAAAGATATACCAGCATATAGATATATTTGCTTATATACATAATTTGACTTGTAATTCGGAGGGGGACATGCAAGAAACCGAAGCCAAACCTATACGAATTCTCGGAATATCCGGAAGTCCCAGAAATATGGCAACTGATTTTCTGATCCGGGAAGCGCTGAAGATTGCAGAGGAGAAATATGGTGCAGAAACCGATTACTTTTCTGCAAAAGGGAAAAAGCTGAACTTTTGCATCCACTGCGACTTCTGTCTAAAAACAAAGGAAGGCTGCATTCATAAGGATGATATTTCAGCCGAGCTATACGACAAAATGATCTGGGCAGACGCCTGGATTATCGGAACTCCTGTTTATCAGGGAACGCTGAGCGCTCAGACTAAAACAATTATGGATAGATGCAGAGCCGTAGTTGCCAAAAACCCAAAGGTTTTTTTGAATAAAGTTGGAATGGGCATTGCAGACGGAGGAGACAGGATGGGGGGACAGGAACCGGCTATCCAGACTATCCTGAACTTTTATGTGATCAATGAAATGATACCTGTGGGAGGAGGCTCTTTTGGAGCTAACCTGGGGGGGACATTCTGGTCTAAGGACAAAGGGGCAGAAGGAGTCTCAGAAGATTCCGAAGGCATGAGAAGCCTTAGAAGAACCCTTAAAAAACTTGTCCAGACAACCCGGCTTGTAAAAAATGCTTCTTCAGGAACGGAATCCAAACCCCAGTCGTCTGAAACGAAAAAAGAAGAAAGCAAATGATGTAAACTTTGGAAGATGGATTTTCAGGATTCAGGTTAATCAGGAAGAAAAATAATTCCATGATTTGTCAGAACCAGTTAAGGAGGAGTTATTTTGGTAGAATCATTAAATAAGAACATCAAGCGAATAGCATGGGGAATTACAGGTTCGGGAGACCAGATGATTGAGACCTACAGCATTCTGGTAGACATTAAGAACCGAACAAATGTTGAAGCAATGGTTTTTCTCTCTAAAGAGGGTGAGACCGTAATGAAATGGTATCATCTCTGGGATAAAATCCAGAAAGACTTTCCTAACTTTAAGGTGGATGCAGGCCCTAACTCCCCGTTCATTGCAGGCCCACTGCAGATGGGATACTACGACTTCTTATTGATAGCCCCGGCAACCGCCAATACCGTGGCAAAAATTGTGTATGGGATTGCAGATACCCTTGTTACAAACGCCGTTTCTCAGACTGGAAAAGGACAAACACCTATTTTCATCCTGCCAGTAGACCAGAAAAGAGGGAGTGTAAAAACCTCTGCACCCAGTGGCAGAGCCTTTGAACTTAATATGCGTGAAGTAGATGTTCAAAACTCGGAAAAACTTGCACAGATGGAAAATATCACGGTGCTTAAAAGCCCCTACGAAATTTATGACATATTCGGGCTTGAGCGACCTACTGAAGATATAATCCTGAAAGTGAAAGAACGAAAAAAGAAGAAAACTCAGGAAGAAACCAGGATATAAAAACTTTAAAAATTAGGTAATCTGAATATATAAGTTATCATAGGGGGTAAGAAGTATGAGAAGCACGTATCAAGATGTAGTAGAGGAAGTAAAAAATCTTAAAGGAATTGAAGAAGCCGTAGCTCTGGCAATTGAGAGGGAAACAGAGGCAAGAGACTTCTACTTGAGTAAAGCTGCTTTAATGGACAAACCGAAATTTAAGGAACTCTACGAGTACCTGGCAAATGAAGAGGCAAAACATCTTGGCTATCTTGAAAGATATCGGGATCAAAATGAGCTGCTCGTAACCAGTACGGAAATTCCGAGTGGCCAGTCTTTCACCCCTGAGTTTGATATGGGCCGCATAAAAGGTGGAGAGGTTACGCTTGGAGATGCGGGCATCCTTGTTGCAGCCCTGAGGCACGAGAGAAAAAGTGAAGATTTTTATTTGGAAGTCGCAAAAAGGGTCGATGACGAAAGCCTGAAAACTTTCTTCGAGATGCTAGCAGGTTACGAAAGAAGCCATTACGAGTTAATTGACCAGTTCCTGGAAGAGATTACCAGTTTCCGGATGCAGACCTGAAAAACCAGACGAGCTGCGAATATGGATACAGAAGAAACAGGTGGAGTCGTTGAACTCTCCAGTGGTGTATACTGGGTAGGAGCAATTGATTGGAACGGAAGAGATTTTCACGGATTTACTACTCCCGGAGGAACAACCTACAACTCCTACCTGGTCATTGGGGAAAAGACCGCACTTATAGATACGGTAAAATCTCCCTTTGCAGGGGAGATGCTCAGACGCATTAGTCAAATTATAGACCCTTCAAAACTCGACTACATTGTAGTAAACCATATGGAACTTGACCATTCAGGTTCTCTGGCAGAGCTTAAAAAACAAACCGATGCTAAAATACTCATTACAAAAAAGGGCATAGATATCCTTAATGGTTACTTTAAAAGCTCAGGCAGTGAGAACTGGGACCTTGAGGTTGTGAAGACAGGCGACCAGCTGGATCTTGGTGGCAAAACCCTTCTGTTCCTGGAAGCTACAATGCTGCACTGGCCTGACAGTATGGAGACTTTCCTGAAAGAAGACAGAATCCTCTTTTCAAACGATGGTTTCGGGCAGCATATAGCAACATCAAAAAGATATGATTTTGAAGTGGGAGATGTCCTTCCTGAAGCAGCCGAGTACTACGCAAACATTCTCATGCCTTTCCATATGCCGCTTCTTCGTTATCTTGGGTTATTAACCAGGTTGGGAATAGAACCCTTGCAGATAGCTCCTTCTCACGGAATTATATGGAAACGGGATCTGCCGAAGATCCTTGAGGCTTACAGATCGTGGGCTGGTGGAGAGGTAAAAGAAAAAGTGCTTGTGATATATGACACCATGTGGGGTAGCACAGAAATAATGGCAAACGAAATTGCCGAAACTGTCCGAGCCGCAGGTGTGGAGGTAAAACTGCTGAATCTTCGAAAAAGCTCAAGGAGTAATATCATGAAAGAGATGCTTGATGCAGCCGCTTTTGCAGTAGGTTCACCGACCCTTAATAATGGGCTCTTTCCAACGGTCGGTGACTTCCTGGTATATCTCAAAGGCCTACGCCCCCAGAAGAAAAAAGCTGTGGCATTCGGATCCTATGGCTGGGGAGGAGGAGCAGTAAAAATCATAGAACAGGAACTAAAAAGCGCAGGAATTGAAGTGATTGGTCCCGGGTTGCAGGTAAAGTACAGACCATATGAAAAAGAACTGTTGAGATGCAAAAAGCTTGGAGAGCAGCTTGTAGCCATCGCAAAAAAGAATTAATTATTTTATTCCGACTCTCCGTTTAACATTTTTTTGACTCCATTTTTTGACTCCATTTTTTTGAAAGCCTTCCAGAAAGGTTTTCAGCCTTTCAGCCTCAATAGCCGTAGAGCCTGGAATTTTTGTTGGACGTCCTGCAAGAAATACTTTCACTCTGCTAGGCTGAGATTAATAAGTACTGAAGTAGTTTTTAGAAATAGAGGTGAATACAATGGAGGAAATATTCAAAGGATTGATCGAGCGTGCTCTGTATTATGAGCAGTTTGAAAGTTACAGAAACATAAATCCCTCAGTACAGTTTGAAGATATGTCTATACTTAAACAAAAGGCACCAGTAATGAGTATATAAAACCGGATTATTGACGATAGCCTGGAAGCACTTGAGTCATATAATAAAAAACTACGAATTGAAAAGCTGCAAATTAAAAACTGCGAATCAAAATGAAGTAAAACCTCTAAAGAATTGGAACGTTGAGAAGTAAGTTTTCAACATAAATCAATTGAAGTGGATCTCAAGAACAGACCAACTGAGATGCAAAAACTTCAAGAAAAGTCAGAAAAAACCGGAAACATGAAGAAATTCCGACGAAAATTAAAGGCGGAGAGAAACTTACTTTTCAACTGATTCCATTTAAACCTGTAATTTCTATCCCAATTACACAGGATAAAGTTTGAAGTCAATTTTTTATAACTGTTTTTGAAAACATTTGCTGTAATTATTATATTATTCGGTCTTTCCTATGTAGAATCAACCACAAAATGTCGCATAAAATCAATTTCAATTATTCGGAATCATTGAATCCTTGATGACTGACTCGACACTAGTTTTTATTATGAAATGTTAGTATTTAACAAGTATCACTCTCGCCGGAGCTCCGTCCGTATCTATACGGAGAGGCAGACCTATGAATGTATATTCCCCCTCAGGAACACCGGCAAGGTTGAGTCCTAAAAACAAAGTCGTATTATTAATAAGCAGTTCACGGACATCATCGTCCCCGTCAGGTTTTTTGATGCTCAGGTAATCAAATCCCAGGGTTTTGATTCCGGCATTGACGAGGTATTCAGCTGCATCCATTTTAAGGTGTACATAATTTTCAAGGAATTGCACGTACCCAAGAGCCGAGTTTCTGGTCTTGAGAAGTACTATTTCTTCAGGTCCGATTTCAAACTCTTCAAGGTCCTGCATATGAATTTCACTTTCTACCAGAGCGAGGTCAAAAACCCTGCACTTTCCATAAAAATGATCAAGAGGCAAGTCAGCAACTCCTTCTCTACCTTCCTGAAGATGCAGCCTGGACTCTACGTGAGTACCTGTATGGCTTCCAAGAGTCAGGATAGACTCGTTTACCTTATCCCTCGGAACAGAGGCATACCTCTTAATAGAAGGTCCCGGCTTTCCCGGATATACAACCATTTCTTCCGTAATCGGCAGTGAGATATCGAAAAATTGACGCAGAATGAAACCCCCATTCATTCGTTAGCGAGAAGTCAGAATTTAAGTGCGTAGTCATCTTTGATTAAAATGTAACTGCGCCTTATTATAAAAAAGGACTTAAAACATTAAAAACTCTCCTCTGGCAGGAGGCGATCCAACCCTCCAAGTTAAACTATGTTATCAAGTTGAACTATGCTACGGGTCAAACTATGTTACCAGTTCAAACTACGTTACCAGTTCAAACTACGTTACCAGTTCAAACTACGTTACCAGTTCAAACTACGTTACCAGGGTGAGCTGCGCCGATCCTGTATATTGTTCCTCACATATTACTCACCACATATTCCGCAACTGCGTTTCCGACTTCCATTGTGCTAGCCGTCCCTCCGAGGTCAAGAGTTATGATTTTCTTTTGAAGCACATAGGCTATTGCCTCATCGATAATTTGCGACCGAGGTTCTCCCATCCATTCGAGCAGCATTTTTACACAGAGAATCGCAGCAAGCGGATTTGCAATACCCTTTCCGGCAATGTCAGGTGCGCTCCCGTGCACAGGTTCGAAGAAGGCATATTTCTCCCCTATATTGGCACTTGGGACAAGGCCGAGACTTCCTACAAGGGCTGCGCACATATCACTCAAAATGTCTCCGAAGAGGTTCGTTGTAACCACAATGTCGTACCTTTCAGGATGCATAATAAGGTTGTAAGCCATCGAGTCAACCAGCATATCCTCATATTCCACGCCGTTAGCACTGGCGGTTTGCCTGCAAACATCGAGGAAAAGCTTGTCGGATTTCAGGACATTGGATTTATGAACAATGGTCAGCTTGTTCTTTCTTTTCTTTGCAAGCTTACAGGCAGATTCTGCAATCCGCTTGGAACCTTTCCGGGTGACGACTCTTTTCGTCCAGGAGATTTCAGGCCCTATTTCTTCAATTCCAGAATACAGCCCTTCAGTGTTTTCCCTGACAATAATAAAATCGAAATCGTTTCTCCCTGTAACTCCTGTTATGCCGGGCAGAGGTTTTACAGGCCTGACATTAGCATATAGGTCCAGTTCCTTTCGTATTGTCAGGAGCACACTTTTGTAATTCGGATCCGGTACAGTAGTAATTGCCCCAAAAAGGACAGCATCGCACCCCTTTATAGTTTCCAGATCATCATTTGATATTGCAGTTCCTGTCCTTTCCCACCGAGTATAGCCAAGCTCCAGGGAAACTTTTTCAAACTCAAGCCCGAAGGCATCAAGGACTTTAACAGCTGCAGGGATTACTTCCCTACCTATACCATCACCTTCGATTACAGCTAGTCTCATACTAACTGCATCTTAGTTAGTGGTATATGAATCTGGCGTAACTTTTTGAGACATCCAGGATTTGTCAGATCCAGAGTAGATGTTCAGCAAGGATTTTTCCACCAATCCCGATAAGGATAAGCCCTCCAATAATCTCGACTTCGTGCTCAAAAAAATGACCTATTCTGTACCCCAGGACTGCTCCGCAGAAAGACATGAAAAAGGTCACACAGCCTATTATAATCACAGGTTCAAGAATAGGAGTATTGAGAAAAGCAAAGCTAATTCCCACGGCAAGGGCATCTATACTTGTAGCGATTGCGAGCATCAGAAGCACCGGATAATTGAGGGAATTTATCTTCCCATCCGGATCTCCATAAAGAGCCTCATAAATCATTTTGCCTCCGATAAAGGCCAGAAGCCCAAAAGCAATCCAGGGAGCATAGTTTGATACAAAGCCACTTACTGCGCTCCCTCCAAGCCAGCCCAACACAGGCATAAAAGCCTGAAATCCTCCAAAAAAGAAAGCAAGCTTCAGTGCATCCTTTAGATGAAAAGGCCGTATAGTAGTACTGCTGGACATGGAAACTGCAAATGCATCCATTGAAAGCCCAAGTCCTAAAAGGAAATTAGTCAGGAAAGACATTAGGTTAACTCCAGTTTCGTTTTATGAATGAGATTTTTCGGGATCGTTAAATCATTAGTACATGATTTAGGGATAGTTAGAGTTTTAAAACATGATTAGGAGATATTTAAAGATTCAACACGCGATGTAGGGATATTTAAAGGTTTAACACGTGATATAGAGATAATTAGGTAGTTAACACGTGATATAGAGATAATTAGGTAGTTAACACGTGATATAGAGATAATTAGGTAGTTAACACGTGATATAGAGATAATTAGGTAGTTAACACGTGATATAGAGATAATTAGGTAGTTAACACGTGATATAGAGATAATTAGGTAGTTAACACGTGATATAGAGATAATTAGGTAGTTAACACGTGATATAGAGATAATTAGATAGTTAACACGTGATATAGGTATAATTAGAGCTTCAGTACATGAGAATATCTGAGAGTTAAAATCCTCAAAATACCTATATGCCTGGTTATTACCCTTTTGATGATCCAATAAATATACAATCAGATTTAAAACTATGTATTCTGTACAGGCAACTGATGAAAAATACTTTTTGAGAGGAGAAGGATAATAAATAGATCTCGTCAAACTCCAGGCAGGCTAAGCCCAAAAGATCTGCATAACATGATTAGAAGAAACAGTGTTTAAATTAAATTGCTGTGCGGATACTTTCACTTTGTTCATACATTAGTTCTACTCATACCTTAATTTCAGACTTTTCCTCAACCACTGTTTTTGTTTTACTACCCGATATTTCTGCCCTTACTTTTCTATAGACGGTGTATTTACCGTTGCCTTCATAAGAAACAACATATTTATACTGACCCCCATTAAAAAACTTAAAGCCTTTTCTATAAAACGCAGGGTATTTTACAACACGCAGTGGATCAAGCGAATAACGCTGGTAGATGTTGCTGTCCACGAGAGTTTTAACCAAATCAGGTATCACATTCACCTGTTGATACTTCCCCTGAATATTACGTTCAATGATTGCGTTATAAGCAAGTGAAGCCTGTACCGCAACCGTTACAAACAAAAACTTCAGCAAAAAAACCCCCACAATGAATCCAACAATCCATGCAATCATGAGTAAAAGCATAGCATTACCCCCCAGACTTAATTTTGTTATGTAATCGGCTACCCACTTCCGATTACAGGAATTATTTAAATATTTGACACTCCCCTCAATTATGAGCATTGCCGGTAAATGATCCTTTAAATGGATAATCTTCATAGATTATAACTTTTTCTAAATATTGTCAGGTATTGCATTTAATATGAGAGTTGTATATATATAATAAAAAACCTTATGATTAAAACATAAGAATATAATTAATAAAAGTTGACCAGACTCTTACACAGAAGATTGCTATTGACAAAAAGATAACACGAATACTTACTCTTTCACCTGAAGCGATAATTCACAAGTCTGTGTTACTTATATCGTCTTGCAAGATCAGTTTTGGTTCACCTTAAAAAAAGATATAACTTAGTAAAAAGTATGAGAAACCTAAAAGAATAATCAAAGAATAAATTTTAGAATTTATGAACATCTTCAGTGAGTACTTTCGGTTAGCATTAAAACGAACATTCAATAGCAAAAAACCTAGCCAATCATTATAACTTGTCATTAGAAGTGACTTTAACCTATGTGTTTATCATCAACAGCTAATGAAAATGGGAAGATAGAAACAGGCAGTATAAATATTAAAAGAAAGGTACAAAATAAGTAAATTGAATTTCGCACACGGCAGTTTTATCAATTACCAATTTCCAGTGTAAGTTTCCTTCAAGTAAAATTAGCAGGCCTGCAGTTTAATTTGTGAACACTCTTATACCTGGCTATTTAGATCCTCTGAACTCTGCCTGAGGCTGTTTACAAGTTTTCGGATAGCTTCAGCAACCTGGTACTCCGATGCTCCCCAGTGAACTACAGCTCCATCAAAACCCGAAATCTTTACAAGCCCTGAATTTTCAGACCTGCAGCAGCGAGTAATAAAGGATTTTGAGGGTACAACTATTTCGGACTTGAAAGGACAGATGTTTATAAAAGAATACTCTAGTTCAGGAAAACGCATCTCAAAAAGATTCTTCGAAATCTCGCATCCTACAAGTAAATGTCCATTTTCTGTGAGCACATCCGAATCCAGGCACTTGCCTTCGAGGCCAGACGAGCTGCATGGAAAAACCGTATTTTTTCCTTCAAAACGCCTGAGGTCAATTACCTTTTCAGTAAACCTGACCTGGAGGTCCCCGAAAATTCCACTGGCGTCAAGCCTTTTCACAACAAGAGAAAGCCAGGACGGATAAGGAGGAGCAACGTCAAGTATTTCTAGCTCAAGAATACTTGAAAGGTCAGGGGCATGAACAAAAGTAACATGCCTATCCATACCTGTAAAAATTACTGTGTTCACTTTGCCGGTACAGAGCTTTTCTGCAGTCTCGATCAGGAGTGTGCGGTCTTTTATGTTTAATTCCCTGTCATACTTTACCACCTCTTCTCCTGAGGCTATTGTTTCGAGAGCTTCAACTTTCCTGAGCAATCCCTCTCCGCTTTTTTTTACGTGATAAACTGCATATTCGTAGTCGCCTGTCTGAGGATTTCCCTTTTCTGTAATCAGATAGTCAGTCAGAAAATAGATAGGCTCCTCAGTGCCCGGGCAGAAGGATTTTGTTACGCCCACATACTTATACTCATCAGGAAAAATCATAGATATCGGTTGTTTTGGATGATTTTTTTGGGTTATCGATTCTATAGTCACGAGGCTAAATAATGCAACTACTCAACTGAGATGCAATGAAATTTTTATTGCAACAATTACAGGCGTGACTATAGGTTACTGTTCTGGGTTACTGTTCTGGGTTACTGTTCTGGGTTACTGTTCTGGGTTACTGTTCTGGGTTACTGTTCTAGGTTACTGTTCTGGATTACTATTATTTTAGTAATTGTCAAATTTAATTCATTTCTGGTATGTTTCCGTTGTACATTTGGGTGTACTTTTCGGTATATTTTGATATATACTGGACTAATTATTCTTTTTGCTCGCTCTGGATTATTTTTCTATGAGCTACAAGCCCGCCGTCAGCAAGTATCTGAAGAAGGAAATCCGGCAATTTATTTCCCCTGAATGTGCCTTTACCTGAAACCGTAACCTCGCCTTTTAGCAGATAAACCCTGATCTCATCTCCTTCCTGACACTCGATATCGGCTTCAATAAGAGGTAGCCCTACATTGATTGCATTTCGGAAAAAGATCCTTGCGAAAGATTTTGCTACAACACAGGCTATACCTGCATGTTTTAAAGCAAGGGGAGCCTGTTCTCTTGAGGAGCCGCAGCCGAAATTGCTGCCTGCTACAATAATATCCCCTGGTTTTACTTTTTTTGCAAACTCGGGGTCAATGCCTTCCATTGCATGAGCTGCAAAAACCTGCATATCTTTGGTCCGCAGGTATTTACCAGGAATAATTACATCTGTATCGATATCGTTTCCGAATTTCCAGACTCGGCCTATGATAGGGGTTTTCATCGCATTTCACCTGCGAAGTAGGTTTTTTTAATGGTATATCTAGATAGCGGGAAAGTGAAGTAAAAAACTGCAGACCTGACTTAAAATAAAGTTGAAAATAGAATCCAAAAATAAAGACAAAGGAAAAAGAAAGAGAAATAAAGGTGAAGCAGAGTGAGTAATAGTACACTCCGTAGCTTATGCCTTTATTTCTTCTCCATTTAATACGGCTTCTTCACTTACTTTCACTTCTTTTGTCGTATCTCCATAACTCACTACATAAGGTCCCGAAGGTGCAGTATCAAACTGCGTTTCGCCTGTAATCGGGCCATCTGTTGAATAAGGCACTGTAAACTCGTACCTTCCCTGAGAGTCTGCGGTTGTTGACTGCGAGTATCCAAAGGTTCTTCCCTGGTCCGTAAGAATTGTCGTGTTTATATTAACGGTCTCATTGGGGGAAGCTGTGCCTGTTATATTTGCACCTTTGACGTACTCGAAGATTTTTACATATCCGGTGTCTACTTCAGGGAGTTTGCCTCCGTAGAAGTAATTATAGACCTGTTTATATCCGACCTCGTCAGTTTGGTAGGCCTCAGTCTCGTGAACCATACGGTATTGTTTCAAGCCATTTCCGTCAAAAATATGCAGTTTTGCTTCCATGGAATTAAAATATCGGGTAGAAGGTATGCTCTGATATTTGCTACCTGTCCAGTAAGCCTGATAATATCCGTCAGTATCAAGAGTCCAGGCAGGCATTGCCCCAAATATCTCTGTAGCCATTCTGGCATCAGACATTATGTAACGTGAACCCATTTTGTCAGGCCTTGGATCTATGGCTTTGAGTACGGCAGTTGCTTCTTCTTCGGATGGAGCGGTAAAGAAGGTTGCAGCTCCCGGCTGGTTTGTCTCGTTAATACTTACCCTGCGGCCTCCTATTCCTGCCTGGAACGGATTCGCATTTGGCATCCTGTGCCCTATTGTCTCTATGTAGTGCCCGTAGTCCCACCAAGACATAACACCGTATGCAGTGTCTGGATACTGGAACATCTCTCCGTTTGTTGGGGCTTCATAAATGGTATTGTAGTTCATACCAGGGTCCGGGGTGTTTGAGTGGAGCCAATTACAGGCTTCCGTCCAGGGCTCATTAGGCTCGTCTGAGCCAACTGCATATAGCATTGCATATGCACATACCGGATAGATCAGAAATACCACTATAAGCAGGACTGCTAAAACCTGCTGTACTTTGACGAATTTCAATGCTTTCGGGACATCTGCAAGCGATTTTACATCACTTTTGAACTTCTGGTCAAGTTCACTCCATTTTACTTTTTCAAGTAACAATCCACCCAGATATGCACTCAGGATTGAAACGTTTATTGAATAGTAATATGCAAAACGGTTCTGACCGTAAATTGCAAGGAGGATAAAGAAACTCCAGACAAGAACCAGAAATTCCTGAGGCTTTGGCCTTCTAAACAGGTTTGCAGCCAGAATAAGCATTCCTAGAATAGAAGCGAGAAATCCCGTAGTAGTAAAATTTGAAAAAACTTTAGATAGAGTGAAGACGCCATCATTGTAAAATATAGAAGTAGCTTCACCAATTGTGGAAGGTCCTCCCTGTTGAATCCCAAAAACAGTGTTTGGTGCACTTATGATAAGAGAATACAGAGATGGAGATGCGATTTTAATAACAATAAACCCTAGAATGCCAGCTCCGAGAATGATAAGAGGGTAGTAATAAGCCGTCATTTGCTTTCTTTTGAATTCCCTTTCAATAAGACTCAAAGCCGCAAAACCTGCCATTGTCCCAAGAGATGTGATAACATGGAACCAGGAGTAATAATACAGAGAAAAACCCATGTCAGGATGGACAAATGGAAGGATAAGGATTGTACTTACCAGACAGGTGACTATGCCTGTAAACCCAAGGTAGTCACTGGATTCATTCCGGAAATTGTCCAAGATATACTGGAATATAGCATAAACGAGAACGATTAATAAAAATAGTGAGCCTCCGGGCCAGCAAAGCTGGTAAGCTGAGTACATGACTCCAGCCAGAACTGAGTATAGAAAAGGTTCTTTCAGGACAGTGAATTTCTTATTGAACACGTCTTCAAAACGCAGATTTTTTTCCTTTGCCGAAATCAAAGCCAGCATGAAAAACATCATGAATAAAGTACTGAATAGTGACTCTGCAACATGATGATCAGTGAACCCGACCAGTGAACGGGTCAGAAACTGCCCCGGAGCAAGTGCAATAAGGATCGCAGCCAGAACTCCTGTTTTATGCCCACCAAGGTATTTTCCTATGTAATAAACAGGAATTACAGTCAGAGCTCCGAGAACTGCAGGAAAATAAGCTCCAACAGTATCAACAAGATGAGAGCTGGGATGACCCATTCCAAGAATCAGGGAAGTAATAGCCATCATTTGATCAAACAATGGACCAAAATGTATGTAACTCCCATTAGGATAGTTGGTCATGGGATTGAAAAACATCCTGTGAGGGTAGTTTTCAAGCAGAACTCTTAAGGTACGCATATGGTACCACGCATCGTTGGTCGCAAACTTTACGGACCCATCGGACAAGAACACCGTAGCTGAAGGAAGTGTCCTGACCCATAGAGATATAAAACCGATTATCGCAACTGCCAGAGCATAAGGCCAGCTGGACTTGATTTTGTTTTGAAATGATGATACAGGATGATCCTGAGAACTCATAATAATCCCCTTTAAGAGGTAAGTTTTTTCAATCAAATATATAATTTGTGGAAGAAGAAAATCAAATAGATAATATTATCCTATGCAGGCAAATCAGCCTGATTATTTATAGTCCTGATAGTTTATGTTCAGAAACTTCATGCAGCTTTCATACTGAGCCTATCAGGATAGGCTTCATCGATTCGATATTACTGAAATTTTTGCTCATCTTTCCTGAAGCAGGTTTTCTCAAGCTGTCTACTTTTGAAACAGTAATAAGTCTTCTAAAAGACGTGGCAACTCTTCTGATTCCACCTTGAGAATCCATCTTAGACGTGAAACGAAGTTGTTAACAGTATATAAAAGTATATGTGATTGAAGGATATATAAATGAAAGTATATGCAACTGGCAGATATAAAAGTATATGTAACTGGTGGATATATAAAATAATTGTTCTAAAAAAATGGCAGTCTTTTTTTAAAATTTTAGAAGTGTTTTTTAGAAGAATAAAAATAAGAATAAAAAAGAAGAAGAAAGGAGAAATAAAGGTACATTATAGTAAACAATAGCACATTCTACTTTTAGGCCTTTACTTCTTCTCCTTTTAATACGGCTTCTTCACTTACTTTCACTTCTTTTGTCGTATCGCCATAGCTCAACACGTAGGGTCCTGAAGGTGCAGTATCAAACTGCGTTTCGCCTGCAACCGGACCACCGTCTGTTGAATAAGGCACTGTAAACTCGTACCTTCCATGAGAGTCTGCAGTTGTTGATTGAGTTAGGAGTTACGCAGTTGGCTCCTAGCATATTGTTTTTTCCAAACTTTCAAATATTTGAATTAATTTAACGTGTATTGGGGATTCCTTAAGTATTCTGTCACTGCCACTCTTCTAATTTTCATAGCACTTTCAAACCAGGATATTCCACTTTTGATTCTTTGTAATTCCAGTCTAAGAAAAGCTCTTAATGAGAACATTATATGTGCTCTTTGTGATTCTTCCTTTCTTGCCTGACATTTTTCGACACCACAGAACTGTTTTATTCCCCTATGATATTCCTCAATTTTCCATGACTTCTTTGCCAAATCTTCACGTTTTGCTTCATCCATCTCTTGCACATCTGTAACCCAGTGTTGCGTGTCTCCATTTTTTGAAACTATCCTAAACACCTTTACAAATCCATATGCTTTGAGGTGAACCACACGTCCTTTTGGAGGAATATCTACTGTTTCAAGTGGCACATTTCCCTTGTTGTCAGGATTTACCAAACGATTATTTTTCAATCTTGTAAGGAAATGCCACTCTTTCTGTCTAATGGCTTTAAGGTTTTTCACACTTGCATACCATGTATCAAATAAAACGAATTTGGGATTAAAACCACGTTCTTCGGCCTTGTCAAGCATATCACGGAAATGGTCATTCTTTGTTTTGTCGTCTACATCGATGTTATAAATTCGAAAATCGATAGGTATAACGGTTGTACCGTCAGTCCAAACTAAGGTAACCAGGCCTATTCCCTTTACAGTACGATGATGTTTTCCACTCCACATACGACGAACAAAAGCAATTTCTTCTGCGTATGGTTTATCTAATGTTGAATCATCAACAATTAGGTATCCTCCCTTAAGCTTGACATAACTTTTTACTTCCTCCCATAGTGCTTCCGTGTCTGGAGGTTGCCTTTGAAGGCAACGAGTAAAAGCATCATGAGAAGGAGCATTAGCTATGTCTGGATAACATCTAGCAGCTTCAGTACAGCTAAAAACGTTAGAAGCCGCAATGAGAAAATTAATGTAGTCAATGTCGGTACACTTAGGTGGATTTATGTCCATAACTCCGTACGTTTTTAGAGAAACACTAAGCCATAAGTATATTTATAAAGATATCAAGTTTTCGGCATTTTAACTGCGTAAGTCCTATGAGTATATTCAAAGGTCCGTCCCTTATCCGTAAGGATTGTAGTGCTTATTTTAACAGTTTCATTCGGAGAAGCCGTGCCTGTTATATTCGCACCTTTGACGTACTCGAAGATTTTTACATAGCCGGTGTCTGTCTCAGAGAGCTTACCTCCGTAGAAATAATTGTAGACCTGTTTATACCCGACCTCGTTGCTTTGGTGGGTATCAGTCTCGTAAACCATACGGTAATGTTTCAAGCTATTTCCGTCAAAAATATACAGCTTTGCTTCCATGGAATTAAAATATCGGGTAGAAGGTATGCTCTGATATTGACTACCTGTCCAGTAAGCCTGATAGTACCCATCAGTATCAAGAGTCCAGGCAGGCATTGCCTCGAACATCACTGTAGCCATGTAGGCATCAGCTATTACGTAACGTGCACCCATTTTGTCAGGCCTTGGATCTATGGCTTTGAGTACGGCAGTTGCTTCTTCTTCGGATGGAGCTGTGAAAAAGGTTGCAGCTCCCGGCTGATTTGTCTCGTTAATGCTTACCCTGCGGCCTCCGATTCCTGCCTGGAACGGGTTCGCATTTGGCATCCTGTGACCTATTGTCTCTATATAGTGTCCGAAGTCCCACCAAGACATAACACCGTATGCAGTGTCTGGATACTGGAACATCTCTCCGTTTTTCGGGGCTTCATAAATGGCATTATAGTCCATTCCCGGATCAGGAGTATTTGAACGGAGCCAGTCACAAGCTTCCACCCACGGACTAGGGGTACCGTTTGAAATTTTTGTATATGCCATCGCAGATCCGTATACCGGATAAATCAAAAATATTACTATAAGAAGGACTGCAAAAACCTGTTCTACTTTGACGAATTTCAACGCCCTCGGGATATCTGCAGGCGACTTTACATTACTTTTGAACTTCTGGTCAAGTTCACTCCACTTTACTTTTTCAAGTAACAAGCCTCCAAGATAGGCACTCAGGATTGAAACGTTTATGGAATAGTAATATGCAAAACGGTTCTGGCCATAAATTGCAAAAAGAATTAAAAGACTCCAGATAAGAAGTAACACTTCCTGAGTCTTTGGTTTTCTGAACAGGTTTGCAGCCAGAATAAACATCCCGAGCAGAGATGCGAAAAATCCCGTGGGAGTGAAATATTCATAAGCTTTGGACATGGTAAAGACGCCGTCGTCGTAAAATGTAGAAGAAGCTTCACCAATTGTCGAAGGTCCTCCATGTTGAATTCCAAAAACAGTGCTCGGTGCGTTTATAATCAGGGAATAAAATGAAGGAGATAAAATTTTGATAAATATAAGCCCAAGAATACCAGCTCCGAGGATAATCAGCGGGTAATAATAAGTCTTCATTTTCTTTCTTTTGAATTCCCTTTCAATGAGACTCAAAACCGCAAAGCCTACCATTGTTCCAAGAGCAGTAACGACATGGAACCAGGAGTAATAATAAAGTGAAAAGCCCATGTCAGGATGAACAAATGGAAGGATAAGGATTGTACTTACTAAGCAGGTGACTACACCTGTAAACCCAAGGTAATCGCTTGACTCATTCCGGAAGTTGTCAAAGATATACTGGAACACGGCATAAACAAGAACAATTAATAAGAAAAGAGAACCTCCTGGCCATGAAAGCTGGTAAGCTGAGTACATAACACCAGCCAGAACCGAGTATAGAAAAGGTTCTTTCAGGACAGTGAATTTCTTATTGAACACGTCTTCAAAACGCAGATTTTTTTCCTTTGCCGAAATCAAAGCCAGCATGAAAAACATCATGAATAAAGTACTGAATAGTGACTCTGCAACATGATGGTCAGTGAACCCAACCAGTGAACGGGTCAGAAACTGCCCCGGAGCAAGTGCAATAAGGATCGCAGCCAGAACTCCTGTTTTATGCCCACCAAGGTATTTTCCTATGTAATAAACAGGAATTACAGTCAGAGCTCCGAGAACTGCAGGAAAATAAGCTCCAACAGTATCAACAAGATGAGAGCTGGGATGACCCATTCCAAGAATCAGGGAAGTAATAGCCATCATTTGATCAAACAATGGACCAAAATGGATGTAGCTCCCATTAGGATAGTTGGTCATTGGGTCGAAAAACATTCTGTGGGGGTAGTTTTCAAGCAGAACCCTTAAGGTACGCATATGAAACCAGGCATCATTAGCCGTAAACCTTACAGACCCATCGGATAAGAACACCGTAGCTGAAGGACATGTTCTTATCCATAGAGATATGAAACCGATTATCGCAACTGCCAGAGCATAAGGCCAGCTGGACTTGATTATATCTTTGAACGATGATACAGGATGATCCTGAGAACTCATAACAATCCCTTTAGAGATAAGTTTTTTCAATTAAGTATATAACTTATAGAAGAAGAAAATAAAATAGGTAATATTATACAGATATGTAATAATATACAGGCAATTAGGTCTTATTATTCACTAGTTATAATTATAGTTGTTCAGAGCTACTTTATTTATGTTCATGAATCTCATGCATATTTCATACTGGGCCGGTCAGAAAAGTCTTCAAGAGATTCAGTATTCCCGGTTTTGCTTTTCTTCCCTGGCTCGCAGGCTCTCTAAGACTGCCTACCTCGAAACAGTAGTGTCTTCTAAAGATGTGTCAATATTCTAGTTCCACATTAAGAAGCTCTTTGGTATGTAAAAAACTTTATTAATAGTATATAAAAGTATATGTAATCTGTCAATTTATAAAAAACAAGCATTCTGGAAAGAGGGGGGAGCTACTATAAAATATCAAAAATAAGCCGTTCAGGAAGATAAAATAAAAATAAAGATAAGAAAAGAAGGAAAAAGAAATAAAGGTGTGAAATTAACTTAACCACACATTTCGAGTTGTTCAGACCTTTATTTGTTCTCCTTTTAATACGGCTTCTTCACTGACTTTCACTTCTTTTGTCGTATCGCCATAGCTCAACACATAAGAGCCTGAAGGTGCAGTATCAAACTGAGTCTGACCTGCAATCGGCCCATCCGTCGAATAAGGTACTGTGAATTCATACCTACCCTGAGAATCCGCCGTTGTTGACTGTGAATAGTCAAAGGTCCTTCCCTGATTCGTAAGAATTGTAGTGTTTATTTTAACAGTCTCATTGGAGGAAACTGTTCCTGTTATCTTTGCACCTTTAACGTACTCGAAAACCTTGACATAACCGGTATACACTTGCGGGATATTACCCCCCAGAATAAAATTGTAGGCATATTTATACAATAGCTCATCAGTTTGGTAGGCCTCGGTCTCGTGAACCATGCGGTATTGCTTCAATCCGTTTCCGTCTAAAATATGCAGTCTTGCCTCCATGGTATTAAAATATCGAGTGGTAGGCAGGCTTATATACTGTTTATCTATCCAGTAAGCCTGGTAATACCCTTCTATATCAAGAGTCCATTTAGTAATTGATTGGAACATACTTGTAGCCATTTTGGCATCAGACATTATATATCTTGCACCTGCTTTGTCAGACCTAGGGTCTATGGCTTCAAGCACTGCACTTGCTTCCTCTTCAGATGGAGCTGTAAGAAAGGTTGTAGCACCTGGTCGGTTTGTCTCATTAATGCTTTTCGAGCGTCCACCTATTCCTGCCTGGAACGGGTTCGCATTTGGTATTCTGTGACCTATTGTCTCTATATAGTGTCCGAAGTCCCACCATGACATAACACCGTATGCAGTGTCTGGATACTGGAACATCTCTCCGTTTGTCGGGGCTTCATAAATGGCATTGTAGTCCATACCAGGATCTGGAGTGTTTGAGCGAAGCCAGGTACAAGCTTCATCCCAAGGTTGACTGGGCTGACCGTATACCATTTTTGTATATGGCATTGCAGATCCGTATACCGGATAAATCAAAAATATTACTATAAGAAGGACTGCAAAAACCTGTTCTACTTTGACGAATTTCAACGCCCTCGGGATATCTGCAGGCGACTTTACATTACTTTTGAACTTCTGGTCAAGTTCACTCCACTTTACTTTTTCAAGTAACAAGCCTCCCAGATATGCACTCAAAACTGAAACGTTTATTGAATAATAATATGCAAAACGGTTCTGACCGTAAATTGCAAGGAAAATAAGGAAACTCCAGACAAGAAGTAACACTTCCTGAGGCTTTGATTTTCTGAACAGGTTTGCAGCCAGAATAAACATCCCGAGCAGAGACGCGAAAAATCCCGTAGGAGTGAAATTTGAATAAACTTTAGACATCGTAAAAGCGCCATAATCGTAAAATATTGAAGAAGCCTCATCGATTGTGGAAGGTCCTCCCTGTTGAATCCTAAAAACAGTGTTTGGTGCATGTATAATCAGGGAATAAAGTGATGGAGATAAAATTTTGATACATATAAGTCCGAGAATTCCAACTCCGAGGATAAGAAGAGGGTAATAATAAGATTTCATTTTCTTTCTTTTGAACTCTCTTTCGATGAAACTCAAAGCTACAAAACCTGCCATTGTCCCAAGAGATGTGATAACATGGAACCAGGAGTAATAGTATAGAGAAAAACCCATGTCAGGATGGACAAATGGAAGGATAAGGATTGTACTTACCAGACAGGTGACTATGCCCGTAAATCCAAGGTAATCACTTGACTCATTCCGGAAATTGTCCAAGATATACTGGAATATAGCATAAACGAGAACGATTAATAAAAATAGTGAGCCTCCGGGCCAGCAAAGCTGGTAAGCTGAGTACATGACTCCAGCCAGAATAGAGTACAAAAGAGGCTCTTTCAGGACAGTAAATTTCTTATTGAACACGTCTTCAAAACGCAGATTTTTCTCCTTTGCTGAAATCAAAGCCAGCATGAAAAACATCATGAATAAAGTACTGAATAGTGACTCGGCAACATGATGGTCTGTGAAGCCAATCATTGAACGGGACAGAAACTGCCCTGGAGCAAATGCAATCAGGATTGCAGCCAGAATCCCAGTTTTATGCCCTCCAAGATATTTTCCTATGTAGTAAACCGGAATAACAGTTAAGGCCCCGAGCACGGCAGGGAAATAGGCCCCTATAGTGTTAATCAGTTGAGAACTGGGATTTCCCATTCCAAGAATCAGTGAAGTAACAGCCATCATTTGATCAAACAATGGCCCAAAATGTATGTAACTCCCGTTAGGATAGTTGGTCATGGGATTGAAAAACATCCTGTGGGGGTAATTTTCAAGCAGGACGAATAAGGTACGCATATGATACCATGCATCATTGGTCGTGAACTTCACAATCCCGCCAGGCAAAAGTACTCTATCTGAAGGAAGTATTCTGACCCATAGAGACACGAAACCAATTATCGCAACTGTCAGAATATAAGGCCAGCTGGATTTGATTTTATCTTTGAATGACGATACAGGACGATCCTGAGAACTCATAGTATCCCCTTTATGAATTGGACATTATAAATTAAGATAGAATTATGAAAAAGAAAATTAAATAGATTGTATTAATTCTATGTAACAGTTTATAATTCTATCCCACTTCTGATCAGGAGCTTCGTAATGCTTTCTCTCTCCAAATTGGCTGAGAATAGCTTCCCTGATAGAATCGATATCAGCAGGAGGTACAAAAACGGTGCCTTCATAGTTAGCCATTGATTCTTTTAAGCCACCTACTTCTGAAACAACGACAGGTTTTCCAAAAGACATTGCGATATGCGCAATTCCACTCTGAGAGGCTCTCAGGTAAGGCAGGACTACCACATCGGCAGCACTGAAATACAGGTTTACTTTCTCGTCAGGAACATATTCGTCTATAAGTGTAATCTTATCATGAAAAGGAGAAGCTTTAATCTGGTCAAGTAATTCCTTACGGTCTTCCCAGATTTCCCCGACAATCAATAACCGGCTTTTTTCGAGAATTTTGGGAGGAAGCTGTTCAAAGGCCCTGATAAGGTAGGGAGTTCCCTTATACTTTCGAATTAAGCCGAAAGAGAGTATAACGAAATCTTCCTTTATCGAGAGATTTCTTCTCGCTTCTTTTGTGTCAAGCAATTCTCCGTACTGGTCATAAAGCCCATGCGGGATCACATGAATTTTTTCAGGGGAAATAGAATACCTTTTTGCAACAAGCTCTTTATCGGACTCGGAATGAGTAATATATGCATCAAGGTTTTTACGCAGCAGTTTTCCTGTTATTTTTGAGTATAACCTAATTGGAAGTATTGATTCTTCAAAAGGATCTACAACTTCATGAAATTCGATAATTATTTTAGGTTTATTCAGCAAACCTGCAAATATCTTTAGCAGAAGCTGCATATGCGCAACCGAGGAAGTCCACCACTGCAAAACTATAATATCCGGTTTTTGTGCTTTAAGAAAGCGGTATGCTTTAATCCAGGACAGTGGATTGTTATAGTCCATGCCGTTAAAGACAGGTATCCTGGGTGAAAAATTCAGGTCAGAAATATTCTTTCCAACATGGGATTTTCCGGGAAACAGAAAAGTTGGAAGCAACTGCCGAAAGCAAACTACTGAGACTTCTTTTTCCACAGACATGGCATTTGCCAGACGGATAGTATAATAACTGATACCGCTCAAAAAACGTTTCGAAGGTCCGACTATGCAAACGCTTTTATTAGATGTCATTTGCCTAAACTATCACATTATCTTTATATTAAACTAATGCATTACTCCACATAGATTCCAGTATAAAAGAGGTTCAGCCTTGAAAATAGCCCAGATCTGTCCCCGTTATTCTCCTGACATAGGTGGAGTGGAAACTCATGTTAAAGAAATTAGTGAAAGGCTGGTTAAAGCAGGGCACGATGTGGAGGTTATAACAACCGATCCCACAGGAAAATTGAGAAAGCAAGAGATAATAAACGGAGTAAGGGTTATAAGGTTTAGATCTTTTGCTCCGGGAAATGCATACTACTTCGCTCCTCAGATCTATACTTATCTCAAAAAACACGACTATGACATAGTTCATGCACATAGTTATCATGCTTTTCCTGCATTCTTCGCATCCTTAAGCAGGCACGGCACAAAATTTGTGTTTACTCCGCATTATCATCGGCACGGCCATACCGCATTCCGCGATTTACTGCACAAGCCATACAGACTTTTCGGGAAGATAATCTTCTCCAGGGCAGATTCCGTAATATGTGTCTCAGAGTATGAAAAGAAACTTATAGAGTCAGATTTTAAGGTTGCCGCAAAAACTGTAAAAATCCCTAACGGAATAAACCTTAAAGAGTTTGAAGATTTGAGGAAGCCGGAAAAAAGCTTAAACAGGAACGCCGGAAGAGAACAGATTCTTCTTTATGTAGGCCGCCTGGAAGAATATAAAGGGGTACAGTACATTATTCAGAGTTTACCTGAACTTCAGGGTTTCCGGTTGAGAATCATCGGAAAGGGACCTTACGAAGCTGAGCTTCGAAATATGGCGAAAAGTTTAGGTGTGGAAGCAAGGGTTGAATGGTTAAAAGACCTGTCAAGAAAAGAACTTCTTGAACGCTATGCAGATGCGGATATATTTTTAATGCTTTCTTCTCGTGAGGCATATGGGATAACGGTTGCTGAGGCGCTGGCTGCAGAAATTCCGTGTATAGTGGCAAAGGGCAGTGCACTTGAGGAGTTTGTGGACGGAAGGAACTGTATTGGGATTGAAAGTCCGGTTTCAAAGGAAAAAGTGACAGCAGCACTGAAGGAAATTAAGAAAAAGGAAAGAATAAAAAAATCCGGGATAGATAAAAACATAATGGATTGGAATGAAGTTTCAGCCAGAATTGAGAAACAATATCTCAAGCAGTAATATTAGAAGAGCTCATTCCAAAACTTAACATCACTTCCCAGAATTCAGATCCCAAATAATCAAACGATCCCCTGATCACGAAAATAGTTTTAAAACTTTAGTATTTGAGGACAAAATCGGTTTTGGGAAGAGTTCGAAGATAATAGATAGACTAATTGGACCATACAAATATTTATTTTTGGATCTTTGGGGAACTGGAATATGGAAATTGATTATATAAATGGAGCAAAAACAGACGAAATATTCGGCATGTCAAAGTATCAAAAAGAGATACATGAAAGAATAAAAAATATAAAACTAAACCCAATTGAATACCCACTGATCTCAAAGAAGAGACAAATTAATAGTGCTGTAAAATATCTGGCATATCCATTAATTGTTAAAAGCCATGTAAAAAAAGAAAACGTAAAGCATATAACGAGCCAGGATCTGGCTTACCTTCTGGAACTGATGAAATTAGAAAAGACAATTGTCACCTGCCATGACCTTATCCCCTGGGTATATGATAACAACCGGCTGCCAACATGGAAACTGAACATGAGGGGCTTGAGAAAAGCAGATAGAATTATCACAGTTTCAGAGTACTCAAAAAGTGAAATTATCAAGCATGTAGGGTACCCAGAGGATCAAATAACTGTTATTCCAAACGCAGTAGACCATAACAATTACTGTGTGAAAAGGGACCGAGAAGTTATTAAAAAATTGGAAATACCAGATACCCAAAAAGTCATTCTATATGTAGGATCTGAACAACCAAGAAAAAATGTTCCCTTTTTACTGAAAGCTATCGGTGAGCTGAAAAAGAAACTTCCTGATATAGTACTTCTTAAAATCGGCACTCCACAGGTCCCTGGAGCTCGTGAAAAACTTATTGAATTAATAGAGATGCTTGGGATAGAGAAAGAAGTAGTATTTGTAGGATATGTTTCCGAAAACGACCTGACCAAGTACTATAACGCTGCAGATCTGTTTGTTTTTCCTTCTTTATACGAGGGCTTCGGATTACCTCCGTTAGAGGCTATGGCGTGCGGAACACCTGTAATAACTTCTAACCTTACTTCTTTACCTGAAGTTGTAGGAGATTCAGCTATTACCATAGATCCTTATGATGTTAATGCATTTGCAGAGGCAATGTATAACCTGTTGACAGATGAAAAACTTAGGGAACAAATGATAAACAAAGGACTCAAAAGGGCTCAGTTATTCAACTGGGAAAAATCCGCTGAAAAAACGCTTAAAGTATATCAGCAGTTAAGCTGAAACTCAATCTAAAAAATCTGACCTATAAAAAAGGCATCTTATATGTTTATACACTGAGATCTTATATTGGGTCTTATCTTATATTGGATCTTATCTTATATTGGATCTTATCTTATATTGGATCTTATCTTATATTGGGTCTTATCTTATATTGGATCTTATCTTATATTGGGTCTTATCTTATATTGGGTCTTATATTATATTGGGTCTTATATTATATTGGGTCTTATATTATATTGGGTCTTATATTATATTGGGTCTTATATTAGTAAACTTGAAACCATAGACTTTTACTTTTTTCACTAATTTTTAGCCATGGGCCAGAATCCCATCCTTAACACCTTTGATGAAAGAAACAAGTAAAGGCTTATTTTTATGCAGTAAAGCCCAGCCCACGAACGAAAAAAACTTGAACCCGAGGAAGTAAACTAGAAATATTAAATACTGTTTATCCGAAGCATGCTGTTTCATGAACCAGAATCGATTTCTTGTATGGTGGTATACAGCAAAACCCGTGATCTTACTGCTCGTCGCTCCTCCTTTATGCCAGATTATTCCCTGGGGGACATATACAATTTTATACATTGCCTTTCGCGCACGCACGCACCACTCGATTTCTTCAAAGTAGGCAAAATAATTATTATTTAAGCCGCCAATTTTCTTGAAAACTTCACTTTTTGCTAGCAGTGCGCAGCCCGTTACAGCATCAACTTCCTTAGGAATCCCGGCTTTTACATCTGCTTCATATGTAAGGTTTATAGCATCTCCATGGTTCCAGAGTATCTTTGAGCCCGTAGACTGGAGGCCGCGAGGGGGGTTATAGTCGTAGATAGTCGGACCCAAAACTCCTATATTCAAATCGGTTTCGGCAGTCTGGACCAGTTCATCCAGAAAATCGGGGTCTACAATGGTATCGTTATTCAGTAAAAGGATGTGATCAGGCTTCAAAAACGTCATTGCATATTTTATTGCGATATTATTTCCTTCGGCAAATCCATAGTTCTTAATATTTTTAATTAAAATTAATTTTCTTTCAAGCGGAGCCTTCTCAAGGTCTTTCTGTACTCTGTCGTTAAATTTGAGTTCTTCCTGAGAGTGCTCTATTAAACACAGGGGCTTATTATCCGGATTATACCTGACAAAGCTTGATTCTACCTGGATTCTTCCAACCGCATATTCTTTTATTTTTTCAATTGAATTATCTTTTGAGCCATTATCTATAACAACAATATCATAATTTGGATATTCGATCTGATAAACCGACTCCAAGCATTCTATTGTATCTTCCCAACCGTTCCAGTTGAGAATTATGATTGCAACTTTAGAATACATGTTCTCAAATCTAGAAATGATTTTATAATTACATTTATTTCAGACTTCATAATACTTGCTAATTATTTAATTACTGCCTGGGTCATAAACCTTGCCAAGCAAACTTTTAAGAAAAGATTTAAAAAGCTCCATTGGTCATCAGTTAAGGAATTGTCTTACCTGAAAGCTATCGATTTTGCATTAGAAGCCGGCCTTAAACTTTGGCCTCTTTACATGAAATTGATACCCTGTTCCAGCTCACAACTCATTGAAATATATTACAAACGTTGAGACATTGCTGCAATTTGTCATGATTCCTCACTTAACCGAAGACGCATGAAAAAGCCTCCAATAAATAGTATTATAAATATTTATTATTTTTTCATATATATTTTGACCAGCGAGAGAAATAATTAAAAGAACTATAGACTTTATAGCAATAGGGTTTGCTTTAATGGCTTTTATCAAATAATGTCTTCCAGATCTCAAATTGCCGATTGACATCATAGAGTATCCAATATCATAGTACTGCCTTGCTAGAAATTTTTTATTTCCCTTTAAGCAGTTAAAATATTTATTGAGTAAATAAATTCTTGCAGTATAACCTGCAATAATATTAGTAGAAATACCTTCATTTTCATAATATTTAACCAAAGGTTCTCGTATATGATAAAACTTGAAATATTTAGATAACCTTAAGAATAAATCGAGATCTATTAATCGGGGTAATTTATCATCAAAATATCCAACATATTCTATACATTCCTTTTGAATCACCGCAGATTGGATTCCAATTCCTAACACTTGATAGTCTAGAGTTTGTTCATTAACCAAAATACCACTATAGACAGTAGGAGAATTCCAATAATCGATTCCTTGATCTTCAAATATCCTTAGCATATCAGTGTACACCACTCCCACTTCCGGAGATTTATCAAAAACATCCATCTGTTTCTCAAGCTTTTCCGGAAACCATTCGTCATCACTGTCATGAAATGCTATATATTCACCTCTTGCAACATTGAGACCAGTATTTCTTGCTACTGCTGCACCCATATTTTTTTTGAGTCTGAGATATATGAGAGTAGGATACTCTTTTTTGATAAGTTCCTCAGTATTGTCAGTTGAAGCATCATCTACAATAATAACTTCAAAATCTTTGTAAGTTTGATTTAGTACACTATCAATAGATCTTGAAATTAAATGTTCCCGGTTGTAAGTAGGGATGATTACGCTTACTTTAGGTTTATTGTTAAACATGCAATTTCTCTTTACACAACTTCATAATTTATTAAAATATTTGATAAATGTGGAGGAAATTGACGCAATTTATCATGATCTCTCACATAACCGAAGACACATGGATTGTTATCTTCTTATTAGAAAGATAACCGTTTTACTGCGTTTTATTTTAGATATTATCTTTTAGACTCTATAATCGAAAAAGTCTTCAATTTTCACTATAATGAGTATAACTAAACGTACATGATATTCTTCGAATAAATGCACAAAGAAATGAAAGTATTCTACTTCGCCCTTTTTTTGACTATCTATCTCGTCATTACCTTGGATAGTAATGTTGTCCTAATTTTGATTTTTCAAACCATCACTAAATTAATCAGTGAATTGCCATAGAAGGCTTAAATTTGATAAGGCGCAGAAAAATCAAAAGAAGCATTGGGAAACAGTTTTGTTTCGTACTTTCATACTAAATCAGTTCAATATATCTAATATTTTGTATTAAACTTTTTGGAATTGATTGCCACATAATTAATTTTTTAGGCTCTTCGTTGTTTTGTGTGGATATTCTCCAATGTCCCCATAAAAACCAATGCGGTCTTGAATTGAAAATCATCTTATCCATAGAGAATGACGAAGAGCCACTTCGTATTAGACCCTACAAAAAAAGTGTCTATTGATATGGTTTTATGTATAAAAGTATAAACTCCGGTATAACAAAATTTATAGCGGGGGCGTGAACATACCCCATTGCTTGCAGCAGGGTGCGCCAGCGCAACTTTGATTATTCAACTATTCTTAATTGCTTCGAATATAGGGTTTGGAGAAGAAAGGTTGAGTTTTAATATAACTCTATTATATGAAATGTGAAAAACAGTTTATCTTAAATTGAAAATCTTTACAAAATTAACTTAAGCCTGAATCATAACTTAAGCCTGAATCATAACTTAAGCCTGAATCATAACTTAAGCCTGATACTAGTTTTAAGATAGGCTGTTAAAGATTTGATCGGCTGTTAAAGATTTTATCTAAATGTACAATTAGCCTTTGCATGTAATAGCTTCTTTGAAGAACTGCAGGATATGAAGTACTCCAATCCCCGCAGGTTGTATAAATTCTTGTATACATATCGCTGTACTTTTTAATTAATTTGTCCAAAATTTCATAGTATTCATCAGGGAGCGGGCCTCTTATAGATTGAAATTTCTTTTTATTGTCTGCACCTCTTGATAGGTGATAAATTTCCATTGGAAGTGCATAAACTCCAAATCCCTGTTCTTTAGCACTGAGGCAATAATCTACTGCATATAAGTGCCAACCATCACATGTTTTTTCATCAAACTTAAGAACGTCAAAAGTATGTTTTGGAATAATTACAAGGCATTCGTCAAGTGTTTGTACCGGTACGGGCTTTTGTATTCGGTTACCCCACGGCCAAGCTTTCGGAGGTCTACCGTGAGTTATAATATTTCTTCCTCTCTCCGGGTTTGACCTTCCAGACTCACTCATACCAGCTACACCGGCAATTCCTAAATTACTTATAGAATCGAGGAGCTTTTCTGTGTTTTTAAGCCAGGAATCAGTAAGGAAACTCACATCCTGATGCGCAAACATTATATATTTATTCGCAGCTTTTTCCCCGCCGTAGTTAAGAGCTTCAGCTGCGGATTTGAATTCATTAGAAGTATTATCGATCCCGATTAGCTCGAACTTTGCATTTTGGTTCTTCAAACTTTTGAGTAAAAAGTTATTAAATATCTTCTCATTATTATAAACGCAGACAACAGAGATCATTATCTCAACAACCAAGATACACAAAGATTTTTAATATAGCCGATTTTCAATAATATGTGATGCAGATTTATACTATATATAATAATACTGCCAACTTTATAAAATTGTAAAAATTTGGAACTTAATGATAGTCAATGGGCTCATATTCACTCATGTCTTCTTCTGCAACCACAAGTTGAAGTGAGAAAGGTAAATCAAATTGTGGACGGCCACCCAACCCTAAACAGGCTATCCGACAATTATTGGTTGTAATAAAAACGTGCTAAAAAAAGCAAATAAGGCCTTTAAATCAAAAAAGAAGGAATTCTTCATTACCGAAAGTAATTGTCGGACAGCTTATAAAGGAAGGGATATTCATGACCCTCTGCGGTCTTAGTAATAGATTATGTCATCTAGTTATTCTCATTTTAAATTTAGGAAACATCGATTGATGCTGTTTTTTATACGCTGAATTGATATTAATTATGATCAAAAAATGACCTGAATATATCTACTAAAAGTCTGATGTTATACGGATTTACTTTAATTGCATCAAGATAATACGTATTCCAGCCTTTCTTTTTTCCATTAAGATATAACTGCTGACCCATAACAAAATAATAGTGAGCAAGGACGTTTTTATCTTTACTGAAATCTTGGAAATGTTTCTTTAAAATTAATTTATATGCAGTATTCAAAGCAACCGGGTTACTAGAGATACTATCCTCTTGATAAAATGATTTTACCAATGGCTCATCAATACAGCTAAAGTTATAGTATTTTGAAATTCTAAGCCATAATTCCCAATCCTGTAATCTAGGAAGGCTCTCGTCAAACATTCCTACTTTTTTAAAACATTCTGCGTTTACCACAGCAACTTGAGTTGTCACAAAATTTCCATATAGAAGAATATCGTGAATGTTTCCCTCTTTTTTGGTTATATCGTCGGAAGGAACATAGTAAGTAATACCATCTTTAATTCTATGAAATCCTGTATAAACGACACCAACCTCATCTGAAGCTTTCTTGAAAGCTTTCATTTGTTTTTCCAATTTATCTGGCAACCATTCATCATCGCTATCTTGAAAAGCAATATATTTACCTTTAGCAAGTTTTATTCCGGTATTACGGGCTGCACTTCCACCTTTATTTTTCTGATGCTTAACGTATCTAATTCTTGTATCAGTAAAGCCATTTATTATCTCTTCTGTATTATCTCCTGATCCATCATCCACAACTATAATTTCAAAGTCTTGATACATTTGATCCAGCACACTCTGGATTGCCCTACCAACTAAGTGTGCTCTATTATAAGTTGGGAGAATTACACTGACTGTCGGTTTTTCGTTAAGCATGTAGTTTCACATCACTAAATTCATTGTATATATTCTCCAACTTCTCAACCTGCACTACCAAATCGTATTCCTGTTCCACATGTTCCCTTCCAGCTTGTCCCATCAAAACCCAAACTTCCGGATGCTCAACCAAACACTCAATAGAATTGTTTAGAATAAATTTACTCATCCAGATACGGAGCAGTGTAACTTTCTTATCAGCATTACCTCATAAATATACTATGACAAGAAAATATCATTAGCCATAATATAAACTGAACCTTAACTGTCACCATCGAAGCAACGCTTAGGGACTTTATATTAAAGTAATTAAATTTGTAACATATTCATTAAGAGGTAATAGTTGGAATTAATTTTATATATTATATAAGTAATTGGTGAAAGGTTCTTTATAACCATTACTGGAGAAACAATGTCACTAGCAAAAAAAACCGCCTCCGCTGTGGCGTGGGTAACTCTAATTACTATATTCACCAGAATACTTAGTTTTGTAACTCAATTAGTCTTAGCCAGAATCCTTTCGCCAGCAGATTTCGGCTTACTTGCCATAGGTTTACTAGCCATCAATAGCATGGGAATATTCCGTGATCTTGGTTTCGGTGCAACACTTATCTACAAAAAAGATGATACAGATCACACTGCGGCAAACACTGCTTTTATCTTGCTACCTATTTTTGCCCTGGCGCTCTTTTTGATAGCATACTTTTCAGCATCTTATATTGCCACGTTCTTTAACAATGCGGCTGTTGGACCAATAGTTCAGGTCCTTGCACTGACCTTTGTTATCTCTTCATTTGGAACAGTCCCATCCATGTTGCTTGAAAAAGAACTTGAGTTTAAGAAAAAGGTATTGCCAGAGACTGTTCCGGTTATAGGTTATGCCCTTGTTGCCATATTATTGGCAATGGAAGGGCATGGGGTATGGAGCTTAGTGTATGGACAGATCGTATCTGCAATTCTAACAGCCGGATTAATATGGTTGATTTCGGACTGGAGGCCTACATTCAAGTTCGATCTAAAGATTGCAAAGGTTTTATTTGATTATGGAAAGCATTTAATGGGTGCAAGCATCATTATTTTTCTTGTTACGAACGTCGATGATGCAATTGTAGGAAGAGTACTTGGAATGGAAGCTCTCGGATTTTATACGCTTGCATATACAATATCTAATCTTCCAGCTACACAGATCACAAACCTTGTTAGCAGAGTTATGTTCCCTTTGTATTCAAAATTACAGGACGATCGAGATGCTTTAAGAAGTGCTTATCTTAAGACGCTTCAGTATGTGTCAATGCTCTCAATTCCTGCAGCACTTGGAATATTTGTTATAGCGCCAAATTTTGTTAGCGTTATGCTTGGAGACAAGTGGCTGCCTGCCGTACCAGCAATGCGAGTATTATGCATATACGGACTGTTTAGGTCTCTAAACGGGACAATCGGACCAATGTTTCAGGCAACTGGAAATCCAAAGGTTTTGGAGAATACTGCGCTTTTAAATCTAATTCTATTTTGTATACTTCTGCTTCCTTTGATACAAAAAAGTGATATTATTGTTGTGAGTATCGCTGGGACATTACCACAAATAATTATTTTCTATATACTGACCAAATTAATACCCAAAATAATAGACCTGGATATTTGGGATATGTGTAGAACTATCAGGATCTTTGCTTTTTCTGGAGTTGTAGCTACGATATTTACGCTGCTTTTAGGACTCTATTTTACAAGTCCTTCAATAATTTCATTGGTTATTTCTATCATAATGTTTGCACTGATATACATAACAATAATAATTATTTTTGACAGAAATATATTTTCAGATTTTAAAAGTTTAGGTCTTCTTACATAAGATTACTTTTTCTGAGATACAATTGCGCATTGAAATGTAAAAAAAGCCACGAAAAATGAGCATTGAAATGTAAAAAAAGTCACGAAAAATCCAACATGACAGCACTTTTGCAAAGCTTGTAAAGATATTCGATCCTTTGTGAACCTGCACTTAGGAGTACGATCAAATCACAATAACTATTAAAAACATTTTTAATTAAATATAGTCACTTTTTGCTCTTAATTTCTTAGTTCAACATAAATTTATTTTATATAAAGTTTTCATTGATATTTATCAAAAATACCGCTCAAAGCTTTTTCCATTGCGTTCCAACTGTATTCTTTAATGCATTTTTCCCTTGCTTTATTTCCGAGCATCTGAGCCTCATTTTCATTATCCAAAATCCAACGGATATTATCAGACAAAGCTCCTATATTTCCAGGTTCAACAATTAACCCACAGCCGTCTAATATTTTAGATAAATCTGAAACATTAGTTGCTACAATCGGTTTTGCCATAGCCATGGCATCAAAAACTTTAGCAGGTACCTGTCCCACTGCACTTGGTGTTGAATGTTGAGGCAACACCACCATATCTGCCATCGAAAGAAATTCAGGGATTTTGGAAAAGGGCTGCATTCCAAAAATCTGGATATTATTCGTCTCTAATCGTTTTAATTTTCTTGAGTATTCGTCATCATTTGCACCAACGATAACTACCTTCAAATCCCTTCGTTCGATCTTTTTTACAGCTTCAATAATATCTTCTACTCCTTTATGTGGGCGAGGAGTACCAAAGAACATAATCAGTTTTTCGTTAGTAAATCCATATTTTTTTCTAAAAAGCTGTCCATTGAACTTTTGAGGATCAAAAGCCTCAGTATCACGTCCATGAGGCACAATGATCCCACCAAATTTGTTTTGCAGAAATGTTGAGGATACGGTAATATCATTAGCTAAAAAGGCTAATTTTTCCATTAAGTAAGTATATGCAAGCCCATTTGGAGACCTCATCGACGAACAAAATTCTATAAAGAATTGAGATTTTGATTGTAGATGAAAACCAACTTCCCAATCGTCTACATCCAACACGAGAGGTAACTTAGAAGATAATTTTTTAAGTAATCCAATTCCATAGCTTGTAGGTCGGGGTTTAACTGCATATATCACATCACCATCAATGAGCTCAAGCATTTTCCTGGCTGATGAGGCAAAACGTGGGTACATACCACCCGGAACAGACACATAGTTGAAATCACCAGCAACAGGTTCCCAGATACCGTCTCCAAAAATAGGACCTATTATTTCTACATCATATAAACGTTGCAACGCTTTTGCAAGTACATGAGCCCTTCCAAGACAATTATGCGATAAATCATAGGAAAGTATAGAAATTTTCATACTATTCCTTTCGAGTTTTTAACCATTATACTCGCTCTCAACAAACTCTCAAAAGTCCCGGCATCGCTCCAGAAGCCTTCAAGGACTCCATATTTCATTACTCCTTTGTTTATATAATAATTGTTTACATCAGTGATTTCCAGTTCTCCTCTTCCAGAAGGCTTGAGAGTTTTAATTGCACTAAAGACCTTTGAATCATAAATATAAAGTCCTGTAACTGCAAAATTAGATTTTGGCTCTTTTGGTTTTTCCTCGATTCCTATTACTTTATCGCCTTTCAGCTCTGCTACTCCAAATCTATGAGCATCAGGCACTTCTTTTAAGAAAATCCTGGCGCCGTCATTAAAGCTTGCAACGTCCTCTTTGATATCGTCCTGGAAGATATTATCTCCGAGAATGACAGTTACACTGTCCCCATCAACAAAATCTTCAGCTAAACTAAGTGCCTGAGCAATACCTCCGGCCTGTTCCTGAATTTCATAGGTAAAGTGCACTCCATGATCTGCACCTGACCCAAGAAGTTCAAGAAAATGCCCGGCATGACCTCGACCTGATACGATCATTATTTCTTTAATGCCTGCGTTAATGAGAGTCTGGATAGGATAAAATATCATTGGCTTATCATAGACAGGCAACAGGTGCTTGTTTGTAACTTTAGTCAGGGGATAAAGCCTGCTGCCGGTACCGCCTGCGAGTATTACGCCTTTCATACATTTCTCTCCTTCATATAATCCTTAAGTGCCTCTTTCCAGTGCCTCATAGATTTGGTTTTAGTATTTACAAGAACCGAATACTTTGGACGCCTGGCTTTCATTGGAAATTCCTCACTTGTACAGGGAACAGTATTACTTATGACTGCCGATGCAAACTCGTACCAGGAACATATACCCTCGTTTGTCACATGGTATATCCCGGCTTTAAGTTCAACAATCTCCATGATCTTATTAGCGAGATCTACGGTATAGGTGGGTTTCCCAAACTGGTCATTAACAACTTTGACCTGCTCCATCTCACCGGATAGTCTCAGCATTGTTTCTACAAAGTTCTTTCCATGCATACCAAAAAGCCAGGAAATCCGGATAATTCTATAATCATTCAAGTTTTCTGCAATTTTTTGTTCACCAAGAAGTTTTGAACGACCGTATACATTAATAGGATCAACAGGAGTATCGAATTCTAGATACTCTTTTTTTGATCCATTGAATACATAGTCTGTGCTGAAGTGTATAAGGGTTGCACCTACTTCACTGCAGGCTTCAGCGATATATCCAGGCCCATACCCATTAACCATAAATGCAAGTTCCTGACGGTCTTCACAACCTTCAACATCAGTATAGGCTGCTGCATTAATCACCAGATTCGGGTTTATTTTTCGTATAGATTCGAGTACCTGCTCTCTGTCTGTGATGTCAATGTCTTTATGCGTCAGTTTCACAGCGTCCGGAAACACTTTGCAAAGGTCGAATCCGAGCATCCCGTCGGCACCAATGATCAGCGTTTTAATGGTTCCCACCACCATCGATTTTCAACATACCACTTGACCGTTTGCTCAAGGGCACTATCAAAATCATATTTTGGCTTCCAGCCCATTTTCTCCAGTTTACTGCCGTCAAGGGAGTAACGAAAATCGTGGCCTTTTCGGTCTTCAACGTATTCGATTGAAGATTCATCTTTGCCAAGCATTTTAAGAAGACGATGAGTGATTTCAAGGTTTGTAAGCTCGTTTCCACCATCTATATTGTAGATTTCTCCACTGCTTCCGTTGTGAAGAACAAAATCAACTGCAGAACAATGGTCTTCAACATAAATCCAGTCCCGGATATTCAGGCCGGTGCCATAGACGGGAACCTTTTTCCCTTCCATCAATCTGCTAATGAAGAATGGGATTAGTTTTTCAGGATACTGATAAGGTCCGAAGTTATTTGTGCATCGAGTTATGCAAACGGGCAGGCCGTAGGTTGTGTAGTAGGACTTTGCAAGAAGATCGGAACCTGCTTTGCTTGAAGAATAAGGACTTGAAGGGTTAAGGTTGTCCTTTTCAGTAAAAGAACCTTCCATGGTACTTCCGTATACTTCATCAGTTGACACATGAATAAATTTTTTAATATTGTGTGCAAGTGCGCTTTGCAAAAGGGTATTTGTTCCGAGCACATTTGTTCTGACAAAAACCGAACCATCCTCAATTGAACGGTCAACATGACTTTCAGCTGCAAAATGCACAACACAATTGACTTTTTTCATTACTTCATTGACAGCTTGAAGATCACAGATATCCCCTTGCATAAAAGAGTAATTGGGGTTATTTTCAATATCCTTAAGATTGGCTGGATTTCCAGCATAGGTTAGCTTGTCAATGTTTACAATTTGGTAGTTGGGATACTTTTTGAGCATGTAATGAATAAAGTTGCTGCCTATGAATCCGCAGCCCCCTGTAACCAGAAGTCTCATTCAGGCCACCTCTGTGTGTTAATAAATATTTGGAACTTTAATAGAATATATACCAATAAATTACTATTGATGGAGAAAAATTTATCCAGGTTTTAAAAATTCATTTTTGCTCCTTCTAATTTTGGGAGTAACAGATCCTTCGGAGAGGTCTTTATATCCTCAGCTTTTATCTTCCAATCAATATTCAATGACGAGTCATTATAGATAACCCCTGCTTCAGCTTCAGGATGATAGTATTCATCACATTTATATTGAAAGATGGCAGTTTCGCTCAGTACGGAAAAACCATGAGCAAAGCCTTTAGGAATTAAAAACTGCCTTTTGTTTTCAGCGGAGAGTTCAACCCCAACCCAATCCAGAAAAGTAGGGGAATTTTTCCTTAGATCTACTGCAACGTCGTAGACTTTACCTTGCACAACCCTTATAAGTTTCGCCTGACTAAAAGGACCCAGCTGGTAGTGTAGACCGCGAATTACTCCATAAGACGACTTTGACTCATTATCCTGGACAAAAGTGTATTCTTTTTCTAAAAGACTATCCAGAGTTTTCTTATTATAACTTTCAAAAAAATAGCCCCGGTCATCATCAAATACTTTAGGCTCGAATATAAAGAGATCTCTTATTTTTGTGTTTATTACCTTCACCGTTCTCAGCTCCTCCCATAAACATCATCAAACCTGACAATGTCCGCTTCGTCTACAAGCTCCCCTAACTGCACTTCAATAATCTCAAGCGGAATTTTTCCCGGATTGGACAATCTGTGTTTTTCACCTGCGCTGATAAAAGTACTCTCGCCAGGTCTCAGGAAAAACTGCTGTCCGCTTACTTCCACACAGGCCATACCTTTAACAACCACCCAGTGCTCACTACGATGGTAGTGCAGCTGGAGGCTTAACTTATGGTCAGGAAGTACGGTTATATTTTTAATCTTATGCTCCGGAGAAACTTCAAGTAGGGTATACGTGCCCCAGGGCCTGTAAACAGTTTGACCTATGTATGCCCTTTCATCATTCCGGTCTTTAAGAGTTGAGACAATATCCTTAACCTTCTGGCTACTGGATTTAGGGCAGACTAAGAGAGCATCACTAGTATCAACAATAACCATGTCTTTAACATCAATGAGCGAAACAAGCTTACCGCAACTTGAATATACGAGATTTCCATCGGAGTTCAGCATCAGAGGATCACATTCATGGACTACATTTCCTACAGGGTCCTTTTCAAACTCGTCATAAATTGCTGCAAAATTTCCCAGATCGCTCCATTTCTGCTCAAGTTTTACAACTGCGACTCTGTAGGATTTTTCCATTATCCCATAGTCAACGGAAATCTTATCCACACACGAATAAATCTCATTAATATCATTTCCGTTTTCAAAACAGGTGAAAACAGAAGGTGCATATTTTTTAACTTCGTCAAAGAAAAGTTCGGTATCAAAAAGGAACATACCACTGTTCCAGAGGCAGCCTTCCTGAATATATTTTTCTGCAGTTTCCCGGTTCGGTTTTTCTCGGAATTCAGAAACCCTGTAACCTGGCCCACAGGCTTCTGAGGGTTTAATATAACCATATCCAGTGTGAGGAAAAACAGGAACAACACCGAAAGTAACCAGATAATCAGAAGCAAGATATTCAGCCGAAGCAATTGTTTGCATTGCAGCTCTATCAAGGACATGGTCCGAAGAAAAAATCCCTACTACAGAACGCCCATATTTGTTTTCAATTATTCTCATTCCAAAGAAGATCGCAGGGAGAGTATTCTTGCCTTCAGGCTCGATTAAGACATTTTCTGGAGGGATTGAGTATCCTATTTCCTCAATCTGTCCGATTACGAAAAATTTTTGAGCTTCATTCGTTACAACGAAAATTTCGGAAATATCAGAAATATCAAGACACCGAAGGACGGTTTCCTGAAAAAGAGACGCATTTCCAAACTTTAAAAACTGCTTGGGATACATTTCCCGGCTGAGAGGCCAGAGGCGTGTTCCTGAACCGCCTGCAAGAATTATGGATTTTATAACTGTCATCTCCTGTAGATATTGGTTAAAATGGATGAAATTTAGAATTATACAGTTTGCTCTATCTATTTATTTCTTCATATATTTTATAAAACAAACTCGGAACACCTACTATAATACTTTACATGTTTTTCAATATGCTTTCCACGCTCACAAAAACTACCCACTCTCCTCTACGTGCTTTAATTCCTCTATTGCAAGAAATTGATGCAAGTCCATCACGCTCTCCCTCTATCCATCGCATACGCGGATCGTTGATCAAGTTAAAAATTTATTGGTCCGGTGAATCATAACACCACATACAACGATTTCAAAAGGAGGGAAAGTTTGGTAGGCACTTGAGATAGCTTTACCCAGCGTTTCTGCTCTATTCCAAGTTGGAATGATGACGCTAATTTGAGTCATCTTTCTCACATTTTTATCATCTTCAAGACATATAAAGAACTTGTAAAACTTGTGAAATGTGATTTTAAACATAAATTTTAAAATTCATATTATAGTTATCGAATATAAATACTAATTCACAACCAGCCTGGCCAAACAAACCCTATTCCGACCTTCTCTATGATATCTTTCATTTCAGTGTACACTTTTTTATCAAATTTTAATATTAAAAAACCGTATGTCATTCCGCCGATAGCAACAGCCAGTATCGTAATCCATACATTGGAAAGTGGCACAAACAACCGATATACACCAACAATCACCCCCATTACAATCGAAGATATCATAATGTTAGACAGACTTTGACGCTCCAGTCTTATTGTCATATACCTAGATAAAGCATGCCAGGCGAGTAAGGCATTCAAAGTCATTGTTACCAGCGTCGCTATTGCTACTCCGTTTATACCTATGAGCGGGATAAGTATTATGTTCAATGCAATGTTTGCTCCAACACCAACTGCCGTGACCTTAAATGATTCTTGAGGATGATTCAGAGCATCCAGATACATCGTGAAAAAGTACTGGAATACATTGACAACCTGTACAGCAAGTAATATTATCAATACATAATAACCCTGGGCAAAGTCTGCACCGTAAAATGAATATAGAAGACGATCCCCCAGCAATATACCACCCAAGAGTACGGGAATTGCCAGTACCAATGAGTAGCTGATCGCACGAGGCAGTGACTCTTCAACAAAATAGAGCTCTTTGGTTTTACCCCATTGGCTGACTCTGGGCCAGAGCGTCATTCTCAGAGCATTTGAGCTAAATGCGGCAATTCCTGTGAACTGGAGTATTACTCTGTAAATTCCTACATTTTCAGTGTTCATAAAGTAACCTATGAAGATAGTATCTGCCTGTGAAAATACAAGTACTCCACTAGACGTTAAAAATAGCCAGAACGAAAATACAAATAAACTCTTTATATGCTTCCATTTGAAGCGTACTAAATACAAGTCAAAAAAACGGAATTCAATTATTGCTGCTAAGATCACACCAGCTACCATTCCCCCGACCAGACCTACGGTTTCATATCCAAGATATATTGCCGGGATCTGAATCATTACGCGTGAAATGTTGCTTATTCCCTCACAGGTGTTGCGTATTCCCATCTTGCCTTTGCCGGCAACCCCACTTGAGATTGGTCCTGCAATCGCTGAGACGAATAATAATAACAACATCCAGGCAAATATGCGTGAGTTATTAAGATCCACAAAGTAGTCTTTAAACACTAGCAAAATCAGTATTCCAGTTATCGTGAATATTAGTCGGAGTATAAAATATGCGCTAAAATACGCATTCGGATCTTCACCTTCGCTAATACGCTTAACTACGGCTCCACCAAACCCCCCATCAGTAACCATGTTAAAAATTCCATAGTATGCTAAAAACAGGAAGTATGAACCGAGAATTGAAGCACCTGCCGTATGTGCGAAGTACATGGTGCTCAAAAAGCCTATGGCTGTGAATGAGATCTGCCAGAACAATGAAATTATGCTCTGGCGTTGAATAGGATCGATTTTTAGGATATTCGAGAAAATAGCAGTTATCTTGAGCACGGTCTAAAACATCATTCATGTTTTAATTATAGTCCTGGAACCTTTAAACATTTCTTTTTACTGTTGTTAATACATATATGATTTTTCCCAATGTGCCCGTACTCACAGATTTGGGATTATATAATACCTTCTTATCCAACTGAGAATTTCCTCAGCTCCTCCCATAAACATCATCAAACCTGACAATATCCGCTTCGTCTACAAGCTCCCCTAACTGCACTTCAATAATCTCAAGCGGAATTTTTCCCGGATTGGACAATCTGTGTTTTTCACCTGCACTGATAAAAGTACTCTCGCCAGGTCTCAGGAAAAACTGCTGTCCGCTTACTTCCACACAGGCCATACCTTTAACAACCACCCAGTGCTCACTACGATGGTAGTGCAGCTGGAGGCTTAACTTATGGTCAGGAAGTACGGTTATATTTTTAATCTTATGCTCCGGAGAAACTTCAAGTAGGGTATACGTGCCCCAGGGCCTGTAAACAGTTTGACCTATGTATGCCCTTTCATCATTCCGGTCTTTAAGAGTTGAGACAATATCCTTAACCTTCTGGCTACTGGATTTAGGGCAGACTAAGAGAGCATCACTAGTATCAACAATAACCATGTCTTTAACATCAATGAGCGAAACAAGCTTACCGCAACTTGAATATACGAGATTTCCATCGGAGTTCAGCATCAGAGGATCACATTCATGGACTACATTTCCTACAGGGTCCTTTTCAAACTCGTCATAAATTGCTGCAAAATTTCCCAGATCGCTCCATTTCTGCTCAAGTTTTACAACTGCGACTCTGTAGGATTTTTCCATTATCCCATAGTCAACGGAAATCTTATCCACACACGAATAAATCTCATTAATATCATTTCCGTTTTCAAAACAGGTGAAAACAGAAGGTGCATATTTTTTAACTTCGTCAAAGAAAAGTTCGGTATCAAAAAGGAACATACCACTGTTCCAGAGGCAGCCTTCCTGAATATATTTTTCTGCAGTTTCCCGGTTCGGTTTTTCTCGGAATTCAGAAACCCTGTAACCTGGCCCACAGGCTTCTGAGGGTTTAATATAACCATATCCAGTGTGAGGAAAAACAGGAACAACACCGAAAGTAACCAGATAATCAGAAGCAAGATATTCAGCCGAAGCAATTGTTTGCATTGCAGCTCTATCAAGGACATGGTCCGAAGAAAAAATCCCTACTACAGAACGCCCATATTTGTTTTCAATTATTCTCATTCCAAAGAAGATCGCAGGGAGAGTATTCTTGCCTTCAGGCTCGATTAAGACATTTTCTGGAGGGATTGAGTATCCTATTTCCTCAATCTGTCCGATTACGAAAAATTTTTGAGCTTCATTCGTTACAACGAAAATTTCGGAAATATCAGAAATATCAAGACACCGAAGGACGGTTTCCTGAAAAAGAGACGCATTTCCAAACTTTAAAAACTGCTTGGGATACATTTCCCGGCTGAGAGGCCAGAGGCGTGTTCCTGAACCGCCTGCAAGAATTATGGATTTTATAACTGTCATCTCCTGTAGATATTGGTTAAAATGGATGCTATCTTAATAATCTAACTGAAGGTATATAGCTTAGATTTTATAATAGCTTAGATTTTTAATAGCTTAGGTTCTATAATGACTTAGATTCTATAGCTGGTCTACATTAGACTCCAGATAAAAAGATATAGATACGCTGAAAACACGAGATCAGAGCAATATATAATTTCAGAACCCTGTTTCTTCTCCATAAAGAATCTGTCGTTCTCCTTCATCGTACTTATCACAGATTACGAGGGTTTTTCCTTTCTCTTGACCTCTTTTTCCATCGAGCCCGGAGCTTTAGTATTCGTCTTCTGTACCATAAGAGTTTCCTCTGATATTTCTTCAATCTTCCAGTGTCTTAATCGTCCGGCAAAAAAGTAAAAATAAGTGAGATTATTTGCAGGTGTCAAGGAGCGATCTCTTTTTGCCACCCCTGACTTCGGTAGGATGGATAGGATCAACGTCAGCTACTTCTTCCCCGTCCTTTTTCTCTAACTTTTCTCCCTTTGTACCCTCTCTTCTTTCTTCAGGCATTTGTTTAACCCCCATATATCTATAAGTTCATCTAAGTTATGTTTTCCTTTACGCCTGTCAGAGTGAAATCACTCAGCTTTTTATAGCCATTCAACTTTTTATAGCAATAGAGTGAATGAATTTCTCCAGCGAATAAATTTCTCTTTCAGGCAAAGGTTTTAAATTTTCAAGCTCAAATACGGCCGTAAAATTCGGTTATCTATCCGGATATAGTTTGTACTGAGTTTGCTTTATCCCTCCTCTCCGCCGATTGACTACCTGATATAGTCTGTTCGGGGATTACCCCTTAATTTATTATACCCATTAGATTTATTAAATTATTGCAACAACGGTCAAAAAGTTGAAGAATATCCAGACTCTTTTAAAAGGAAATATTGACAGAAAGATCGCTTATAATTCAACAAAAAATAATCCAGACAGAAAAAATAATTAAAATTATTTGGGAGAATATATATCCCATTAATCAGTATAAGGAGAACGTCCAGGCGGAAAAGCTCGGGAATAGAAAAAATCCGTGAGGAGATCCGCGATATCAGAATTTACCTATTTATTTGCTCTAAAAAAATTGCTTTTACTCAGGAAAATGTGATCTCATGGCATATAAAGTATTGAAAAAGGAAGAAATCGCTCCGTCGGTGCACAGGGTGGTAATAGAAGCCCCTGACGTAGCAAAGGCTGCAAAAGCCGGACAGTTCATAATTCTCAGAATTAATGAAAAGGGAGAAAGGATACCCCTTACTATTGCCGACTTTGACAAAGAGAAAGGCACAGTAGCCATAATATTTCAAGAGATGGGCAAAACTACAAAACAGCTTGCAAAGCTTTCTGCAGGCGAGTTTCTTGAAGACGTCGTCGGACCTCTTGGCACTCCTTCCGATGTAAGAAAACTTGGTACTGTTATCCTTGTAGGTGGCGGAGTAGGAGTTGCACCGGCTTATCCCCAGGCAAAGGCTTATAGCAAAGCGGGCAACAAGGTAATTTCCATTATAGGAGCCCGGAACAAAGACCTTCTCATCCTTGAAAAGGAAATGAAGGATGCCAGTTCCGAACTGTATATCGCAACCGATGACGGATCAAAAGGACACCACGGATTTGTTACCGATATAATGAAACAGATTCTGGATAGCGGGGAAGAGGTTGCAAGAGTTGTAATTATTGGACCCCCAATAATGATGAAAGTAGGGACAGGAGTAGCTTCTCCCTATAATGTTGAAATTCTGGTAAGCCTTAACTCTATTATGGTAGACGGGACAGGTATGTGCGGCGGCTGCAGGGTTACAGTTGACGGAAAAACCAGATTTACCTGCGTTGACGGGCCTGAATTTGATGCACGGAAAGTTGATTTTGTTCAACTCATGAACAGGCTTGCAATGTACCGCGGCGAAGAGACAAAAGCTGTGGAAAAATACGATGACGAATGCAGGTGTGGACTGCACTAAATGGAGGGGATGAAAAATGCAAGAATTAAATGGAGAAAAAACCGTAAAAGCAAAGAAAGAAAGGACCCCTATGCCAGAACAGCCTGCGGAAGAGCGCAGGAAGAACTTTAATGAGGTAGCTCTCGGCTACACGAAAGAAGATGCTCTTGCCGAAGCCTCCCGCTGTCTATCCTGCAAGGAACCGAAATGTGTTGAAGGCTGCCCTGTGAATGTGGATATTCCGGGCTTTATCAAGCTTGTCTGCGAGGAAGACTTCGCAGGGGCAATAGAGAAGATTAAAGGCACAAATGCCCTTCCTGCCATCTGCGGTCGTGTCTGCCCCCAGGAAACTCAGTGTGAAGCTCTCTGCGTACTCGGAAAGAAGGGACAGCCAGTTGCTATCGGAAGGCTCGAACGTTTCTGCGCTGATTATGAGCGCCAGCAGGGAGTAAAGGTTCCTGAAGTTCCGAAACCTACAGGAAAGAAAGTAGCTGTTGTAGGTTCAGGGCCTGCGGGTCTCACTGCCGCAGCAGATCTTGCAAAGCTGGGCCACAAAGTCACTGTTTTTGAATCTCTACACAAAGCCGGCGGAGTTCTGAGTTACGGCATTCCGGAGTTCAGGCTGCCAAAGGAAATTGTTCGGCAGGAAGTTGAGTACATTGAGAAACTCGGAGTAGAGTTCAAGCCCAACTATATCATCGGCAGGATCAAGACCTTAGACGAGCTCTGTGACGAATTTGATGCGGTCTTCATGGGCACTGGCGCAGGTCTCCCGAACTTTATGGGAATTCCAGGCGAAAACTTCAACGGCGTTTACTCTGCAAACGAGTTCCTGACCCGTGTAAACCTCATGAAAGCCTATGACCCTGAATATGATACCAGAGTCAGGCTTGGAAGGCACGTTGTGGTGGTCGGTGGCGGAAATGTGGCAATGGATTCCGCTCGCTCAGCCCTCCGCCTGGGCGCTGAAGAAGTCAGCATAGTCTATCGCCGTGGGGAAGAAGAGATGCCAGCCCGCAGGGAAGAAATCGAGCACGCAAAAGAAGAAGGTATAACCTTCAGGCTCCTTACAAACCCCGTCCGCATTCTTGGCGACGATAAATTCAATGTTACCGCAGTCGAATGTATTAAAATGAAACTCGGCGAACCTGACAAATCAGGCAGAAGAAGACCTGTCCCTGTAGAAGGTTCGGAATTCACTATTCCTGCCGAAGTTGTTGTTATCGCCATAGGCACGTCCCCGAACCCCATGATTTTCAAAGGCTCGGAAGGCCTTGATAAGAACAAAAAAGGCACTGTTGTCGCAGACGAAGAAACCGGTGCGACCTCCAAGTGCGGAGTCTTTGCAGGCGGAGATGTTGTCACAGGCGCAGCAACCGTTATCAGTGCAATGGGCGCTGGCAAGAAAGCCGCAAAAGCAATTGATGAATATTTGAAAGAACAGTGAAACCAGAATATTCTGGTTTTCTTTTTTAGTTTAAAAGCTATTAAATTTTGCAATTTTCTATTTTTTGAGTGAGTAAAAACGCTAATAGAAGAAATATAAAAAGTGCCCTTATGTGTATCCCATACTTTTTTCTCTCAACCTTCGTTATCGGTCATAACCCTTGTATTTCTATAAGCTATGGAATAACCGAGTTAAGAGAAACATACTCCAGAGTTCAAAACTTATAACATGAATTTTAGAGAGTACAACGTAAAAATAATAAGCTGGTAATAAAAAATTGGTTCAAAACTCTTGTATCTGAAATTGAGGGAATGTTAATGCAACTTCCCTTATTCCGTGCAGGTAGTTATACACGCAACTTGAAGAAAAAGCCTGTAAATGGCAAAATAAAAAGAAAGATATGTGAAAGAGTTTCTATTGTAGAGCCTAATAATAAGAAAACGTAAAAAAGTTCTTTAATAACAGTCCTGGTGGAAACTTTGGCGAGAGTAATAGATATTTTTTATAAATGCTATGAGAAACAAAGACAGTACCCTAAAATATGGATTTTTTTGGGTGTTATAATCGTTGTATGGTTGTTTTTTTGGTTTCCACATTGGGAAGTAGCTAAATATGGAATAACAGATCCTAAAGACGTATCTGATGCAGAAAATAGTCACCGTTCTACTTTAGCTCAAATATTAGGTGGTGTTGCTGTTGGTATCGGTCTTTACTATACATGGCGGCGGGTTAATATCGCCGAAAATAGTTTGAAACATTCTCAGGAGACTCTTGTAGCTAATCAAAAAATTGCTCAGGATAATCTAAAAGTACTGCAGGAAGGACAGATTACTGAACGCTTCACTAGGGCTATTGATCAGTTAGGAGCTATTGACCAATTAGGTAATCCAGCAATTGAGATTAGATTAGGTGGAATATACGCTCTTGGAAGAATCGCAGACGAATCGAAGAAAGACTATTGGCCAATTATGGAAATTTTAACAGCGTATATTAGAATGAATTCGAATTGTCAATTTAACGAAAATGATATAAAAACCGAAGTTGTGACAAAAGTTATTCGAGATAATGACAACAAGTGTCCCAAAGTACTAGAAGTAACAAATTTTTCAGTCGATATTAATGCGGCTCTTACAATTATCGGAAAACATGAGAAGCCGGTTACTGTTATTAATGGAGAGAGTAATCATCTTCTAAGTTTAGTTGGAACTTATCTTAAAGGAGCTGAACTTATATCGGGTCATTTTGAAGATGTAAGCTTTAGGCGAGCTAATCTTAAAGGAGCTAACTTTAGTTATTGTTTTTTTAATTGTGCTTATTTTGGAGAGGCTCACCTTGAAGGAGCTAACCTTTCGAAATCTAATTTTTCAGAGGGTTCCTTTTATAAAGCTCATCTTGAAGGAGCTAATCTTATTGAGGCTCATCTCGAAAGTACATTCTTTAGAGAAGCAAATCTTGAAGGGACTAAACTTCTAGGAGCTTATCTTGAAAATGCAGACTTTGAAGGGACTTGTCTGAAAGGAGTTAAAAACTTAACAATTGATCAGCTTTCTAAAGTAAAAACGCTTTACAATGCGAGATTAGATGATGAGCTTCGTATACCACTAGAAAAAAAGTATCCTGAACTTTTTACAAAAAATGGTAAAAACTCCCGGTCCAGAAGAACAGTCGTGGAAAATAATACAGGCCTGGCCGCAGGAGAGACTTTAGAGTTAAAAAACTGATATGTTTTACACCTACCACTATCAGAAAAAGCCTGTAATTGGGATAAAAGTAACACCAACAGTGTATTCCGTTATTTTCCGGAAACAACTGTATTCCTGCTATGATATGACTGAAATTACGAGAAGGAATGTAAGATCCCCCTGCAAAAATCCAGTAGTTTACAAGGAATATTACTGCATTTTTGAGTTTTTCCTGAATTCCTTTCTCATTGCGTTTTTGTGTTTCCATTAACAGTAAAAAAGCCTATCATTCTAAGCCGCTTTGAGACATTTTTAAAATAAGACCTGAGTTTGACAGTTTGATTTTTATGTGGAAAGATTGTTTTCATATCCGTTGGAATGATAAGTAATATTATTTCAACAAATTTTTGCCCATTTTTTACGATTTAATTTGACAGATGATTCTCTTTCTCTTGATGGCCATTTTTATGATTTTTGACCAAATTTTTGGTATAGAATTTGACAGATAGCATGAATCTAAGATAAAATATAGATACTATCCAAAAAGTCAGGTCCAAAAGTGCTAAAATGGGACAAAAATTTATATTAATTTACCTTATAGCTGACTTTCCGCAGATGTCCATTCAATTTTCACAATTTTTCTTGCTATCGTTTTTCTGAAAATTACCTTGCTTATTCAAACTTCATTGAAAGCTTCTAACCTCTATTTCCGGAAGTTTCAGTTGGGATAATAATTGCAAATTATTGAACAAATGCACAAAAACGATAGCAGGAAAAATGTTCTTTTACTCAAGACATCTGCGGAAGGTAGGTTATACAGAAAGAATGAATAATAACTGTTTTGTTTTTATTCAAAATTATATAATATTAAAAAATAATATATGTTTCGAAAGGCTGATTACAGTTTTTACATGTCCTCTTAATCAGGGTTCCCTCTTTTTTCCCTGCCTGGGCCTTTCTAGGCTCCCTGACTGGATTCTCTTCTTGCTCCTTGGTTACCCCTTATCTCTTCAGTACTAGCCTCTAATCGCCTGTACTCAAAGCTCTTGAAGAATTGAGCATAGAAGTCAATACAGGAGCAAGAGAGCTAATTATAAATATTATAATCATTATAATGATTATAATGCAAGACGGAACCACAATTCAAATTTCAAAGAAAAACCGCGACGAATTGAAAAAAATCGGCTCTATGGGTGATGACTACAATACCGTCATTGAGAAATTAATCAGAGAGTATAAGAATCATGAATATAGATTGAAGATAGACCGAATTGCGGAAGAAGCCAAAAAACACTTTAAAGAACACCGCGAAGAATACGTGAGCGTGGATGACCTTTAAAGTTTTCATAAAAGCAAAAGTTCTTGATGACCTGCCACAAAGTAGAAAAAAACAAGTTGCTGAAGCTTTAAAAGATCTAAAAAATGGGTTTCAGGGCGGTAATAAGTGCAGAATAGAAGGTTATAAAGAAGATGTGTACCGTCTTCGAATCGGGAATTACAGGGCGTTCTATACCGTTGATTTTGAAGAGAATGCAATTGTTTGTTTTTGACATCTTGACACAAGAGCAAGCGCACAAAAAATACGGCCGTCTTTAATTCTCACTCATTACCTGACGTTTTGATTTAGCATGAAAGTACGGAATAAAAATGGCTTCCAATACTCCTTTTGATTTTCTGCTCCTTATCAAATTTAAGCCTTGTATGGCAATTCACTGATTAGTTTAGCGATGGTTTGAAAACCATAGTTAGGACAACCTTAATACCCCAAGGTAATGACGAGATCAATAGTCAAAAAAGGGTGAGGTGAAAAAGTACTTTCATTTCTTTGTGCCTGTTATTCGAAGAATATCATGTGCGTTTAGACAAAAATCACAAATTTTCTTGCTGGTTGACAATACATCACCTAGATCGTAAGAAAAGATGATTAAAAAATATTTAAAAGCATAGGTGAAGAGAGTTAAAAGTCATAAAAAAAGGAGAGTGCAGTCAATTTAAAGATTTTCCAGCACAATTTTCAATAGTAAAATTACAACAAGAATCAATATGAGAGTCCACAAGAGTGGCAACACGATACGCAGCAAAAAGTACAGTACTATTGCTATGAGAATTAGCTGACCTAAAGATGAACCTCTTCCAGCACGCAGGAAGCGACGATTAAATCCTCTAGCCATTAAATACACCTTCTAACTTATATTCTGTTTTATTTCAGTCTTATACTTTCTGCCCGGCAAATAATGTAAAAAATGAAACCATACCTTACCAGATTTTTTAAGAAACAGGTCTGCTGGGAATCGAACCCAGGTTCGGAGCTCCGGAGGCTCCAGTGATATCCTCTACACTACAGACCTTCACTATCAAAAAGTCAAGATCAGTTCGCTAATATATAAAACCATAATCAGTTAACTGGCTGGTTATAGTGCTAAATAGCTTATAAACTTAATCCTTAATAATATTAAAATATCCTTTTATATTTAATATTTATAAACCATTAAAAGGAAATTTAGCCTGAGAATTTCAGGATAGTTTACTCTTCCCACTTCTGGCCGTACTTTTCATCAAACACTATTTCGGATAGAGCTCTACGTGTTGAAGTCCTTTCTTTTGGGACCGGTTCCCCGATTGCAAGAACTGCCATTAGCTCAAGATCGGAAGGGCAGTCCAGAATGGAATTGACTTTCTCTTTTTGGTTCAGGATTTCTCCAAGCCAGACCCCACCAAGGCCAAGATCACAGCAGGTGAGGAGCATATTCTCGATTGCAGCCCCTATTGCCTCGAGATCTTTTGTCCTGTTGTAAGAAGTTTCATTGTCCAGGAAAGTCGCAATAAGCAGAGGAGCCCCTGCCACGATACCTGTGTAATGAGTGCATTCCGAGAGTTTCTGGATAGTCTCACGGTTTCGAATAACAATGAAACGCCAGGGCTGGTTATTCAATCCGGAAGGAGCCCAATGGCCTGCATTAAGGATAGTGTTGATATCTTCCTTGCTAACAGGTTTGTCCGTAAACTCCCGGACGCTCCGTCTGTTAAGGATAGTGTTAATGACTTTGTTATCTCCTTTTACTGGCATACTTTCCCTCCGGATTGAATTTTATACTTCCAGATTTATGAATTTTCTGTCTACAGGCTATTAATTACTGTAGAATCAGTCATCGTCAATCTTCTTGTTGAGCCAGGGGATGTTTGCACGGATCTGCTTTCCGACAACCTCAAGCTGGTGTTCCTTTTCCTGGCGTTCCATGGCTTTGAGTACTGGGTGGTTGACCATGCCTTCGAGCACGAATTCCTTGGCAAATTCGCCGTTCTGAATTCTTTTAAGGGCTTCACGCATGGCTTCGCGGGACTCATCATTAATAATCCTGGGGCCGACTGTCATACCGCCGTATTCTGCAGTGTTTGAAACAGAGTGCCACATTCTCTCAAGCCCACCTTCATAGATAAGGTCAACAATGAGCTTGACTTCATGGCAGGTTTCGAAATAAGCCATTTCAGGCTGGTATCCGGCCTCAACAAGTGTTTCAAAAGCGGTCTTGATAAGAGATGAAAGTCCTCCGCAAAGGTCAACCTGTTCTCCGAAAAGATCGGTTTCGGTTTCCTCACGGAAAGTGGTTTCATAGACACCTGCCCTGGTTGCACCGATTCCCTTGACATATGAGAGAGCAATGTCCCTGGCATGTCCGGTTGCGTCCTGATAGACTGCAATAAGAGCCGGGACTCCGATACCTTCGGTATAGGTTCTTCTGACAATGTGACCAGGTCCCTTGGGAGCAGCCATGAAAACATCAACGTCTTTTGGGGGGACAATCTGGTTGTAGTGAATATTAAAGCCGTGTGCAAAAGCAAGTGCATTACCGGCTTCCAGATTTGGTGCGATTTCAGAATAATAAACCGAGGCCTGATTTTCGTCCGGAAGGAGGACCATGATAACATCTGCAGCTTTTGCAGCTTCTGCCACAGTCATGACCTTCAGGCCGTCATTCTCGGCTTTTGCCCAGCTTGAACTGCTTTTTCTGAGCCCAACAATAACATTAAGCCCTGACTCATGGAGGTTGCGGGCGTGAGCGTGACCCTGGCTTCCGTAGCCCATTATTGCGATAGTCTTGTCCTTAAGTGCATCAAAAGTAGTTTCGTTATCATAAATTATTTTTGCCATATTAGATTCTCCTGATGAATTTTTCAGTTTTTGAGCAAAGCTCCTAATATTTTTTTGGGAAGCATATTATTATTAAGTCCTTATTAAATCCGTTCACTTCCCTGTGAATTAAGTTGACCTAAGTCGATTTATGGAAAGTTGCTTTTTTCGGATAGGGCAGCTTTTGAAGTTTTAGCAGAGACCTGAAACTTCAGGCTTACTCTTATTGAAGCTTCAAGGGGTTTAAAACGCTTTCGACTGCCCCAGTCTGTAAAAATAATTAAGCAGCTACCTTTCTTTACCTGCCCTTATTATTTAAACCTTCTTTGGGCCGCGAACCAGAGCAATCTTACCTGTCCGGACCATTTCCTTAATCCCGAACTGCCTGAGGAGTTTTTCTATTGCCTGAATTTTGGCTTCGTCTCCAGTTACTTCGACAGTTATGGATTTAGGAGCTACGTCCACTATCCTTGCCCTGAAAATATTCGCAATCTGGATAATTTCGGTTCTCGCACTCACGTCGGCTGAAACTTTAATAAGGGCGAGTTCCCGTTCTACAGAGTCATCTCCTCCGATGTCCGAAACTTTGATCACATCAACGAGCTTATTAAGCTGTTTTGTAACCTGTTCGAGCACATGGTCATCCCCATCAACTACTATAGTCATTCTGGAAGTTTTGGGATCTTCAGTGACTCCTACAGCCAGGCTCTCAATATTGTATCCGCGCCTTGAGAAGAGCGAAGCCACCCTTGAGAGAACTCCGGACCTATTTTCCACAAGGACTGCCAGTGTATGTTTCATTACTGTTCCTCCAGGTCGAGAACTCTATCAGCTTTTGCCTTACGCAAATCGGGCATAGCGCAGGGAGTGTCTGCATGTTCTTCCATATCAATGATTTCATTAATTGCAGCCCCTGCCGGCACCATTGGATAAACGTTTGCCTCGCATTCAACAATTACGTCGACAATAGCAGGCCTACCTGAATTAACAGCTTCTTCAATTGCAGGCCTTACTTCGGACGGCCTTTCCGCACGCAGTCCAAGTGCTCCGTAAGCCTCGGCAAGTTTGACGAAGTCAACACTGCCCTTGATAAATGTCTGAGAATACCTTTTGTCATAGAACAGTTCCTGCCACTGTCTGACCATACCCAGATAACCATTATTAATGATCACAGAAACAACCGGAATGTCGTTCTGGACTACAGTTGCAAGCTCCTGAGAGTTCATCTGGAAAGAGCCATCGCCTGCAATGTTAATAACCGTTTTATCCGGCTTGCCAACCTTTGCTCCTATGGCTGCAGGGAAACCGTAGCCCATTGTGCCAAGACCGCCTGATGTAATGAAAGTGCGGGGGTTTTTATACTTGAAGAACTGAGCGGCCCACATCTGGTGCTGCCCGACCTCAGTAACTATAATTGCGTCCTTGCAAGCCTCAGAGATTTGCTCGATGACAAACTGAGGCATTATGACATCAGGTGACATCTGTTCATAGGTAAGCGGATATTCCTTTTTCCACTGTTTTATCTTTTCAATCCATGCTTCGGATTTGCAGCACTTGATATATTTATTCAGGGACTTAAGCACCTGTTTTGCGTCTCCGACGATTGGGATCTGGACATTTACATTCTTTGAGATCTCAGCAGGGTCGACATCGATGTGAATAACCCTTGCATTGGGGGCAAAGGACTCGAGCTTTCCGGTAACACGGTCATCGAACCTCGCGCCCACGGCAATAATAAGATCGGATTCCTGAATAGCATAGTTTGCAGACTTGGTCCCGTGCATTCCAAGCATCCCAACATGCAGAGGGTGTTCAGTCGGAATTGCACCAATTCCCAGGAGAGTAGTCGTAACCGGAGCATTAATTGTCTCAGCCAGCTCTACAAGCTCAGCGCTGGCATTAGAACTTATCACACCGCCACCTGCGTATATAATAGGCATGCAGGAATTTGCAATTTCCTCGGCGGCTCGTTTGATCTGCTGAGTGTTGCCTTTGTAAGTTGGCTTATATCCTCTAAGCTCTACTTTGTCAGGATAGTAAAAGTCGATCTCCGCGTTCTGTACATCCTTTGGAAGGTCAATTAATACCGGGCCAGGCCTTCCGGTAGAAGCGATATGGAAGGCTTCTTTTACGATTCTCGGGAGTTCGTTTGCATCCTGTACGAGGTAGTTGTGCTTGGTAATGGGCTGGGTAATTCCCTTAATGTCGGCTTCCTGGAAAGCATCATTACCTATCAGGAAGGTTGGGACCTGCCCTGTTAAGGCTACAATAGGCACTGAGTCCATATATGCGGTAGCAATCCCTGTTACCAGGTTGGTTGCTCCGGGACCTGAGGTAGAAACACAGACCCCGGTCTTTCCAGTTGCACGGGCGTACCCGTCCGCAGCATGAGCTGCTGCCTGTTCGTGACGCACAAGTATATGGCGCAGATTCGAATCATAAATTTCGTCATAGAAGGGAATGATCTGCCCTCCTGGATATCCGAAGATGGTGTCAACACCTTCTTTTTCCAGGCACTTAATCAAAGCCCTTGCGCCATTAACTTTTTCTGTTGACCCGGTTGTCATTATTTAACTCCTATTTATTTCTTAATGGTGATTTAACTGGGTACTCACCTGAAGATGAGTATATTTCCAGTAAGGGTGTGTTCATTAGAAATATTTATCTTTCACACTCACATTTTCTCGTTATTAATTTTGTAAATATATCATAATCAATCATGTATATATGGATACGGTTTTTCCTGATCCAGAAATATTAGTGGTGTGTGATTTCAAGAATTTTTCCAGCAGGAAAAAAAGGAGAGGACAGAACAGCCCTCCTGAAAAATCTATATAATTCATTTTCTGAAATCACTCGGCCCGGATAAGGCGGTTCATACCGTTCATTACAGCTTCTACGGAAGCCATAATTATGTCCGTCCTGGCTCCGCTTGCGGTAACTTCCTTTCCATCCTTGGAAAGTTTTACCCTTACTTCAACAAGGGCATCGGTTCCGCCAGTGATCGAGTCTACATGATACTCTTCAAGGATAATATCTTCCGCACAGGAACGTACAGCTCTCCGGATTGCGTTGATTACAGCATCTACAGGCCCGTTCCCGATTCCTGCCTGTACAATAGCTTTATCTTTTACGTTAAGTTTTATCGATGCCGTTGGAGTCACACGGTTTCCTGACACAATGGTAAACTCTTCCAGTTTTACCAGAGGTTCCTTATAAATATCAAGTACGTTTTCTGCAATGGTGTGCAGGTCAGCATCAGTTACGTGTTTTCCCTGGTCACCAATCTGCTTGACACGATTGAAAATTTCTTCGGTCTGGGCCTCATCAGCTACAAGCCCCATTTCCTTTAAGGCAAGAGTAATCGAGCTGCGTCCTGCATGTTTTCCAAGTACGATCTGACGCTGCCTTCCGATATATTCCGGGCTCATCGGTTCATAGGTTGCCTTATCGGCAAGAAGGCCGTGAACATGGATTCCTGCTTCGTGAGTGAATGCGTTTCCACCTACAAGAGCCTTATTTGGTGATACGGGAATTCCTGTAAGCCGGCTTACAAGCCTTGAAGTCCGGTAGATCATCTCATGTTTGATACCTGTATTATACTTGTAGAGCCATTCCAGGCTCGTTACTACTTCTTCAAGGGATGCGTTTCCAGCTCTTTCACCTAACCCGTTAACAGTTACATGGGCCTGTTTTGCCCCTGCAGCCAGGGCAGCAACCGTGTTCGCAGTTGCAAAACCAAAATCATTGTGGCAGTGAATGCTGAGAGGAGCTTTCAGTGAGGAAGTCAGGTCCCGGAAAATTTTGGTTGTCCTTTCAGGTACCAGAAGGCCTACAGTATCACAGAAGCATAACCTGTCAGCGCCTGCATCTATGCCGTCGGTAAAGATGGTCTTTAGAAACTCAGGGTCTGCACGCGAGGCATCTTCCCCGCTCAATTCCACAATCAGGCCGTGGTCCTTGGCATACTCAATTACATCAACTGCGATCTGCCTTACTGCATCCCGACCCTTTTTGATTTTCGTCCTTATATGAAGGTCCGAAACAGGTGCTACAAGGTGAATAGAGTCAACATCACATTCCAGAGCACGGTCAACATCGGACTTTACAATCCTGCAGTAGCTGCAAATTTCAGCGTTAAGCCCTGCATTTGCAACAGCCCTGATGGATTCCCTTTCACCTTTGGAAGTGATTGCAGAACCAGCCTCAATTATTGAGACCCCCATTTCATCAAGCGCTCGGGCGATTAAAAGCTTCTTGTCCTTTGTAAGGGCAACGCCAGGTGTTTGTTCACCGTCTCTCAAAGTAGTATCCAGAAAGCGGACATTTTCGAATAATATAATCCCTCAGTATTTTTTTTATTGAGATAGTTTCTTCGCAATACAGGAAAATAATATCTATATAATATTTGTTATTTTATAATATTATATCCTATTTTGCAAGCTCCAATCTATTAATACAAATATTACATATATTTTTCTCAGGAACCCGGATTTTTCAGGAAGATTTCCTAGTTTACGCCGTGGTTCTCTGAAACTTTTCCTCAATAGGTAGACCATAGTATTTTTAGTTTCCAGTTGACAAATAGAAGTTACACAATGCAATAACTCTTTGGATACTATTTTTAATTGGAGTACCTTTAGTCTTTTCAAATGCGATTTAAGTAATTTTGTTCGCTCACAGGATCATTCTGTGGTTGACAGCTTACGGCATTGGTTGAGAAATTCAATGCGAAGTATCTTGGCTTCAAGCAGGAGTTTGGGGAGCAAACTGTTTTTGATGTGGCGAATAAGATTAATGAATGGGTGGAATTGATAAAAAAGAGTTTTTAAAAAATCTCACTTCTTATTTACAGTTATGGAACTTATTAACCTGTACAGAGATTTTAAGTATGCTCGCATAAAGTGGACGGAAAAGTTCAGATATTGACCTTCTTAGTGTTAAGCGCAAAATTAAAATTTTTTTAATGTTTATGTAAACTTTTTATATTATAATATATAAGAGTAAGAAAGTAGGAAACCAGTCTATTCACTTCGTTTTCCAATTATTAGTTTTCTTGATTTTTCCATTTAGGTTAGGAGTTACGCAGTTGGCTCCTAGCATATTGTTTTTTCCAAACTTTCAAATATTTGAATTAATTTAACGTGTATTGGGGATTCCTTAAGTATTCTGTCACTGCCACTCTTCTAATTTTCATAGCACTTTCAAACCAGGATATTCCACTTTTGATTCTTTGTAATTCCAGTCTAAGAAAAGCTCTTAATGAGAACATTATATGTGCTCTTTGTGATTCTTCCTTTCTTGCCTGACATTTTTCGACACCACAGAACTGTTTTATTCCCCTATGATATTCCTCAATTTTCCATGACTTCTTTGCCAAATCTTCACGTTTTGCTTCATCCATCTCTTGCACATCTGTAACCCAGTGTTGCGTGTCTCCATTTTTTGAAACTATCCTAAACACCTTTACAAATCCATATGCTTTGAGGTGAACCACACGTCCTTTTGGAGGAATATCTACTGTTTCAAGTGGCACATTTCCCTTGTTGTCAGGATTTACCAAACGATTATTTTTCAATCTTGTAAGGAAATGCCACTCTTTCTGTCTAATGGCTTTAAGGTTTTTCACACTTGCATACCATGTATCAAATAAAACGAATTTGGGATTAAAACCACGTTCTTCGGCCTTGTCAAGCATATCACGGAAATGGTCATTCTTTGTTTTGTCGTCTACATCGATGTTATAAATTCGAAAATCGATAGGTATAACGGTTGTACCGTCAGTCCAAACTAAGGTAACCAGGCCTATTCCCTTTACAGTACGATGATGTTTTCCACTCCACATACGACGAACAAAAGCAATTTCTTCTGCGTATGGTTTATCTAATGTTGAATCATCAACAATTAGGTATCCTCCCTTAAGCTTGACATAACTTTTTACTTCCTCCCATAGTGCTTCCGTGTCTGGAGGTTGCCTTTGAAGGCAACGAGTAAAAGCATCATGAGAAGGAGCATTAGCTATGTCTGGATAACATCTAGCAGCTTCAGTACAGCTAAAAACGTTAGAAGCCGCAATGAGAAAATTAATGTAGTCAATGTCGGTACACTTAGGTGGATTTATGTCCATAACTCCGTACGTTTTTAGAGAAACACTAAGCCATAAGTATATTTATAAAGATATCAAGTTTTCGGCATTTTAACTGCGTAAGTCCTATAGGTGAAACCTTTGACTTTTACACAGTTTCATAATTACTAAGGAATACTAGGTTTGAACTGAATAAAGAAGATGAATTACCAAAATTTCCAAAAAGGCTTCTTCTTTTCTCCAAGTGCTTCAATGATCTTTTGATTAATCAAGCTCTGAACCTGCACATCTGATTATTCCTTATTTGAGATATATAAATGGACTAAAAATAATAGTAAATGACAAATAAAAATAGAAAAAAATCATTATTTATTTAAAAGATTTTCTTATAGAGATTAATATTATGTAATGTCACATTTTTAATTTTTTATTTGAAGGTTCAAATATTAATTTACAGAGGTTTAAGATGAAAGAGATGAAACGTGCTGAAACACGATGTGGTTATATCTTTATTTTAGAAATAATGGTGCTGGCGTTTTTAATGCTGGTCAGTATTGCAGGTGCCACACCTTTTGCATATATTACAAACTACGGAAACGACGATGTCTCTGAAATTGACACCGTCTCTGTAATTGACACTGCAACAAACACTTTTATAACCACTATAGATGTAGGAAGAGGGCCTACCGGTGTTGCAATTACCCCTGATGGATCAAAAGTGTATGTATTGAACAGCTTTGACAGCACTGTCTCTGTAATTGACACAACTACAAATAAGGTTATAGCCACTGTGGATGTAGAAAATGGACCTATTGGAGTTGCAGTCAGTCCAGATGGAACAAAGGTATATGTGACGCAATGCAGAGACGAAGATGGAAATACCGCTATCTCTATAATTGATACAGCAAAAAACAAGGTTACAGACACGATAAACATAGGACATTATGACTCTCTTGGTGATATTGCTGTTACGCCTGATGGAAAAAGGGTATATGTTTTAGCTGAAGGAGGACCTACTTCTGTAATTGACACAGCAACAAATACTATTATAGCCACCGTAAATGTAGGAAGCTATCCAGGTGGAATTGTGATCACCCCCGATGGAAAAAAGGCATATGTGGCAAATGGTTACAACAATGTTTCTGTAATTGACACAGCAACAAACATTGTTGTAGCCACAGTGAGCGATCGTATAGGCTCTGTTTCTGGAATTGCTGTCGCTCCAAATGGATCAAAGGTATATGTGGCAAATTACGGCTACGGGGCAAATAATATCTATGATGGGGGTGGAAACATTTCTGTAATTGATACATTAACAAATAAAGTTACAGTCATGGTACCTTTAGGAAAGTATACTTATGGAGTGGCAATTACCCCTGATGGAACAAAGCTTTACGTGGCAAATGATTATAGCAATGTTTCTGTAATTGATACATCAACAAATAAAGTTACATCGACTGTAAATATAGGAACCAGACATCTAGGAATTGCTATTGGAAATAAAAAAGTACAAAATGTTTCTCATACAACTCCCTCTGAATTCAATTCTTTGCTTGTTGTAATACTTATATTGTACATCTGGAGAAAGTCAACTAAAATCTAAAAACTTAAAATTTCAAAATTCAAAACTCTAAATACGCTAATAGTAGCTACGATCTGACGTTCTCCAGACATCTTCAAAAAATAACATTTTTCATGTTATCGTTTGGAGAATTATTTGAAAATTTGCAGTTACGATCTCAACTGAAGATTGGGAAAATAGCTTCTGGAAGTTCTCAATGAAGACAAAGGGCCAAAAAGTTTGGAAATTTTCAAAAATACATGTTTGAGTAGCTAGGGCAGTTTTCAGAAAAAACGACCGCAGAAAAAAATATCGGTCAAATATTCTGGATTTCGGTATCATATGGAATAACTAAGTTCAGGGAAGCATACCCTATGAGTTAAAAACTTATAATAGAAAATTTGAAATGTTTTGGGTGAAAATAGTAAGTCAATTCTTTTAATCATGTTCTCTGGAAAGACATTACTAGGTGCAGGTGGCTATTACCTGTAACTCCGAAAACTGCCTATTAGAGGCGATAATAGTACAGAAAAAGAAAATATGCCAGAATTAAAAAGCTTAAATCCAAGAAAAAGTATTAAGTTTTAATGAGCAAATAAGGGGTTTTGTCTTTGATATTCTTTGAGCCTATCCCGAAACTCAAAATTTGATTTTTGAATCTCATATTTGGAACAATCAATTGGATACCTAATTACTAAAATGATCCTGAAAACTCATGACGATTTAGAATAAAATAGGTTTTGGGATAGGCTCTATTAATAACGATTCTATGCCTAAATAAATGTTATACTCCAGGGATTTGTCAATGTTGATATTAGATATGGAATAAGTTTTCATTCAAATTCTTTTCTGAGCTCATTTGTATCGTATATGTAATTAATAGAACCTTTATTCGTATCTAAGCCATTAAGAGAGATTCCTATAAAATACCCAAAATTTTTTGTTATAATAAATCTATCATGTATTTTCCCATTTTGTTTATTGTCTTTAATTAAAGTTAATTTACGATTTGAAGGAATGTTTAAATTTTTATTATTTTCGTACTTGATTTTTATATCCAAATTAAGTGGCAATTTCTCAATCAAAGCACTATAATACCTATAATCGAAATAAGGATCTTGAATATAGACAAAATCTTGCGCATTCTGTATTATGTGTCCAAAAATCTCAGAAATTTTAGACATTAATTCAGGTTGTGAAAAATACACTTTGCTAGTTTTATCAATCAAAGTCTTCTTAGTTTCTTTAAACTCTTCTTCTTCAATTCTAACCTCAGATCTGATAATCCCTTGGGATGTCTTAACATCAATTTTTAGGTCAAGCGCCCCCAGAAATGTATTAGATTCTTCAAACACTACATTATTTTCACAGTCAATAATTTCACACTCATAATAGCCAAAATTTCCCACATTAAATGTATATTTATCATCAAAAATTTCAATCACTTTTTTGAACAAATACTCATATTCAGCGCAATTTTCTTTAAGTCTTATTATTAACTTGTGGCCGTTATTAATATATTCTTCCGGTATGTTTTTAATAACAACATCTTTCTCTCTACGATACACAATGTATTTTTCTTCGTCTTCTCTCATATATAAAAATAAATTTTCAACATTTAACTATTTTTTTATTTTTTTGACACTGCTTATAAAGAAACTAATTTCTTTATGATTGATTTAAAAGTATTTATAGAGCCTATCCCAAAAGCCATTTAGTCCTTAATCATCAAGAATTTTCAGGATTGTTTTCATGATCAGAAACTTGATTGATTATTCGAAATACAGGATTCAGAGAAGCAATTTTGAGTTTTGGGATCAGCTCATGTAGTGGGATACTGAGAAACGTTTACTTAAAGACTCAATTTCGATATGTGCCCGGACTTGAGGATTACCCTGACTTAGGATACATGTGAATAAAAGAGAAAAAAGTAAAAGAAAAGAGAAAAACTGCAAGAGTTTTTCCCGCAACACACAAAGCAAAGTGTATGCGACTCTTGCGTAAAATTACCTATTGCAGTTACTTCAAAATGGCTTCAGAAATATTTGCCTACGTTTTCTATTGCTTTTACAATAAGTGAAACGCACGCGTCAATATCTGCCACATCCAGGACTTCAACAGGTGAATGGATGTATCGGGTGGCTATGCTGACTGTACCTGTAGGGATACCTTCCTTTGTAAGGTGTATTGAGGTCGCATCGGTTGTGCCTCCCGAACCAACGCCAAGCTGGTAAGGTATCTCATTTTCAATGGCAGTTTCTTTAAGCCACTTAATAACCTGTGGGTGAGCTATAAGGCCTCTTCCGGACGCATCAGCCAATGTAATTACAGGGCCTTTCCCGATTTCCAGGCAAGAATCGGTTTTAGTAATGCCCGGATGGTCTCCGGGAATAGTTGTGTCAAGGGCAAGCGCAAGGTCTGGAGAAACCCCAAAGGCAGAGGTCCTTGCTCCTTTTAGCCCGACCTCTTCCTGGACAGTGCCTACGGCATAGACATTTGCTCCAACTTTATGTTTGGAAAGCCGTTTCATAACCTCAATAAGGATAACAACGCCTGCACGGTTGTCAAGGGCTTTTGAAGTTATCTTTCCGTTTGCCAGAGACACAAAGTCCCGGTCAATAGAAACTGCCGTGCCTATCTCAATTCCAAGGTTCTCAGCATCTTCCCTGTCTTTTGCTCCGATATCGATGAACATATCGTCCAGCTTCACGGGCTTTTTCCTGTCATCCTCTTTCATTACATGAGGAGGCTTGGACCCGATGACTCCGGGAATTGGACCGTTTTTGCCGTGAAGTACAACTCTCTGGTTAAGAAGGGTCTGGTCAAACCATCCCCCGATCCCGACAAACCTGAGGAATCCGTTATCATCAATATACCTGACCATAAGCCCGATTTCGTCCATATGGGCAGCCAGCATTATGGAAGGACCTTTTCCTTTTTTGAGAGCTATAAGGTTTCCCATGCAATCTTTGCGCATGGTATCAACATATGGTTCAAGTTCCTTTTCAAGGAGTTCTCGGATGTCGTCCTCAAAGCCTGAGATCCCATGGGCATTGGTGAATTTTTCAAGTAGAGATTTTATCTTTTTAAGGTTTCCACCTTTTTCCATTTTCGAATATCTCCTGAATATCAATTAATTTAAAGTTCAAATTGATCTTTATGAGACCAATTATGATTTAATAAGGTTAATTATAATTATCCCCTTATTATTCCCCGTTATTATATGTTTTTTACAAACTCTTTGATAAATGATTTTTTACAAATTCTTTGATAAATGATTTTTTACAAACTCTTTGATAAATGATTTTTTACAAACTCTTTGATAAATGATTTTTTACGATCTTTTTTGATAAAGGGTTCTTTTATAATTATTCATTCTCAAGCAATTTTTTCAAACCTTCGGGTTGGAGATTAACAAGGTCATTTATCTTCAGATATAATTCAGATATAACTCAGATATAACTCAGATATAACTCAAATATAACTCAAATAGAACTCAAATTAATAAATATTATACTGTTAGATCCAGGATTAATCTGTTATTTTAATTTCTGACAAAAGGGCTCAAGATTAATTTCAAATGGCGAAGGGAAACTTTTCAGAAGCTGTAAGGACAGAAACATTAAAATCCCTTCAGGTTTATTGAGGACTCAGGTGAAAATCATATGACTGCAGAATTACCTCCTCAAATTCAGAACCAGATAGCACAGCTTCAGCAGATACAGCAGCAGATACAGGCTCTGGCTATGCAAAAATCACAGGTTGAAGCTATGCAAAAAGAGTCAAAGATGGCTCTTGACGAGCTGGAAAGACTCACTGACGACGCAATAGTCTACCGAAATGTAGGGGAGTTAGTAATAAAAACGAACAAGGAAGAGTCCATTACAAAACTGAAAGACAGGGAAGAAACACTCTCACTCAGGCTTCAGTCCATATCCAGGCAGGAAGAAAGGCTCACATCTCGCTTTAAACAACTTCAGGAGCAGATTCAGCAGGCTTTGGGACCCAGGGCACAATAATTTTATTTTTCATTCCAGCATAAAGGAATATTAAATAAAGTATAACTTTGCCAAAAGTCATAAAAAAACCATGCAAAAATCTCAAAATTCTTGAATCCAGGGAGATCAATGCCTATAAAAACGATAGCCAGAGTGGACAATGGAAGTTGATGAAGCGGAGTTTTTCAACCGGCTCCTTGACTATCGGAATATTTTGTATTTGTGTCACCGGAATGCAGATCCGGACGCGGTTAGCAGTGCTTTTGCCCTTTCCGAAGCTATAGGAGGCACTGTCGGACTTGTGGATGGCTGCAACCGTGTAGCTGCTGTGCTTATAGATAGACTTGACATTGAAGTTGTGGATAAACCCAATCCTGCGGATTACGGTTTTGTCGTTGTGGTTGATACCTCCACAAAAGCGCAATTAAATGATCTGGAGCTTACCAGGTATTGTGTGATCGATCACCATACAACTACTGCTCTGACAGAAAATTCCGAATTTTTCCTGCATAGGAACAGTACTTCTACCGTAGAAATAGTTTACAATATCTTAAAAGCAATGGGAGCACCTATTAACCGGCGGGTGGGGATCGGGATGCTCACGGGAATCGTAACTGATACCGGGCATTTCAAACATGCATCGGCAGATACATTCCGGACAGTATCGAGAATCATAGAGGACAGCGGCATTGAGTACGGGGAAGTACTGGACCTTATGGCTGCTACCCCACAGGATATTTCCATGCGCATAGCTATCCTGAAAGCCGCAAGCCGCATCGAGCTCGACAGAGTGCAGGATATGTTGATAGCATCTTCCCATGTCAGCTCTTTTGGAGGTTCTGCGTCTTCCATGCTCATTAATATCGGTGCAGATGTCGCTTTTGTTGGTACATCCAAAGGTGAAAGCGTCAGGATAAGTGCAAGAGCAAAGCGTGACGTTGTAAGTGCCGGGGTTAACCTTGGCCAGCTAATGGAAGATATAGGTAACGAATACAATGGCACAGGCGGCGGACATTCCGGGGCTGCCGGAATCGATGTGATCGGTGACATGAAAGAAGTGCTGGATAAATGCAGGGAAAGAACAAAGAAAATTCTGGAAACTTCTCTTGGAGGAACGTCAAAAGAGATCTCTTTTGAGGATGATATCGAAGAGTTTGAAAATGAGTGATTTCTCCAAGTAAAAAGAGGTTACATTCTTCAGAATTGAATCAAAAGAAGTTTATTTTTCAGAATAAAATCAAAAGAAGTTCATTCTTCAGAATATACTTCAAAAATCCCTAAATTCATAGTATACTTGAAATCTCATTTTGTCTCATAAAACCGGAAGTTCGAGAACTGAATCCAATAACTACATTCAGTAATTGAATCCGGTAATTGAATCGTAATGGAATCCGGTAACGTAATCCGGGAATTATAGAATTTACCGGATGCGCAAACCTGCCGAATTATCACAAAATCCATATATTGATCACTCGGTGGACTTTCGCCCTTTATGCATCCAGCTTTCGGGCTTACATATAAAATCTTTTTTCGGCTTAACAGCTAATATTTATATGAGAATCTAGCTTAATCTTCATATTAATCCAGCCAATCTTCATATTATATTTGCCGGAAGTATATCTCCGTTGAAAATAATAAACTCGAAAATAATAAACTCCGGAGTAAGAAAGCAATCGGAGTAAAAAAGCAATATTAGAGAGATGAAGAGAACTGAAACATGACCTTAAAGCGGCATGAAATGAGATGTGCAGGAAAAAAGCTAGAAAATGTCGGGCCTGATATCGAGAGCCCAGAACATAAGATATACAGAGTGTGAAAAAATGCCAGAATACTGGGATCCTGAGATAGAGACAATGCCTGTAGAGAATTTGAATAAGCTGCAGGAAGAAAAGTTGAAGCGACTTGTACATTATGTGTATGAAAACTCTCCTTTTTATAGAAAAAAGTTTGATGAACACGGAGTTAAGCCGGAAGACATCCAAACTCTTGAAGATATCAGAAAGTTACCTTTTACAGTTAAGCAGGATCTCAGAGATACCTATCCAACTGGTATGTTTTGCGTCCCTAACTCAAAACTCACTCGTTTCCACGCTTCTTCAGGTACTACAGGCAAACCTATAGTCGTAGGGTATACCCAGAATGACATTGATGAGTGGGCAGAATCTCTTGCAAGAGGATTTACTTCTGTTGGACTGGGGAAAAATGATATCCTTCAGGTAAGTTATGGGTACGGACTTTTTACAGGTGGACTCGGTGCTCATTACGGAAGCGAAAAACTGGGTGCAACCGTACTTCCTACAAGTTCAGGAAATACTGAACGCCAGCTTGAGCTTATGAGAGACCTTGACGTCACTGCTATAGCCTGCACGCCTTCTTACTTCCTTTATCTGATTGAGACTGCAAGGAAAGAAGGCATTAGTATCAGGGATGACACTAAATTAAAGATGGGATTTTTCGGAGCCGAGCCCTGGTCCGAAGAACTCAAGAAACGTATAGAAGACGAATCAGGGATTAAAGCTATTGATATTTACGGAACATCGGAAATGAGCGGGCCTCTCTTTACCGAATGCTCAGAACAGTGCGGAATTCATATATGGGCAGACAAATTCCTTGTTGAGATAATTAATCCCGAAACAGATGAGCCTGTTCCTGATGGCGAGATTGGAGAACTCGTAATCACGACTCTCAATAAAGAAGCTCTTCCTCTAATCCGTTACAGAGTAAGAGACCTTACACGAAAGATTTCGGAGCCCTGCGTGTGCGGAAGAACCCATCCCAGGATTACACGCATCAGCGGGCGTTCGGATGATATGATTATCGTACGCGGCATCAATGTGTTCCCAGGACAGGTTGAATCGGTCCTCATGAAGATTCCTGAAGTCGGGAACCATTTCATGATCATTGTAGACAGGATTGGACCCCTTGACTCCATGAAAGTCCAGATTGAAATGAATGAGTCTGTTTTTAGTGATAAAATGTCAGACATGATGGCACTTAAAAAGAAGATTTCGAGTGCATTAAAAAGTGTACTTAATCTTGCAGTCCAGGTAGAACTGGTGGAGCACGGCTCTCTGCCCCGCTCTGAAGGAAAATCAAAGAAAGTTATCGATAAGCGAAAGATTTGAAAGCTTCAAAGAGCGAAAACAAAACCTGCAAATAAAACAAAACCTGCAAATATTACTGCCCTGCAGGTTTCACTTTTTTGGGGACGAACTTTTGAGTTTCATTTTCAATGCTGAGCCAGACGTAAAGTAAAGTTCTTAGATGTAATATTAAGTTCATAGATATAATTAAAATTCACAGATGTAATATTAAATAGCCAGTGCAGAAAAGATTTAGGTTTATATACAAGAACAATACCAGTAGATAACACTCTAAATAGACGATTTATTACTGAGTTGATTATAACTGGTCATAAGCTTAAAAACTGTATGTAAGCTTAAAGTATACATAGAGACTATATTATATTGACATAGGAACTCATATTATACTCTGGCAAGAAGACTATAAAAAGAAGTAAGAGAGAATAAGGATAAACAGTATAATTACATAGAACAAGCAATATAAGGACATGGGTGCTGGAATGGAAGATAAAATTATAAAGCAGATTTCCCTTTTTGCGGAAAATAAACCTGGCAGACTTGCAAACGTCGCAAATAAACTGAAAAGCGCCGGCATAAATATCAGGGCATTTACCATTGCCGAGTCCGGAGACTTCGGAATAATCCGCATGGTTGTGGACAGATCCGACTATGCTCACAAAATACTCCATGATGCAGGGTTTACCGTTTCCGAAACCAATGTTATGGGAATCGAAATGAACGATGTCCCAGGCAGCATGTCACGTATTGCAGAAGTGTTCGGAAAAGTCAAGATCAACATTGACTATGCATATGCTTTTGTCACCAAGGATCAGAAAGCCCTTTTAATAGTCAGGGTCAATGACATTGAAAAGGCAATTAAAACACTTGAAGAAGAAGGCATCAGGCTCATAAGCATGAAGGAACTTGAAAATATCTGATTTTAACGAAAAAAACGGACTTTCCCAAAAAAGCGTTTTTAGAGAAAAACGACATAATCCAGGATCTGGCGCTCTGTGTTTCTGAGATCCTGGAGATACCTTTTTTTATAGCTTCTGGCTTCAGGACAAAACCTTGATAAGAAGGTTTATAGTCTGCAACACTTCTTTGAGATTCTAACCGGATAAATAGATATACGTGATAAATATAAAAACGACAAATAAGAAAAGGAAAAAGTTGTCAGGGGAACAGATTACCGGTTTGACTACAATGACGGAAAACAAAACTAACTTACAGGAGAACGCGCAAAGCTCCTTGAAAAATAAGCTTGGTGGAGTACATACGACAATCATCGGGGGAAGGGCTGGTAAAAAACTTGTAAAGCTTGTAAGCCAGCACCCTGAAGTAAAAAAAGTAATCCCAACCGTAATTTCTGTAAAAGGCGTTGCGGGAGGCAGCCTCACTGGGAAAGCACTGCGTGCGGATGCGAGAGGGAATTTGAGGCTATTGCTCTCTGAAGGCAGGAGTTTTCAGGAAATAAGACTGGTAACAACAGTTGGAACCGCTGACGAGGGAGATAGAATTATGGATGAACTGAACGAAATCTTGAAAACTGCCTTCTGAGGCGTTAAAGGAGAGACAGGTAATTGGCCTTTATAGGGATTGATCATGGCACAACTGCAATGCGTTTTGCTCTCATAGAAGGAGAAAGTACCCATACCTTTGAACTTGAGAGAGCTGAGGCAGCAGCCATGTCCGAAAATGAGATTTTGACCTCGCTTGAGGAACATTTTGGAATTCAGCGTGAGAAAATCGACCTTATTGCACTGACGTATTCGATGGGAGATGGTTTTTCCACAATAAATGATATCAGGAATCTTGAAGGAAGAGGGCTCAAAAGTATTGAAGGAGCAGGAAAAAAGACAGGAGGGGGTACAAGAGTTTTTGATGCCATTCGGAACTCTGGAATTCCGGCAATAGCAATCCCTGGACTTCATACGGAGAGCAAGGTAGATCCTAGAATGAAGGTATTTTCCCATCTAACAAGTCCCGAGAAATTAGGAATTGCTTACCACATCCTGCGCCTTGGTTATAATAACTTCGTGGTTTCCGATATAAGTTCAAATACTGTTACTCTTGCCATTGCCGACGGGAAGGTAATTGGAGCAATCGATGCTTGCATATTTGCCCCGGGTGTTCATCACGGGCCCCTTGACCTGCAAGCTATAAGGGACGTAGATAACGGATACCGCACCGCCAACCAGGCTTTTATGGAAGCCGGAGCTTTGAAAATGACTCCATATAAAGATAGGGAAGAACTACTCCTTGCAGCCGAAAAAAAAGAAAGCTCTGCCCTCCTGGCTCTTGATACTATTTCACTGTTCGCCGCCATGGAAATTGCGTCAATGCAGCTTCTTCTTAAGGACTATAAAACAATCGGAGACGTTTTTCTTGCTGGATCCGTAGGCGAATTTGGATATGTACAGAAAAAAATCCATGCACATCTGGGGCAAGAATGTCAGTGTCTTGGAAAATGGCATGCTGCAATAGGCTGTGCCGAGATAGCACGTGATGTTTTTGCAGGAGAGAAAGAAATCCTTGGCGTAGAAGTTAACTACCATTAAAAAAGTAAGAAAGGAATATCAAAAGGGACAGGCATAAATTAGGTTTTTTCTATGGACTCTTCGTACATACTGTCCTGATATTCCGATGCATCAATTTTTCCTTCACCGGACCCCATTTCATTGGACTCATCATAACTGCTCATTCTGTCTTTCTTCATAAGAATAACATAGTCCGCAGAATTCTTTAACGCTGTGGAAAAACCGGGCTCAACTCCAAAAATGATAGTTTCTTTGCCATGCTCATTTGCTTTGTTCAACAAAGGCTTGAAGTCCGCATCCCTTGTAACAATTGCAAGAGTATCAATATTAGGATTATATACTAGCTCCATGCCCTCTACTGCGAGGCGCACATCAACATCGCTCGAACAAATTATAGGTTCAAGCCCATGATTTTCGATAGCTTCCACAAGCTTGTCAGAGGCGTATTGGTTAAGAAAAACGCGCCCGATTTTGATATTCCCATAATCTTTCAGGACGTCCCTTATCTCCTCAAGATTTACATCAAATTCTTTTCTGAGAATATTCGGGCCATCCACTAAAAGTCCTATTTTCCGCCTGCCAACTTCTTTTTTCGAGCGGAGGTATTTTGATATTGAGTCGATTCCGCTTTTTACAGGTTTCATTATCAATGTCCTCTGTGATCTTACAGTTCACGGAACCTGTACCTTATTTGCTTGCGCCATATGATTATATAGCACTAACTCTGGGGGAAGCTACACTTCCAGCAGCCCTCCAATCTGCCGGTACAGAGTTTATGCTTCCACGATCAGCATTTGAGGTTTAAAGTTCCGAATTTCTAAGTTTATATCTTAATACCACAATTTTGCATTCAATCCGATGATACCTTATATCTGCTTTTCTGTAGTAAAACATTTGCATATTAAGGCAATCAAAGTTTGCAACTCTATCCTTCTATGAACGACTGGATTGAAAAACCTGAGAGTCTTCCTGCGAACAGGAAGGAAGAAACTCCGGCAAAACAAAAATCCCGATCTATAAAACGTAGATCTATAAAACGTAGTAATTTTATTTATAAATTGTTGGAAAAGAGTCCCTTTTTTACTTCCCGAATAACATATGGAGATTCTTTGAGTTCAAAAATGTTTTCCGTTTTTCTTCCTTTTTTGCGTCTGAGGTACTGGATTTCTCCAAGCCTTTCCAGAAAAGTCTCATAAACTTCCATGAACTGCTCAAACTCCGAATCAGTAAGCTCTATCACTCCTTCCCTACCCGCAAGCCAATCATAGACGTGGAGAAGATTAATTTCCCGTACCCTTTTCAGATTTTCATCATCAGGTTTTTTTTCAAAGTACAGGGTCTTTTTCAATTCCGGAGACCAGGCTGCACATAGTCTCCTGAAATTCAAAACCAGGATAGGAATTTTCTCTCCTGGATAGGGTCTCGGATAGTAGTATGCGCCCTCTAGAAGGTCATTTCCTTCCAGAGTTACCACCTGCCGATGTATCTGGATCTCAGAGCATTTTCCTGAATTTTCTTTATGCGGAAACCCATATAAAGACCGACAAAGAGACCGCTAAGGTGGGCTGTATGGGCTATCATGTCCGATGAGTTAACCATAAGAAAATCAAGTAAAGCAAAAAGCACCAGGGCATGTTTTAGTTTCATAGGGACAAAGTAAACATAGACACGAATATCCGGCTCAATTATTGTAAGAGCTGCAAAGACTCCGTATATTGCTCCGCTTGCGCCAATCATTGGGCCAGGCGAGATATTGAATATTGGCTGACTTAAAAAGGTATACCCTATTGCCGATAGAACTCCGGCAGTGAAAAAAATTGCCAGAAGCTGTTTGTTCCCGATCCGCCGCTCAAGTGCAGTTCCGAAGAAGTACAGGACGAGCATATTGAATAAAAGATGAACTAAACCGTTGTGTAGAAATATGTATGTAATAAGCGTCCACGGCCTTGTTACAAGATAATTAGGGTCAAAATAAAAAGCGTTAAAATAGGCATCACCTATGCCCGGAATCATTTCCAAGAAGAATGAAAGTGTACAAAGGACAATGATTGATAGTGACGGGCTTGCGAAAACAGAATTTTTACCTGCCACCTGTTCCGCCTCCAGGGATATAAGCTGCATTAAGGTTAAACATATTTCCAATTACTCTCCGGTTTATATTCCAATTACTCTCCAATTTATGTTCCAATTATCTCCATTTAATATCATATTAATACTGCCTTGAAGTTGAAGCAATTATAGAACTTGAGGTGCTTAAAGTATCTCACCTGTAACCCAGATGAGAATCTCAGCTTAGAATGATATCGATCGGTAATATTGTTTTCATTGACTTGATCATTGATATTTATATTACTTTAAAACTCTTAATTCTGAGAACTGACTCTTAATTCTAAGAACCGCTTCTGAATTAATAGAGTGCTTACTTAAATGCTTTATACGTATAGTCACGAGGATAAATAATGCAACTACTCAATAAGGTACAATGAGTTTTTGTTGCAATAATTGTAGGCGTGACTATAAGCCAGTAAATTATCCGGATATTATGGCTTAGACGTTCACCTTATTTAAAATTCCGCATTTCAGAGGCTATTATTAACTAAGCCAATTTACCCTCGTCCAAATCTTTGATGAAATAAAGAGACTAAAGCTCGTGGAAAGAGTAAAACCAATTCTTCCTGAAGCGTGGAAAGAGTAAAACCAATTCTTCCTGAAAAGTTATTTTCATAATGTTCAAAAATGAACCTGTTTAAGAGTGGACTTATTGGAGAATGGATCAATGCTTTTTTTATCCGAATATGTAGTATTTTTTTTAAAGAATAAATTGATTTATATTTAAATAAAAATTTTATTTTTATTTATTTTCTGTGAAAATACAAAAATAGTTTACGGCGTTTACTGTATAAAGCAGTATGGCAATGCTAAGCCTATAAATAATTTTCCATTTAATTATTTAAGGGATAATTATAAAATTTAAAAAATTTATATGATTTTATATTATCTGCAAAGATATATTTTGAGTAAGAATTAGTACTTCATATAGTAACAAATATTTACATAATAATTCGTAGTAAACATGAGTGAAAAATGTGATTGTTAACAATAAATAGCACAAAGAGATATAACACTAGTGTTATAACAGATTTTACTGAAAAAACCATATCTAAAGGCACTAATTTCTTTTTTGAAAGAATAGTTAAAATAAACTCATAAAGTCCACTGATTCTGAACATTCCCACTTTACCCATCTCGAAATGCGTGTTACAAATTAGAAAATATTATATAGATTTGGTACGTTAAGACATTTAATTAGTGTTTATTATCCATCGGTAGCGACCTCTGCTTATGATTAAGGTCTCAATCGTTGGCAAAAACGGTTTTTTTGAGACAATGGGCGTAAAAATGGTTTTGAAGAGAGATTAAGCCCTAAAAACGACTTTTATGTAGAGAATATTCCCTCTAAAAACGACTTTAACTGGAAAAACGCTGGTAAAATACTTGTTATTTGAAAAAATTGACGAATAATATTTTGCCAGAAGTACATTTACTTACACGGTTGTAACTTTAAGCAGACGGCAAGGAGTGTTTGGTAATTACAAACGCCGAAAAATTAAAAATTGCAATCGTCTTGGTAAAGTCGACTTTATACAAATTTAGGAGGTAAAGCTCAAATGAGCAAACTAACTACCGGGAGTTTTTCTATCGAAGATCTCGAATCCGTTCAGATCACTATTAACAACATTGTAGGGGCAGCAAAGGAGGTTGCCAAAGAAGCAAAAGAGGAAGAGTCAGGACCGATGGGCCCGACACCTCTGGCAAATATGGCAGCTTATAGAAATGATTGGAACTTTATCCTGCTCAACCGCTATGAACCTGTCTTGACCCCCATGTGTGACCAGTGCTGCTACTGTACTTATGGACCATGCGACCTGTCTAAAAATAAGAGAGGTGCCTGTGGTATTGACATGGCAGGCCACACAGGAAGGGAATTTTTCCTTCGTGTGATTACAGGTACTGCATGTCACGCTGCCCACGGTCGTCACCTGCTTGAACATGTAATAGAAGTCTTTGGTGAAGACTACCCGATAAGTCTCGGAGAATCGAACGTCCTGACTCCAAATGTCACAATCTGTACAGGATACAAGCCGAAGACTCTTGGAGAATGCAGGGCTCCAATGGAGTATGTTGAAGAAGAGCTCACTCAGCTACTTGCAACTATCCATGCAGGACAGGAAAGCGCAGAAATTGACTACGATTCAAAAGCCCTCTTCAGCGGCAGTCTTGACCATGTTGGTATGGAAGTTTCTGATATCGCTCAGGTTTCAGCATACGATTTTCCGAAAGCTGACCCCGAAGCCCCACTCATTGAAATTGGAATGGGAGCTATTGACAAGTCCAAGCCGCTCATTGTCGCAATCGGACACAATGTTGCCGGTGTAACTTATATTATGGACTATATGGAAGACAACAACCTGACCGACAAGATGGAAATTGCCGGGCTTTGCTGTACCGCATTCGATATGACCAGGTACAAAGAAGCCGACAGAAGAGCTCCATATGCCAAGATCGTAGGGTCCCTGGCCAAAGAACTGAAGATTATCCGCTCCGGAATGCCTGATGTAATTGTTGTCGATGAACAGTGCGTCCGCGGTGATGTTCTGTCAGAATCCCAGAAGCTCAAGATCCCTGTTATCGCTTCTAATGAAAAGATAATGATGGGCCTGCCGGACCGTACAGACGCAGATGTGGATTCAATAATTGAGGAATTAAAATCAGGAGCAATCCCTGGTTGCGTAGTACTTGACTATGAAAAACTTGGAGAACTTGTCCCGAAGCTTGCCCAGGTAATGGCTCCAATCCGCGACGCAGAAGGCATAACAGCAATTCCGACTGATGAAGAATTCAAGGTATATATCGACAAGTGTGTCAAGTGTGGAGAATGCAGGCTTGCATGCCCAGAAGAACTGGATATCCCAGAAGCTCTGGAGTTTGCAGCTAAAGGAAGCTACGAATACCTTGAAGCTCTCCATGACCGCTGTATTGGATGCCGCCGCTGTGAACAGGTCTGTAAGAAAGAAATCCCAATCGTAAACGTGATTGAGAAAGCTGCACAGAAGGCTATCAGCGAAGAGAAAGGGCTGGTCAGAGCTGGCAGAGGACAGGCAAGTGACGCGGAAATCAGGAAAGAAGGCCTGAACCTTGTCATGGGAACTACCCCAGGTATCATCGCTATTATCGGATGCCCGAACTATCCAGCTGGTACTAAAGATGTCTACCTCATCGCCGAAGAGTTCCTGAAGAGAAACTACCTCCTGGCTGTAAGCGGTTGTTCCGCAATGGACATCGGTATGTACAAGGACGAGGATGGCAAGACCCTTTACGAAAAGTACCCAGGTACATTCGCAGGTGGTGGACTGCTTAACACTGGTTCCTGTGTGTCCAATGCACACATCAGTGGAGCTGCCGAAAAAGTTGCCGGAATCTTTGCTCAGAGAAACATGACAGGAAACCTTGCTGAAATTGCAGACTATACACTTAACCGTGTAGGTGCATGTGGACTTGCCTGGGGTGGATACTCACAGAAGGCTGCTGCAATTGGTACCGGCTGTAATATTTTTGGTATCCCTGCAGTACTCGGCCCCCATGGTTCCAAGTACAGGAGAGCCCTGATCGCCAAGAACTATGACGAGTCCAAGTGGAAAGTCTATGATGCCAGAGACGGTTCAGAGATGAACATTCCACCAGCACCGGAATTCCTGTTGACAACTGCAGAAACCTGGCAGGAAGCAATCCCGATGATGGCAAAAGCCTGCATCCGCCCGTCCGATAACAGCATGGGAAGGTCCATAAAGCTGACCCACTGGATGGAACTCTCCAAGAAGTACCTTGGTGTAGAGCCAGAAGATTGGTGGAAGTTCGTCAGAACTGAAGCTGACCTCCCACTTGCCAAGCGTGAGGAACTCCTCAAGAGACTGGAAGCCGAGCATGGCTGGGAAATTGACTGGAAGAGGAAGAAGATAATTTCCGGTCCGAAGATCAAATTCGACGTCTCAGCACAGCCAACTAACCTCAAGAGACTTTGCAAGGGGGCCTGAAAATGGTAGACACTACCAAAAATACCAAGCTCTTCACCAGCTACGGAGTAACAACTGCAAAAACAACAACTCCAGAGATCGCAGCTAAATTGATTGCAAAAGCAAAGAGGCCACTTCTTGTGGTTGGGACCAAAATCCTTGACCCTGAACTCTTGGACAGGGCAGTGAAGATTGCAAAAGCAAAAGACATCCCTATTGCAGCAACCGGCAGCTCAATGCCTGGCTTTGTGGACAAGGATGTCAAAGCCAAGTACATTAATCTTCACCAGCTCGGCTTTTATGTAACTGATCCTAACTGGCCAGGGCTTGATGGCAATGGAACCTATGACACACTCATTGTTTTAGGACACATAAAATACTATATTAATCAGGTGCTGTCCGGAACAAAGAACTTTTCAGATGTAAAAGCAATAGCAATTGACAGAAACTACATCCAGAACGCAACTATGTCCTTCGGGAACCTGAGTAAGGCAGACCACTATGCTGCCCTGGATGAACTTATTAACGCATTATAACTTTGATTTAGGAGGCAAAATATAATGGCAGAATTCCCATTTGAGATTTCTCCAATGTTTGAAGGAGAAAGAGTAAGAAAGGATGGAATGTTTGTTGAACTCGGCGGCCCGAAATCCATGGGTCTGGAACTTGTCCGTGCAAAGGACATGGACGAGATCGAAGATGACAAAGTTACGATCGTCGGTCCTGATCTAAAGGAAATGGAAGAGGGCAAAACATATCCCTGGGCAATGATTTTCCACATCGGCGGAGAACTGGTAGAGCCTGACCTTGAGTCTGTCGTCGAAAGGCGTGTCCACGACTTCGTAAACTACTGCCAGGGCATTATGCACCTGAACCAGAGATACGATGTATGGATGAGAATGTCAAAGGACACAGCTGCAAAGATGGACTCCTTCGAACCTTTCGGAAAAGCTGTCATGATGCTCTTCAAGACAGAGCTTCCTTTTATTGAGAAGATGCAGGTGACCTTCTACACCGACGAGGCCGAAGTCGAAAAGCAAATGGTAGAGGCAAAGGAGATCTTCAAGGCAAGAGATGCAAGGACAAAGGACCTACACGATGAAGATGTCGATGTCTTCTATGGATGTACTCTATGTCAGGCTTTTGCTCCAACCAACGTATGTGTGGTTTCTCCAGACAGAATCTCACTATGTGGTGCAATCAACTGGTTTGACGGCCGTGCAGCCGCAAAAGTAGACCCAGAAGGCCCACAGTTCGCAATTGAAAAGGGTGAAGTTCTCGATGACAATACAGGTGAATACTCAGGTGTAAATGAGATTGCAAAGAAACTTTCAAGTGGTGAATTCGACAAGATTAAACTCCACTCATTCTTCGACTCACCACACACCTCTTGTGGCTGCTTCGAAGTAGTCGGGTTCTATATCCCTGAAGTTGACGGTATCGGATGGGTTAACAGAGAATACCAGGGAATGGCACCAAATGGACTTGGTTTCTCAACTATGGCCGGTCAGACAGGAGGCGGAAAGCAGATAGTAGGTTTCCTCGGTATTGGGGTCAACTACTTCTATTCACCCAAGTTCATCCAGGCGGATGGAGGCTGGAACAGAGTTGTCTGGCTCCCTGCCATGCTCAAGGAAAAGATTGCAGAAACCATTCCTGAAGACATCAAAGACAAGATCGCAACTGAGAACGATGCAACTGACATCGAGTCCTTGAAGGCTTTCCTGCAGGAGAAGAACCACCCGGTCGTTGCTAACTGGGCAGCTGCAGAAGAAGAGGAAGAGGAAGAAGAAGAGGAAGAAGAAGAGGAAACAGCTGTTGCAGCAGCTCCAATGATGATGCCTGCAGCAGGTTTCCAGATGCCTGCAATGGCTTCAATGCCAATGATGCCTGCCGGTAAAGCTGGTGGAATAAAGATCACTTTCAAGAATGCAAAGATCTCCATTGACAAAATGATCGTCAGCGAGAAGAAGGAATAAACGTAGTTGGGTGACGACAGGTAATCGCCTACAACGAAAAACAATCCATGGGGTATTCTGTGACAAAAGTAATTGCAATAACGGGAAAAGGTGGGACTGGTAAAACAGCGGTAGCGGCTCTTCTGATCCGCTCCCTTTCCAAAAAAGGGAAGTTCTTATTGGCAGTTGATGCAGATGCAGATACTAACCTTCCTGAGACTCTTGGCTGTGAGAACGTAAAAACAATCGGAGATGCAAAGGAGTATTTACAGGCCGAAATCACAAAACCAAAGCCTGAACATCCCGACATGAATAAAGAGGCGGTACTTAAAAGCAAGATTTATGAGATCATCGAAGAAATGCCGGGTTATGACCTCCTGGTAATGGGAAGGCCCGAAGGGTCAGGATGTTACTGTTATGTAAACAACCTTCTCAGGGGCATCATGGATAAACTGATAGCGAATTATGATATCGTTATCATTGATGCAGAAGCAGGGCTTGAGCATTTCAGCAGGAAAATTATCCGGGATATAGATGAACTGATTGTCGTAACAGACGCCTCTCGAAGGGGATTTAGAACTGCTGAGAGAATTCATGAACTTGTGGATGAACTGGACTCAAACATTGGTA